>CAYXXE010000068.1:0-11653 GCA_964468985.1 uncultured Gaiellales bacterium | reverse complement strand
GGCGACATCCTCACCGGTGTCGTCGCGGCGCTGCTCGCGAAGGGGATCGACGCTCGGGGGGCGGCTGCGCTCGCCGCGGTCGCGCACGGGCTCGCGGGCGAGCTCGCCCCGCACCAGACGGGGCTGATCGCCTCCGACCTCCTGCCCGGCCTCCAGCGGGCGTTCGCGGGCGAAGGGGTCGAGCGGCGGCCGCTCAGCTGAACGCCGTGGCGAGGAGCGAGCTCACGATCGACCTGGGTGCGCTGCGGCACAACGTCCGGCGGCTGCTGCGGGAGCTCGACGGCGCCGAGCTCTGGGCGGTCCTGAAAGGCGACGCGTACGGGCACGGCGCCCTCGACTGCGCGCGGGCCGCCCTCGAGGCCGGGGCCTCCGCGCTCTGCGTCGCGACGGTGGGGGAGGGGCTCGCGCTCCGGCCGAGCCATCCGGAGGTGAGGATCGTCGTCCTCGGCCCGGCCGCGGCCCACGACGTGCCGGCCGCGCGCGAGGCGCGGCTCGAGCTGGTCGTGTCGACCGTGGCGATCCCGGAGCGGATCGCCGTCCACGTCAAGCTCGACACCGGCATGGGGCGATGGGGCGTCGCCGAGCTCGGCGCCCCGAGCCGTTCGGTCGTCGGCCTGATGACCCACCTCGCGACCGCCGACACCGACCTCGCCTTCGCGCAGGTCCAGATCGACCGCTTCCGTGAGGCGACGGAGCCGTACGCGCACCTCGTCCGGCACGTCGCCAACAGCGCCGCGGTCCTGCGGCTGCCCGGCTCCCGCTTCGACGCCGCCCGTTGCGGGATCGCGCTCTACGGCCTGTCGCCGTTCGGCGGCGACGCCGCCGCCGACGGCCTCGCTCCGGTCCTCGCCTGGCGCAGCGAGGTGTCGCTCGTCCGCCGCCTGCGCGCCGGCGAGTCGACCGGCTACGGGCGCCGTTTCGTCGCAGCCGCCGACACCTGGATCGGGATCGTGCCGGTCGGCTACGCCGACGGCTTCCGGCGCGACCTCACCGGGACCGAGGTGCTGGTCGACGGGGCACGACGCCGGGTGGTGGGCACCATCTCCATGGACGCGTTCGCGGTCGAGCTGGACGGCGAGGTGGACCCCGGGACCCCGGTCACGATCGTCGGCGACGGCGTGGCGCTCGAGGAGCACGCGCGGGTCGCCGGGACGATCACCTACGAGTTGGCCTGCGGCATCGACTCGTCGCCGGAGCGCTCCCGGCGCCTGGTGCGCGAAGCATGAATACTGAGCGAGTGAGCAAGCCGGACCGCTTCGCCGCGATGCAGGCCGAACGCGCTGCCGAGCTGGTGCAGCGGCTCCACTCGCTGCTGCCTGGCCTCACCGGCGACGAGCGCGCGCTCGACGTGGGCACGGGGACGGGCGCCCTCGCCTACGCGCTCGCCCCGCTGGTCGGCGGAGTCGTCGCGCTCGAGGTCGACCCGGCGATGGCCGCGCGGGCCCGGGAGGGCGCGCCGGCGAACGTCGAGGTCGTCGTCGGCGACGGTGAGCGGCTGCCCTTCGACGACTTCTCCTTCGACCTCGCCGGCACGTTGCGGACGCTGCACCACACGCACCGGCCGGAGCTCATGATCGCCGAGCTCGTGCGCGTCGTGCGCCCCGGCGGGACGCTCCTCGTCGTCGACCAGCTGGCGCCCGTCGATCCGCTCGAGGCCTTCGAGCTGAACCGCTTCGAGCGGGCGCGCGACCCGTCGACGAGCCGCGTCCTTTCCGAGGGCGACCTGCGCGCGCTGTTCGACGCGAACAGCCTCGTGCTCCAGACCGAGGACGTCGTGCACGAGCCGCGCGACCTCGAGCGGTACCTCGACCTCGCCGACTGCGCGGGCTACGACCGCGAGCGGGCCCGCGCACTCGCCCCTGCCGGCTACGAGGCAGTGCTCGGCTGGTTCGTCCTGAGCCGGCGCTAGCCCGGCTAGCGGCAGACCCGCATCGTCTCGGTCGCCGTCGCGGTGCGTCCGGCCGCATCGGTGAGCGTGGCGGTGAGCAGATGCTTCCCGCCGGCGAGGCCCGCGGTGTGCCAGACCGCGGAGAAGACGCCGCCCGGACCGGTCGTGTCGGTGGCGACGCGCCGGGCACCGTCGTAGAAGACGACCTGCCGCACCGTCCTGGTCGACGTGGCCGTCACCGCCAGGCGGTCGGTCGCGAGCGCGCAGGTTCCCGCGGGCGGCAACAGCCAGTCGACGGCGGGGCCGGCGACGACCGTCACCGTGCTCCGCTGGAACGCCGTGTTGGGGAAGATGTCGGGGCCGACCGTCTCGATGTTCTTCGACTCCTGGAAGTCCGAGGCCTCGATGATCGACGTGACCTTGCCCGCCTTCAGCTTCGGCGCGGTGGCGGGCAGGCCGAACAGCGCGACACCGGTGAACGGGTCGTAGGCCGAGGCGCCGACGAGCGCGCCGCCGTAGGCGATCACGAGGGAGAGCGGATCGACGCCCGAGCCCGTGTCGACCACCTCCGCGGCGAGCGTGGGGCGGCCGGCCGTGACCCGGGTCGTCAGGAGGCGCACCGAGGGCGGCGTGACGTCGTTCACCCACGACTCGAGGATGTAGGTGCCCTTCAGTGGAGCGTTCGTGAACGGGTCGGCGCGCGAGTCGACCGCGACGTAGAAGCGCTGGAGGCGCGGGTACTGGGCGCCGGCCGCGCCGATGTCGACGTTCGCGTCGTAGGTGAGGCTGTTGATGTCGGTCGGAGTGCCCGCGTAGCCCTGCACGTCGTTCTCGTCCTGCGATCCGAGCACGAACGGGTCGACCAGCGCGCCGGGGGTCTCGGCGAGCACCGAGACGCCGAAGTTCACGGCCGGCTGGTCGATCTCGGTCCAGTAGACGTGCTCGGAGCCGTCCTCGTTCATCGGCGCGCCGGTGTACGACGGCGGTGGCCCGAACGGCTCGGACGGGCAGCAGTACGCCGAGACCTTGCTGACCCCGGCCGCCGTGCTGCCCGACTGCGTCCGCGCGAGCTTCACCGCCGCCACGGTCGCCAGCGCGGGCCGCTCGACGAGGAACGCGTACGGGACGCGCCGCGAGACGCCGTTCTCGGTGAGCACGACGAAGCCGTCGTTCTCTCCGACCGCCGCGTCGGCCGCGGCGTGGACGACGACCGGGATCGCCGCGTCGCCGCCCGGAGCCAGCACCGCCGGGCTCGAGACGTCCACCGTCACCCCGGCCGTCTGCGTCTGCGGCGCGACCGTGACGGCCCAGCTGCCGGCGCCGTCGCCGGCGTCGGAGAGCGACAGCACCAGTCCGTCGGCCTGCGCGCCCCGGCTCACGTCGATGTGGCCGAACGACAGCGACTGCGGCGCGGTGAAGAGCTTCGGGTCGTCGGCGGCCAGGACGTTGGCGAGACCTGCGCCCTCGAGCAGCACCGAGGCCTCCTGCGTACGTGCGGTGTCGCCCCAGGCAGGCCCGGCAGTGCCCATCAGGGCCGACTTCACCTCCCAGGCGGCCCAGGTGGGATGACGCTGCAGCAGGAGCGCGGCCGCGCCGGCGACATGGGGCGTCGCCATCGACGTCCCCGCGAACACGGAGAACGTCGAGCCCGTCGTCTTCGGCGGTGTCGACGACAGGACGTCGAGGCCGGGCGCCGAGATGTCGGGCTTCAGGGCGTGCTCGAAGTCGGTCGGGCCGGCGGAGGAGAAGCTCGTGATCACGCCGGCACGGTCGGTCGGGATCTCCTCGATCCCGCCGGAGACGCGAATCGACGCGGTGCCGCCGTTCGCGTCCGCGAACGCCCGCAGGGCGGTGCCGTCCAGGTCGGCGATCATGCCGGCGGCGAGCGGGAGCGTCACGGGGATGGGGTTCGCCTCACCCGGGCGGTTGTCGATCACGAGCAGGCCGGTCGCGCCCGCGAGTTTCGCGCGCTCCGCCTTCGACGCGAACGAGCACGTCCCCCGCGAGACGACGGCGAGCTTCCCCGCGAGCGAGCCGGCGGGCAGGTTGCCGCGGGCGCCGTCGGGGTCGCTCGCCGGGCCGCAGAGGTGCGTGTCGACCGGCTTGCCGTCGTCGCCCATGATCGTGGCGACGTCGACGGCCGTCTGGTCGGCGACCGACCACGTGAGCGGCAGGCGCGCCCCGCCGGCGCCCTGGATCGGCACGGCGCCGAGCGACGGCGGCCCGCCGACGACGGTGAGCGCGGGCGCGAAGACGTGGGCGTTCGAGGTCGCGGCGACCGTGATCGCGTCCGGTGCCGAGCCCGGCGAGCCGGCGGTGCCGAGGCCGAAGTCGTCGCGGTCGTTACCCGCCGCGATCACGGGCACGACGCCGGCCAGCGCGGTGTTGTGCACCGCCACGTACATGGCGTCGTTGGCCGGGTCGGTCTGCGGCCCGCCGCCCGAGAAGTTGATCACGTTCATCCCGTCCGTGACGGCCGACTCGAACGCCGCGATGATCTCGGGCGTGTTCGCCTCGTCGCCGAGCGGCGTCGGCACCGTGAAGACGCGGTAGTTGCCGATCCATGCCTTCGGCGCGACGCCCGACAGCCCGGTGGTTGTGGGATGGTCGGGGCCGGCGGGTGCGGTCGTGTCCAGATCGCCGGCGGCGATGCCGGACACGTGCGTCCCGTGCGGCTCGGTCGCGTCGAAAGCCTTGTGGCCCGCGGCGCCCGCGCCCGGGCCGGGGAAGACGCGCGCGACGATCACCTTCGGCGTCGTCAGTGCGACGTCGCCCTTCGGGAAGCCGGCCGGGTACGTGAAGCCGGTCGGGTCGAGGAACGGGTTGGTCGGGTCGACGCCCGTATCGACGACGCCGATCTTGACGCCCTGCCCGGCATCGCCGGTCGCCGCGGTCAGGTCGCTGGCGTGGATCACCGACGGCCCGCGATCCATGGTCGAGAAGTACGAGAGGCTCGGATACACCTGCCGCGCGAAGCCGAGGCGCACGAGTGCGGGCAGCTTGCGGTAGGGCAGCTCGACCGCGAACCCGTCGAGCACCACCTGGTAGCGCTCCTGCACCTGCGCGGCCGGGATCGCGACGCGCAGCTGCGCGACGGCGGCCTGCTGCGCCCGCACGAGCCGCGCCAGGTAGGCGCGCGCGGCCTGCGTGTGGACGTCGAGGTGCTGCGCGCGGGCGGCCCCCGACAGCTGCCGTTCCGAGCTCCAGGCCGCGAGCGGCGGGGCCGCGAGCCGCACGATCACGCGCGTCAGGCCGCGGGCGTGACCGGCCGGGATCCTGATCGTGCCGGCGCGAACCCGCGGCAGGGGGCTTTCGCGATAGTCGCGGCGAACAGGGACGAACGCTGCCGAGGCCGACGTCGCCATGGCGAGCGCGAGGACCGCCAGGGCGAGAACAGGGCGACGCAAGTCGGGCCTCACACTAGCCGACGGGGCGATCGACTAGAGTCGCGCCCATGTTCGAAGGGAAGACCGCGCTGGTGCTCGGCGTCGCGAACAAGCGCTCGATCGCGTGGGCGATCGCCAAGCGCCTTGCCGACGGCGGGGCGAGCCTCGCCTTCACGTTCCAGGGGGAGCGGATCGAGAAGAACGTGCGCGAGCTCGCCGAGTCGGTCGCGAGCCCGCTCGTGACCGAGCTGGACGTGCGCGACGACGCTGCGATCGACCGGGTCTTCGGCGAGGTCGGGGCAGCGTTCGGCGGCAAGCTCGACATCCTGGTTCATTCGGTGGCGTTCGCCGCCGCCGAGGATCTCGAGGGCCGCTTCACCGATACCCCGCGCGACCGCTTCTGGCTGGCGCTCGACGTCTCCGCCTACTCGCTCGTCGCGTGCACCCGCGCGGCGGAGCCGCTCTTCGAGGCGGCAGGCGGCGGCTCGGTCGTCACCATGACGTACCTGGGAGGCGAGCGCGCCGTCCCGCACTACAACGTGATGGGCGTCGCAAAGGCGACGCTCGACTCGTGCGTGAAGTACCTGGCGTGGGATCTCGGCCGGAAGAACGTCCGCGTGAACGCGATCTCGGCCGGCCCGGTGCGGACACTGGCCGCCCGCTCGATCGCGGGGTTCCCGACGATGGAGTCGATCGTCGAGGAGCGCTCGCCGCTGCACCGCCACGTCGACGCCGACGACGTCGGAGCCGCCGCCGCGTACCTCCTGTCGGACGGCGCCCGAAACGTCACCGGGACGACGTTGTACGTCGACTCCGGCTACCACGCGATGGGCATGTAGAAACGGGCCCTCGAGGCCGCTTCGGCGCTCGCGCCGCTACGAGAACGGCTTGGTGACCATGTCGGCCACCACCACGAGCAGGACCGCGATGTCGACGCGGGCGAGCAGGAGGATCCTGTTGACCAGGGCGACGACCTCCGGCGACTGTGGGCCGTGCTCGGCGGCCGCAGTGCCGATCTGCCTGGCGAGCGGTGCCAGCACGGCGATGCCCGTGACGAACGTCGCGATATAGCCGAGCAGCCCGAGATCGATCCAGAACGTGCCCCAGCCCCAGTTCGTGTTCAGCATCATCGCGATCCCGGCCAGGAAGACGACGCCGCCGGCGGGGGCGAAGACCCGCTCGCCCGCGAAGGCGGCGAGGCGGGCGATCGTGACGAGCTCGCCGGGGTCGCCGGTGCGCTGGGCCATCATCCCGAGGATCGTCAGCAGCACCCCGCCGCCGATCCAGACGATCGCGAACGTCACGTGCACCCACTTGAACAGCGAGTACCAGTGGTTGCCGCCGAGCGACGAGAACGCGAAGACGAGGCCGACGACGATGACGCCGGCGAGCAGTGCGAGGGTGAGGGTGCCCGCGGTCCGGGCGCCGGCGGCGGGCGTCGCTGTCGTATTCACGCCCGAGATTTAGACGGACGCGCCGGACGACTGCAAGCTGCGGCAGGCGTCGAGCAGCTCGCCGACGTCGGGCACGCCGTTCGTCCCGAACTCCCAGGCGCGCCTGATCACGCCGGCCTCGTCGACCAGGTAGGCCACGCGCCTGGCGACGTCGCGCAGGCCGCGATGCTCGTGGGCGATCCCGAACGCCGCCACCGCCTCGCCGTTGAAGTCCGACAGCAGGCTGAAGTTGAGGTCGATCGCCTGCGTGTAGGCGATGTGCGTCCACGGCGAGTCGCGTGAGATGCCGACCGGCTGGACGCCCGCGTCGTCGAACTCCTGCTTCCGGTCGCGCAACAGCTCCAGCTCGTTCGTGCACGTCGCCGACCAGTCGAAGAGGTAGAAGAGCAGCAGCTTCGGGCCGTCGTCGACGATCTCGGCCAGCGACAGCGGCTGCCGCGGTCCGAGGAAGACGGTCACATCGGGAAGGCGGTCACCGACGTCGAGCATGCCGTCAGCGTACCGGTCGCGCGTCAGACGCTCGCCGGCTGGAGCGTGCCCACGGTCGCGGCCGAGATCTCGCGGGCGATCTCGACGATGTCGTGGTTCGCGTTCCAGATGCGCAGCTGCCGGTCGGCGCCGTTGCCGCGCGCCAGGATGTCGCGGATCCCCTCGAGCTCGCGGTCGGAGCCGAGCTCGCGCGCGTGCGGCTCGACATCGCGCAGCGTCCGGCGGATCAGCTGCGCGATCGGGACGCGGTTCCTGCGGCCGGTCGCGAGATCCATCACCGGCGCCTCGAGGCCGTAGCGGGCGGCGAGCCACTTGTTCTCGCTCGTCAGGATCCGATGCCAGGTCGGGATCTCGCGGCCGGCCTCGACCTGCTCGCAGTACAGCTTCGTGATCGCCTGGAAGAAGGCGACGATCGCGACGACGTCCTCGAGGCGCGTCACGGCGTCGCAGACCCGCAGCTCGATCGTGCCGAGGCGTGGGTGGGGGCGGATGTCCCACCAGATGTGGGTGTAGTCGGCGATGCAGCCGGTGCGCTCGAGGTGGCCGACGACCTCGGCGAAGTCGGCGTAGTCCTTGAAGCGCGGCGGGGGCCCTGAGCGTGGGAACGCCGCGAACACCATCTGGCGGCTCGAGGCGAGCCCGGTCGGCTCGCCGCGCCAGAACGGCGAGTTCGCCGAGAGGGCGAGCAGCTGCGGCAGGTGCACGAGCAGGCCGTTCATCACCTGGATCGCCTTCTCGTGGTCGTCGATCGCGACGTGGATGTGCATCCCGAAGATCAGCTCCCGCCGCGCGACGTACTGGAGCTGGTCGACGAGCAGCCGGTAGCGGTCGCGGGCCGTGATCCGCTGGCGCTCGAAGAGGCTGAACGGGTGCGTCCCCGACGCGCCGAAGCGGCAACCCTCGGCGCGCGCGATGCCGCCGACGTAGCGCCGCAGCTCGGCGAGAGCTGCGTGGATGTCGCTCGCCGTGCGGCACACCGGCGTCGTCACCTCGAGCACCGACTGCATCAACTCGGCGGTGATGTGGCCCTCGTGGGCGCCGTCCTGCACGGCGGCGAGCACCGAGTCGATGTGCTGCACGAGGTCCCAGGTCTCGGGGTCGAGGAGCATGTACTCCTCCTCGACGCCGAGCGTGTACGGCTCGCTCTTGCCGAACGCGTGGTCGAGCACGCTGGCCTGGGGGAGGCGCTCGCCTTCGCCCTTGCCGGTGATCGACGCGGGGAAGATCTGCTGCATGTGGGAAGTATCGCTCCGGCGGCGCCTGCGTGCAGCGAAGCTGTGCGGGCGCTCAGTCGACGACTGCCTCGGCCTCGATCTCGACGAGCCAGCGGGGGTCGAGCAGCCCGGTGACGAGACCGGTGGTCGCCGGCCGCGCGCGCCCGAACGCTTCACCGTGGGCGCGCCCGACCTCGTCGATCGAGGCGGCGTCGGTGACGTAGATGCGGGTGCGCACGACGTCGTCGAGCGATGCGCCCGTCGCCTGGAGGGCCCGCTCGATGATGCCGAGGCACACCACCGCCTGCTCGTAGGCGCCGGCCGGCGGGTCGGCGTCGCCGGGCATGATCGGGGCCGTTCCCGAGACCCAGATGTGGTCGCCGACGCGGACGGCGCGCGAGTAGCCGACGCGGTCCTCGAAGGCGGCTCCGGAGGAGATGTGGGTGCGTGTCATCCCGGTAGTGTCGATGCGATGGACGCCCTGCGGCAAGTCGACTCGTGGCCGTGCGATCACGTCGCCGTCGCGGTCACCGGCCGGGTCGAGGCCGTGCACGGCGACGCCGACCGTCGCTTCGCCTGGGCGTCGGTCACCAAGCTGGCGACGGCCGTCGCGATGCTGGTCGCCGCCGAGGAGGGGCTGGTCGACCTCGACGAGGCGGCGGGCCCGCCCGGCTCGACGCTCCGGCACCTCCTCGCCCATGCCTCGGGCCTGCCGTTCGAGGCCGGCCCGCCGATCGGCCGGCCCGGCGCGCGCCGCATCTACTCGAACTACGGCTTCGAGGTCGCCGCGGCGGTCGTGGAGCAGCGGGCGGAGTTGCCGTTCGCCCGGTACGTCGACGCGGTCTGGGCGGGAACCGGCATCCGTCTCGAGGGCTCCGCCGGCTCGGGGAGCAGCGGCTCGCTGGCCGACCTGCTCGTCCTCGCCCGCGAGCTCCGGACGCCTCAGCGGCTGGCGCCCGAGACGCACGCCGAGCTGGTGAGCGTCCAGTTCCCGGGCCTCGACGGCGTCGTGCCCGGCTTCGGCCGGCAGAGCCCGAACGACTGGGGGCTCGGCCCGGAGCTGCGCGGCGCGAAGGAGCCGCACTGGACGGGCCGGCTGAACTCGCCGCGGACGTTCGGCCATTTCGGCCGGAGCGGCACGTTCCTCTGGGTCGACCCGGTGGCGGGCATCGCCCTCGCGTGCCTCACCGACCGGCCGTTCGGCGACTGGGCCGCGCACGCGTGGCCGCTGCTCGCCGACGCCGTCCTCGCGGAGGCCCGCTGATGGGGATCCTCGCCGGCTGGCAGTTCTGCCCTCGCTGCGGCGCCACCCTGCACGCCGTGGAGGGGCATCTCGAGTGCGGGGCGTGCGGGGGCGAGTACTGGGGCAACTCGCTGCCCGGCGTCCAGGGGGTGCTCGAGCGGGACGGCCGGGTGCTGCTCGCCCGGCGCGCCCGCGAGCCCCGCCGCGGCCACTGGGACCTGCCGGGCGGCTTTCTCGACGAGGGCGAGGCGCCCGTCGACGGGCTGCGGCGCGAGTTCCGCGAGGAGACCGGCCTCGAGATCGAGCCGGTCGGCCTGCTGCGGATCGACATCGAGCCGTACGGCCCCGAGCGCTCGGTGTTCTCCGTCAGCTACCTGGTGACCGCCGCCGGCGAGCCGGTCGCCGCCGACGACGTCTCCGAGCTCCGGTGGTTCTCACCCGACGAGCTGCCGATCGAGCTGGCCTTTCCCGGCCAGGAGCTGGTGCTGCGCGAGTGGGCCGAGCGTCGGCGGCGCACCGACCCTGCTCGCTGAGCGGAGGCTTCCCGGAGTCGCTCGATGCGACGAATTGCTCCGCGTCGTTCTAGGCGACGGACGGTTCTGCGAGGCCGAGCTGGCGCTCGAGCGAGCCCTTCGGCATCGCGCCGATCGCGGAAGCCTGCGGCTGGCCGTTCTCGAAGAGGATGATCGTGGGGATCGACGCGACGCCGAAGCGCAGCGCGAGCTCCTGCTGCTCGTCGATGTTCACCTTCACGAGCTTGGCGTTGTGCTCGTCGGCGATCCGGGTGATGACCGGCTCGACCGCGTGGCACGGGCCGCACCATTCCGCCCAGAAGTCGACGATCACCTTGCCGTCGGCGGCGGTGACTTCCTGCTCGAAGGTGTCGGAGGTTGCATGGGTTGCCATGTTCGGCGAATCCTTTCGTTCTCTCGTTTGTAGTCCTGGAAACGTGCGGCCCGGCGGTTCTGTTCCCCGTTCGGGTCGAGCATCTACGATCGGGAGCCCATGTTCACGCCTCTGCCGGACAAACCCGACCATCCGTCGCTCGAGCTGGAGATCCTCGCGCTCTGGGAGCGTGAGGGCACATTTCAGCAGCTTCGCGAGCGGAACCGCGGCGGGCCGAAGTTCTCGTTCTTCGACGGGCCGGTCACCGCGAACAAGAGCCTGGCCGTTCACACCGCCTGGGGCCGCACCCTGAAGGACGTCTTCCAGCGCTACAAGGCGATGCGCGGCTTCGACCAGCGCTACCAGAACGGCTTCGACTGCCAGGGGCTCTGGATCGAGGTGGGGGTCGAGCGGCAACTCGGGCTGAACTCCAAGCCCGAGATCGAGGAGTACGGGCTGGAGGCGTTCGCGCGCAAGTGCCGGGAGGTGGTCGTGCAGTCGGCGCAACAGCTGACGTCCGGCTCCAAGCGCCTCGGCATGTGGATGGACTGGGGCAACGACTACTTCACCTTCAGCGACACGAACATCGAGTACGTCTGGCGGATGCTGAAGACGGTGCACGAGCGCGGCTGGCTCGTGAAGGGCCACCGCTCGACGGAGTGGTGCCCGCGCTGCGGCACGTCGCTGTCGCAGCACGAACTGTCGCAATCGGGCGTCTACCAGGACCGCGCCGATCCGTCCCTGTTCGTACGGCTGCCGCTCACCGACCGGCACGGCGAGTCGCTCGTGATCTGGACGACGACACCGTGGACGCTGCCGGCGAACGTCGCCGTCGCCGTCAACGCCGACGCCGAGTACGGCCGGCGCGAGAACGGCGAATGGGTCGCCGTCGCCCGCTACCCGGCCGAGACGTTCGCCGCGCGGCAACCCGGCTCGGCGCTCGTCGGCCTGCACTACTCGGGGCCGTTCGACACGCTGCCGCCGGGCGCCGCCGTCGAGCACCGTGTGATCGCCTGGGAGGACGTCTCGCTCGAGGAGGGCACGGGGCTCGTGCACATCGCGCCGGGCTGCGGCGGCGAGGACTTCGAGCTCGG
>CAYXXE010000067.1:0-11681 GCA_964468985.1 uncultured Gaiellales bacterium | reverse complement strand
CCGTGGATCATGATCGACGAGATCGTCTACTCGGAGCTCGCGAAGAGCTTCGCGGCCACCGGCCACTTCGCCATCCGCGGCAGCCACTCGGCCGGGTACGGGTACGTCTACCCGATCCTGATCAGCCCGGCGTACGCGCTGTTCGACTCGATCCCCACCGCCTACACGGCGGTGAAGGCGATCAACTCGGTGCTGATCTCGCTGAGCGCGATCCCCGCCTACCTGCTCGCGCGGCGGGTGCTGTCGCAACGTGGCGCGCTCGCCGTCGCCGTGCTCACGGTCGCCGTCCCCTCGACCTTCTACGCCGGCACGATCATGACCGAGAACGCCTTCTACCCGGTGTTCCTGCTCGCCGCGCTCGCGCTCGTCGCGGCGCTCGAACGGCCGGGCTTCGCGTCGGCCGTCGTCTTCCTCGTCGTCCTCGGCCTGGCGGTCGAGACCAGGACGCAGGCGATCGCGCTGCTGCCGGCCGCGCTCGTCGCGCCGCTCGTGCTCGTCGCGCTCGGCCGCCGCCGGCGCGACCTGGTCGCCCACCGCGTGCTCTACGGCCTCGTCGCCGGCCTCGCCGTCGTCGCACTCGGCGCGGAGGTCGCGCGCGGCCGGAGCCCACGGTCGCTGCTCGGCGCGTACGCGGTCACGACGCAGGAGCACTACGCGGCCGGCGCGGTCGCCCGCTGGCTCCTCTGGCATCTCGGCGAGCTGACGCTCTACGTCGGCGTCGTGCCGGTGATCGCGCTCGTCGTGCTCGCCCGCCTCGGCCCCGGGCTCGCGCAGGCCGAGCGCGTGGTGATCGCCGCGACGATCGCGCTGGTGGGGTGCCTCGGGCTCGAGGTCGCCGCGTTCGCAACCCAGCCGAGCGTGCTGCGCATCGAGGAGCGCAACCTCTTCTACGTCGCGCCGCTCCTGCTCACCTGCCTCGTGCTCTGGGTCGAGAAGGGGCTGCCGCGGCCGCGTGTCACGACGCCGGCGGCGGCCGCAGCCGCGGTCGGCCTGGTCGCCGCCGTCCCGTACGAGCGGTTCATCGGCGTCTCGGCCACCTCGGACACGTTCGTGATGCTCGATCTCTGGTCGGTCAAGAACTGGCTCGGGATCGGGCTCGGCGACGTCCGCTGGCTGGTCGCCGCCGGCGCCCTGGTGCTCGTCGTGGTGGCGTTCACGCTCCCGCGCCGGGCCGCCTTCGTGCTGCCCGGCGTCGTCCTGCTGCTGTACGCGGCCGCGGCGCAGCCGATCGACCAGCGCACGCAGCGCGCCTCGATCGGCGCGCTCTTCCAGGGCATCACGAGGCCGCAGCGCGACTGGATCTCCCGCATCGTCGGCGATGCAGATCCGAGCCGGGTCTCCGTCGTCTGGCCGGGCTCGGCCGTCGCCGACCGGCTGGTGGTCTACGAGAACGAGTTCTTCAACCGCGACGTCGGGGCGATCTACACCCTGGCCGAGCCGATGTCCGACGGGCTGGCGCAGTCGCCGCTCACCCTCGACCCGGCGAACGGCGACTACCTCGCGGGAGGCCGCCCGGTCCGGGCGCAGGACCTGCTCACGAGCGCCGGGGTCGCGATCGCCGGGCGGCGGATCGGCGGCGACTCTCGCAAGGGCCTCGTGCTGTTGCGCGTCGGCGGGCTGCTGCGCGCTCCCTACCTCGTGCGCGGCGTCTACGGCGACTCGTGGTCGGGGCCCACCGTCACCTACCACCGCTGGCGCTGCGCCGGAGGGGTGCTCACGGCGCGGATCGCGAGCGACCCGCGGCTGTTCCGGCGCGCCGAGCCGATCACCGTCTCCGAGCAGGGGCAGGTCGTGCGCCGCTTCACACTCCCGCCGTCTGCGACGCGCTCGCTGGCCATCCCGCTGCGCGCCCGCGGGGGCGCCTGCGACGTCACCTTCCGGATGGGCCTGACGGCGGTCCCCGCGAGGGTCGAGAGCGGGTCGACCGACACGCGGGCGCTCGGCGCGCGCTTCCTGGCCTTCGGGTTCGAGGCGCGCGGGTGAGGATCGCGTTCGACGTGAGCCCGCTCTCGCACGAGCGGACCGGCGTGAACAACTACATCCGCGGCAGCCTGTCCGGCCTCGCCGCGGTGGCGGCCGAGCGGGGCGACGAGATCGTCGCGTTCGCGCCCACGTCGCCCGCGGGCAGGCGGGCGATCCCCGAGGCGCTGGCGGGCATCGACGTCGAGCTGCGGCTCGTGTCGCTGCCGTTCGCGCACGGTTGGCGCTCGGCGTGGTCGGTGCTCGGCCACCCGGCCGCCGAGCGGTGGCTCGGACGGTTCGACGCGCTCCACTTCAGCGACTGGATGTACCCGCCGCAGCGCGCGGGCGTCCGCGCGACGACGATCCACGATCTCGTGCCGCTCCACCACCCCGAATGGACGACCCCGCGGACCCGCTCGATGCACGGCCGCAAGTACCGCAACGCGGCGCGGACGTGTGACGTGATGTTCGCCAACTCGGCGTTCACCGCCGACGACGTGACGGCGACGCTCGGCTTCGCACGCGAGCGCGTGCTCGTCGCCCATCCCGGCATCGGCGCCGAGTTCACGACCACCGGGGCTGTCGCGGACCTCGGCGTGCCGTACCTCCTGACGGTCGCGACGCTCGAGCCCCGCAAGAACCTCGGCACCCTCGTCGAGGCGTTCCTGCTCCTCGACGAGCCCGACCTCGTGCTCGCCGTCGTCGGCGGTGCCGGCTGGGGGCCGCAGCCGGAGCTCGACCGGCCCGGGGTCAGCCGGCTCGGCCGGGTCTCCGACGAGGAGCTCGGGCGCCTCTACCGGGGAGCCGCCGCGGTCGTCTACCCCTCCCGCTTCGAGGGCTTCGGGATGCCGGTCACCGAGGCGATGGCGTCCGGCGCGCCTGTCGTCGCGTCGGCCCACCCGTCCCTCGACGAGGCCTGCGGCGACGCGGCCGTGCGCGTCGATCCCGAGCGGCCCGAGGCGATCACCGCCGGGATCCGCGACGCGCTCGGCCGCCGCGACGAGCTCCGCGCCCTCGGGCTCGCCCATGCGGCCGGCTTCTCGTGGCGGCGCACGGGCGAGGTCTTCCGGGGAGGGTACGAGCGGTTCGCGTAGCGCTCGACACGACGCCGCTCCACCAGACCCGGGCGGGCACCGCCCGGTACATCCGCGGGCTGCTCGGCCACCTCGACGTCGAGGTGCAGGAGGTGAGCCACCCTGCGGGCTCGCGCCTGCAGGTCGTTGCGGCCGACGCGCTCTGGTATCCGCGGCTGCGCGCCCCCGCCGGAGCCGACCTGCTGCACTGCCCCACGTTCCGCGGCCCGTTCCGGGCCCGCGGGCCGCTCGTCGTGACGGTGCACGACCTGGCGGTGCTCGCCGAGCCGGCGTGGTTCAACCGTTGGACGCGCGCCTACTCGCGGGTCGCTGTGCCGCGAGTCGTCGCGGCGGCGAGCCGCATCATCGCCGTCTCCGAGTTCACCGCCCGCGAGCTGGTCGAGCGGCTCGGTGTCCCGGCCGACCGGATCCGGGTCGTCCCGAACGCGGTCGAGGACGTCTTCGGGCCCGACGGCCCCGCCGCCGAGGGCGACTACGCCCTGGCCGTGGGCACGCTCGAGCCGCGGAAGAACCTGGCCCGGATCGCCGCCGCGGTCGACGGCGAGCTGCGGGTCGTCGGAGCCTCGGGCTGGGGCGGAGTGGCGCCCCCCGCGAACGTCACGTGGCTCGGCGAGGTCTCCGATGCCGAGCTCGCGCGCCTCTACCGGGGCGCGCGCTGCCTCGTCTACGCGTCGCTCTACGAGGGCTTCGGCATCCCCGTCGCCGAGGCGCTCGCCTGCGGCTGCGCGGTCGTCACGAGCGCCGGCTCGGCGATGCAGGAGCTGGCCGGCAAGGCGGCTGTCTACGTCGACCCTCTGGATGTCGAGTCGATCCGCGACGGCATCGCACGGGCTGTGAAGCCCGCGCCGCGCCGTGGCGCCACGTGGCCGGAGGTCGCGGCCGCGACGCGTGCCGTCTACGAGGAGCTCGTGTGATCCTGATCGACGCCGACGTGCTCGGCCGCAACCGCACCGGCGAGGAGACCTACGTCGCGAACCTCCTGCGCGAGCTGCCGGCCGCCGCTCCCGACCTGCGCTTCGCCGCCGTCACCCGCCACCCCGAGCTCGTGCCGCCCGGTGTCGAGGCGATCGAGCTGGCCGCGCGCTCGCAGGAGCTGCGGATGGCCTGGACGCTGCCGCGGCTCCTGCGCCGGCTCCGGCCGCGGCTCGCGCACTTCCAGCACGCCCTGCCGCTCGGGCTCGCCGTGCCCGCGGTCGTTACGCTCCACGACCTCCACTTCGAGGTCGACCCGGAGGTGATGGGTCTGTTCGACCGGCTCACGTTCAAGGCCGTCGTGCCGCGGGCGGCCCGGCGCGCGGCCCACGTCCTCGCCGTCTCGGAGCGGACGAAGCGCGACGCGATCGCGCTCTACGGCATCCCGGCCGAGAAGATCACCGTCACGCCGCACGGCGTCGATCCGGCCTTCAGCCCCGGTACTCCCCCCGCGGGCACGGGGGAGTACCTGCTGTTCGTCGGGGCCGTGCAGGCGCGGAAGGATCCGCTCGCCGCACTGGCGGCCGCGACCGCGGTCGGGCTGCCGCTCGTCGTCGTCGGGCCCGAGAAGGAGCCTGCGCTCGCCGGCCGCCTCCGGGCCGGCGGCGCCGACGTGCGCGGCTTCGTCACGAAGAACGAGCTGGCCGGTCTCTACCGCGGCGCGGCCGCGCTGGTGCTGCCGTCGCGGTTCGAGGGCTTCGGGCTGCCGGCGCTCGAGGCCATGGCCTGCGGGACGCCGGTCGTCCTCGCCCCTGAGGCGGCGCTCCGCGAGGTCGCGGGCGACGCGGCCGTCTACGCCGACGACGGCGACTACGCGGCGGCCGTGCGTCGCGCGCTCACCGACCGCGAGCGGCTCGCGGCGGCCGGGCTCGAGCGGGCGCGGCGGTTCACCTGGGCGGAGACCGCACGCCTCACGGTGGCCGTCTACCGGAGGGTGCTCGCGTGAAGGTCGCAGCCGTCGTGGTCTCGCACCTGCATCCGGGCGAGCTCGCCGAGTCGTTGCCGGCGCTCCGGCCGCAGGTCGACGAGCTGGTGGTGATCGCGAACGTCCCCGGGTCGCTGCCGCCGGGCGTCGAGGCGGTGCACAACGACCGACCGCTGGGCTACGCGGCGAACATCAACCAGGGTGTCGCCCTGACGGCGGCAGAGCTCGTGATCGCCGCGAATCCCGACGCCGTGCCGGAAGCCGGCGCGGTCGCGACGCTCCGCGACTTCATGCTCGAGCATCCGCGCTGCGGCATCGCGGGGCCGCGCATGGTGTTCCCGGACGGCTCCCCGCAGCCGTCGCGCCGCCGCTTCCCGACCGTGCTCGGCACGATCGTCCGGCGCACGCCGCTGCGCCTCGTCATCCCGCAGCGGCGCCACTTCCATCTCGACGAGGCGACGCCCACGGTGCCGGTTCGCGCCGACTGGATGCTCGGCGGGTTCCTGATGCTGCGGCGCTCGATGCTCGCCGAGCTCGACGGCTTCGACGCCGGCTTCCGCCTCTACGGCGAGGACATCGACCTCGCCTACCGCGCGTTCAGAGCGGGCTGGGAGACCTGGTACGTGCCCGGTGCCGTGGTGCGCCACGAGCACAAGGCCGAGACCGACGGCCGCTGGCTGACCCGCCGGACGCTGTGGCACCTGGCCGGGATCGCGCGGTTCGTGCGGAAGCATCCCGAGCGTCTGCGGGCGCTCAGGTAGCGGGCCCCGGCACGAACCGGAAGCTCACGAGCACGCTCAAGCGGCGGCCGTCGGCCGACTGGAACGTGCGCGCGGCGGCCAGGTCGATGCGGAACGGGGGCGTGGCCGGGATCGACACCGTCCGCGAGACGCAGGGCGTCGACGTGACGACGGCGTGTCGGACCAGCTCGAGACGCCCGGCAGCCGGCTGGCTCGCCTTGTCGATCCGCAGCCGCGAGAGACGGATCGTGATCCGGGCCGCGGGGATGGCGCCGCAGGCCGCCGTGCGCGAGAGCGCGATCACGACCCGGCCCGGGCGGCTGCCGCCGCCGGCGAAGCGGACGAACCAGGCACCGGTCTGCATCCAGCCGTCGGCGGTGACGCCGCCGTACTCGTCGGCCACCCGGATCGGCTTCGTGAGCCGGATCAGCTTCAGGCCGCCGACCGGCTTCTGCGCCAGCGTCCCGCGCATCTCGACCCCGGGTGTCTCGACCGCCCAGTCGAGCGGCTGTTGCGGCTCGACCTCGCCGTCGGTGCCGAGGAAGTTCGGGGTCGTCACGACTCCCGGCCCGGAGGCCGAGCCGTCCACCGACCAGACGTCCTGGATCGAGCGGTTCCAGAACTCGAGCGACCAGAAGAAGTTCGAGTTGCCGAGCGCCTCGCCGATCAGCATCGTCCGGGCCCGGCCGGTCTGGCGGTCGATCCAGTCGGGCGGCGTCGGCAGCACCGACCTGAGCGAGGTGGAGAAGGAGTTCGACGCGTCGGCCGCGACGATCTCGCCGGTGAGGTTCCAGCCGACGACGAGGACGGCAAGTACCAGACCGGCGACGGCGGCGACCGAGCTCGACCGGACCCGGCGGCGGAGCGCCTCGCGACCGGCCGCGACGAGCACGCTGCCGGCGAGGATCCCGAACAGGATGTGCTGCGCGTCGGCGGTCGTGACCCGCCACGTCCGGTTGAACCACTCGAGGATCGCCAGCCCGAGCGCGTCGGAGTAGAGGTGCTCGTTGTTGTGGTACGGCGTGGTCGCCAGCAGGTACGCGACGGCGCCCGCCGCCAGGGCGCCGGAGACGAGCCGCGTGCGGCCGGCCACCGCCCACCGCGCCGACACGACGAACGCGACCGGAGCGAGGTAGATCAGGTTCCGCTCCTCGACCCGGATGGCGAACGTCGTCGAGAGGTACGACGCCTTCACCGCCGTGTACGTGCCGAACGCCAGGATCATCCCGACGGTCGTCGCGAACAGAGCCCGGTCGTCGAGCCCCCGCGGGCGGGTCGTGAACAGCCACGCGAGCGTCGCGAAGACCGGGAACACCCCGACCCCGATCGTGAAGGCCCCGAAGGCCCAGAGGCCGTACGTGAGGAGGCGGTGGTGGAAGTACGTGCCCTGCTCCCACACGTACGAGTGATGGGTGGCCACGGCGCCCGCCCACACGAGCGCCAGGACGACGAGCGTCGCCGCGCCGATGCGCTCCGACCGGGTCCAGGCCCCGACGAGCCTCCTGCCGCGCGGCGAGAGCGCGGCCGCGATCGCGCCGGCGGTTGCGGCGGCGGGGATGCCGACGACGAGCTCCCCGCGAATGAGGACGGCGATCACCAGCCCCGCCGCGAGCAACCCGCTCGAGCGGAGGCCCGGTCGGAGCAGTGCGCGCGCGATCAGCAGGACGACGAGCGCCGACCAGGTGTACGCGAGCGGCTCGGGGATCAGGAGGCCGGTGTAGGCGAGGGACGGGATCGCCGCCGTGGCGACTCCGCACACCACCGCCGGCCAGCGCGGGACGAAGAGCCGGGCGAGCGCGTAGGCCGGGAAGAGCGAGGCGGTCATGACCGCGGCGTTGATGTACTTGGCCGCCGCATAGCCGGGGCCGGTCGCCCCGAGCCACCAGGCCGGAGCGATCAGGTACGAGTAGAGCGAGGAGAAATGGGCGGTGTGCAGCCTGATCTCGGCGTGGCCGTGCCCGGCGATCCCGCGCGACAGGTCGGCCCACTGCAGCTCGTCGGTGAACAGCCACGGCGTCGAGTGCCTCGTCGTCTGCCAGGCGTACAGCGTCAGCAGGCCGAGGTAGCCGACGAGGAGCGGGTAGGCGGCGACGGCGCGGTCGAAGAGCGACCTGGCGGCCGTGGCGGTCTCCGATGTCGCTTGGCTCATGGCACCCGGGCGCGCAGGATCTCGACCGGGTCGACGTCGATCTCCCGGCGGACGAAGCGGCAGCCTACGTCGTGCAGCGCGCAGA
Organism: uncultured Gaiellales bacterium; assembly: GCA_964468985.1. Lineage (GTDB taxonomy): Bacteria > Actinomycetota > Thermoleophilia > Gaiellales > Gaiellaceae > PALSA-600. The sequence continues at coordinate 3,754 of CAYXXE010000067.1, read as the reverse complement.
CGCGAACGACCTCGTCGAGTCGCTCCCGCGCGGCCTGCGGGATCGTGACGAGCACGAGGTCGGGGCGGGTCGAGTGGAGGGCGCGCTCGAGGTCGTGGGTCGTGCCGACCACTCGGACGCTGTTCACACGGCGGCCCACCAGGGCCGGGTCGTCGTCGACGAACCCGACGACGCGCTCGCCCGGGGTCTCGCGCAGCTCGCTCAGGAGGCTGCGCCCGCTGCGACCCGCGCCGACGATCAGGACGCGATTCGCCTCCTTGCTCTGGGTGAGCGCCAGCCCGCCGACGATCGCCCGCTCGGCGAACCGGGAGATCACGATCGTCACCGAGCAGATGAAGACGTCGATCACGAACACGCTGCGCGAGAAGTCGCCGAGCGGCCCCTGCGTGAGCACGATGAAGCCGACGGCGCCCACCTCGGAGACGATCACCGCCGTGACCGCCCGGAGCGCGTCCCGCGAGCTGACGTAGCGGCTCACGCTGGAGTACAGCCCGAGCAGGATGAAGGCGATGTAGCGCGCGAACAGGATCGCGGGCAGCGCGAGCAGGAAGTAGCGCCGCTGGTTGGTCGTGCCCAGGCCGTCGAAGCGCAGCAGGTACGCGCCCAGGAACGCGGCGCTGACCAGTGCGCCGTCGGTGAGGACCTCGCCGAGCCGCCGCACGTTGCCGAGCACCGAGCGCCGGGCCGTCCCGCCCCGGTCGACGTCGGCCAGGAAGCTCCCGAACTGGACGAGCAGCGCGAAGGTGACGAGGACGCCGACGGTCGCGAGCCGGCCGTTGCCGAACGCCTCGTAGGCGAGGCTCGTCGCGCCGAGCGCCGCCGAGATCGCCGCGAGCAGCACGACGGCTCCCGTCTCGGAGACACCCAGCGAGACGAGCCGGTGCGAGCTGTGATCCTGGCCGCCCTGGGAGACGGGACGGCCGTCGAGCAGCCGGACGATCGTGACCAGGGTCGTGTCGAGGATCGGCACGGCGAGGATGAGCACGGGCAGCAGGAGCGTCGCGATCGTCGAGGACGCGACGGTGTAGCTCGAGACGATCCCGAGCGCGGCGAGCGTGAAGCCGATCAGCTGCGAGCCGCTGTCGCCCATCCAGGCCACCGCCCGGCGGCCGGGTCGGAGGTTGTACGGCAGGAAGCCGAGGAGGGCGAGCCCCAGCGAGACGGACAGCACGAGGACGAGGCGCGATGGCTGGTACCACTCGCCGGCGATCGCGAAGAAGCCCGCCGAGATCGCGGCCAGGCTCGCCGCCAGCCCGTCCATGTTGTCGAGCAGGTTGAACGCGTTCGTCATGCCGACCAGCCACACCAGCCCGAGCGGGATGGCGACCCAGCGCGCGTGGACCAGGTCGATCCTCGTCCCGGTCGAGAGCACGACCGCGGCCGCCCCGATCTGCGCGAGGAGCTTCCAGCGTGCCCGGAGCGTCCAGAGGTCGTCCGCCAGGCCGGCGAGAAACACGATCGTCGCGCCGGCGAACAGGCCGGTGATCTGCTCGCTCGCGTGCAGCGGCCCCGACACGACGGCCAGCCAGAGGCCGGCCGAGAGCCCGAGGTAGATCGCCACCCCGCCGACGAGCGGCGTCGCGGCGGTGCGCCAGCGCGACGACTCGGGGGTGCGGCCGAGGCCGGCGGCGAGGGGGCTGCGCAGCAGGAGCCAGACGGCGAGGCCGGTTGCGGGCAGCGCGACGGCTGCCGTGATCGTGCTCACGGCAGCAGAGGGTAGAGAACTGCTGTAAGGGCGGTGTTTGCCCGCACGAGCCGTCCCTACACTACTTTCCGCCGATGACGGTCTACGCCGATCTGTACCGCTACCGCGAGCTGTTCGCGAACCTCTTCCGCCGCGACTTCCAGGCGAAGTACAAGGGGTCGGTGCTCGGGGTGGCGTGGTCGCTCGTCAACCCGATCGTGCTGCTCGGGGTCTACCTGCTCGTCTTCGGGCTCCTCTTCACGGGCCAGAAGATCGCGCACTACCCGATCTACCTGCTCGCCGGGCTCGCGTCCTGGATCTTCTTCGCGGTCTCGCTGCAGTCGGCGGCGCGCTCCATGATCGACAGCGCCGAGCTGATCAAGAAGGTGCGCTTCCCGCGGCAGCTCGTGGCGTTCTCGATGGTCGCGACCCAGGCCGTCACCTACGCGGTGATGCTGGCGATCCTGGTGGTGCTGTCCCTCGTGTTCGTGCCCGACGCGCGCTCGACCGTGTGGGTCGCGCTGCCGCTCGCCGCCGTCTTCGTCGGTTTCGTCGCCGGCTTCGCGCTGCTCGTCGCCTGCCTGAACGTCCTCTACCGCGACATCGAGCACATCCTCACCGCGGCCCTGCTGCCCTGGTTCTTCCTGACGCCGATCCTCTGGCACGTGGCGAGCCTGCCGGCACGCGCTCAGCGCCACCATGCGCTCCTCGATCTGCTGCGCTGGGGCAACCCGGTGGCGCCGGCGATCTACGCGGTGCGCGACGCGCTCTGGTCGGGCCATCTGCCGCGGCTCGCCGACGCGGTGTACCTCGTCGTCGCCGCTGCGGTCACCCTCTCGCTGGGCGCGCTCGTCTTCAACCGGGTCGACGACCGGATCGCGGTCGAGCTGTGAGGACGATCCGGCCGTCGTAGACCCACGGCTCGTCGCGTGGAGCCGCGTACGCCGGCAGCCCTTCGACGTCGGCGAGGCGCTCGAGCGTGACCCCGGGCAGCACCGACGGGCAGAGGAGGGGCGAGGCGAAACCCGGCACGCGGCCGCCGCCCGGGACGTAGGCCTGGAGCGCCCGCGGGCGCCGCTGCAGCACGCCGGCCGGCCAGGCGACCGCGCCCGCGACGACCGCGAAGCCCTCCGCGTGGCTCGCGGCGACGCGCTCCGCCCAGTCGGGCGCGGGTGTCACCCAGTCCGGCAGCTCGGCCGCCGCCGCGCCGCCGCGCGGGCCGACGTCGACGTCGCGGCGCAGCATCGGGTTGCCGAGCTCCGAGAACCAGGCGCGGTTCTCGGCCACCAGGTCGAAGGCGAGGCGGTACCGGCCCGGCGGCATCGGCGCGCGAACCGCCAGGGCGACGGCGGCCTCCTCGCCGGGCGCGAGCACGGGCGGGACGGTGCGGATCCCGTCCCAGACGATCGGGTTGTCGCGGTCGTCGAGCCAGTGGTAGGAGACGAAGACCCCGCTGCGCCACGGCGCCGTCCCGGCGTTCCGCACCGACACGCGCACGGTCGCCACGGCTCCGGCCTGCAGCTCCGGCAGTTCGAGCGCATCCCAGGTGGCGGCGAGCGGGCCTTTCAGCACGGCGGCCTAGACTAGACGGGATGGAGCCGCTCCTGGTACGCGCCGCCCGGCGCGAGGTCGTCGAGCGGACACCGGTCTGGTTCATGCGCCAGGCCGGACGCTCGCTGCCCGAGTACCGCGAGCTGCGCGAGCGGCGCACGTTCTGGGAGGTCGCCCACACGCCCGAGCTCTGCGCCGAGGTGACGCTGCAGCCCGTACGCCGCCACGGCGTCGACGCGGCCGTGATGTTCGCGGACATCATGACGCCGGTGCTCGGGATGGGGCTCGACGTCGATCTCGTCGAGGGCGTCGGGCCGGTGATCGCCGAGCCGGTGCGGAGCGCGGCCGACGTCGACCGGCTCGTCCTGCCCGAGCCCGAGCAGGCGTTCGCGCCGCTCCTGGAGGCGATCCGGATCGTCCGTGGGGAGCTGACGCCGGAGCGGGCGGTGGTCGGGTTCTGCGGTGGGCCGTTCACGGTCGCCGGCTACCTCGTCGAGGGCCGGCCGTCGCGCGACTTCG
>CAYXXE010000066.1:0-11702 GCA_964468985.1 uncultured Gaiellales bacterium | reverse complement strand
GCGGGATCACGCGGAGCGCGACGACCTGCGAGTTCGGGATGTGCAGGATCTCGCCCGTGATGCTGCGCAGCGTCAGGGCGCGCAGCGAGACCGATTCGACCACGCCCTGCATCTGGAGGACGTCGATCGCGACCGTGTCCCCGATCCGGAACCAGCCCTCGAAGAACATCAGCAGGCCGGCGATCACGTCCATCAGGAAGCGCTGCGCGGCGAAGCCGACGACGATCGCGATGAACGACGCGCCGACGATCGTCTGCAGCCGCTGCGCGCCCGACAGGACGACGGCGGAGAGCACGAGGGCGACGGCGAACGCGAGGTAGCGGACGGTCGTCTCGATCAGCGAGATGGCCGTCTCGCGCTGGCGCAGGCCCGTGATCACGCCGGTCTCGAGGTCGCCGAGCTCGCCCGGGCGGCGCCGGCGGCGGTCGCTCCGGTCGACGAGATACGCCGCGACGCGCGCGGCCGCGCGGCCGACCACCCACGCGAGGACGAACAGGCCGACGACGACGACCACCATCGCGAACGACCGGCCGAGCGGAGTCGCCCGGCCGAGCGCGTGGATCAGCGCATGCACGGGGTCGATGCGCCCACTACTCGGGCGCCGTCCCGTTCGCCGCCACGACGAGCGGCGCTGCGGCCGCCGTCTCGCGGCCGAGGAACGCGCCGAGCTCCTGGATCGTGCTCATCAACGGCGCCGGGAAGACGACGGTCGAGTTCTTGTCGACCGCGATCTCGACGAGCGTCTGCAGGTTGCGCAGCTGCAGCGCGAGCGGGTGCGCCATCATCACGTCCGCCGCGTGGGCGAGCTCACCGGCCGCCAGCGCCTCGCCTTCGGCGGCGATGATCTTCGCCCGCTTCTCGCGCTCGGCCTCGGCCTGCCGCGCCATCGCCCGCTTCATGCTGTCGGGCAGCTGGATGTCCTTCAGCTCGACCAGAGTCACCTGGACGCCCCAATCCTCGGTCTGCACGTCGAGGATCTCGCGGATGCTCTTGTTCAGCTCCTCCGTGTCGGAGAGCGTCTCGTCGAGCGTGTGCCGGCCGACAACGGCGCGCAGGGTGGTCTGGGCGATCTGGTCGATCGCCGAGGCGACGTTCTCGATCGCGATCACGGCCCGAACTGCGTCGACCACCTTGTAGTAGGCGACCGCCGAGACGTCGACCGAGACGTTGTCGCGCGTGATGATCCCCTGCGACTGGATCGGCATCGTGACGATGCGCAGCGACACGCGGCTGATCCGGTCGATCACCGGGATGATCAGGATCAGGCCCGGGCCGAACGCGCTGTCGCCGACGCGGCCCAGGCGGAACTTCACGGCCCGCTCGTACTGCTTGAGGATGTGCACGGACGACATCGCGAGCAGCACCAGGGCAACCAGCACCGCGGCGAGGACGATCAGAACGACGTTCATCATGGCTCCTTCCGTAACTCGGGTCGTCGCCGACCCGGCGGTTGATTCCACCCGCTGCGCTGCGGGTCGACGAGCGCGGGACCCGGCGGCGCGCCCGGAGGTTGTGGGCCACTCGCAGAGAGCTCGTACGCGCCTCCTCGGAGCCTGAGGAGCGCTCCGCCCACCGTAGCATCGGGCGGGCGCGCGATCGGAAAAGTCGCGCTACGCTTCCGGCAGCGGATCCGAATGCATCGGTGCCGCACGAACCGGCCGGCCTCAGATCGCGAGGCCTGTCGAACGCCCTTCCACAAGCGGTGCGGTTGGAGCACGATGCAGCGGCTGCCCAGCGCGGCCGGTGATCCATGTCCCAACGCAGTCCCGATGCACTGGAGGGCACGATGAGCACCCCCGAAAAATCGCCACCCGAACCTCTCATCATCGAGGCGCACCAGGCGGCGGAGGGCCCCGAGTACAAGGCCGCGAGCGACGCCCCGGTGCACCATCTCCGCGTGCTGATCGCGAACGAGCGGCGCGAGCGGCTCGAGCTCCTCGCCCGGGTCGTGGTCGGGCTCGGCCACGACGTGATCGCACGCGAGATCTACGTGAAGGACGTCGGTGCCGCGACCGTGCGTGAGCGCCCCGACGTCGCGCTCGTCGGCCTCGGCGAGAGCTCCGAGCACGCGCTCGACCTGATCTCGGAGATCGTCCGCGAGGCCTTCTGCCCCGTGATCGCGATCCTCCATGCCGACGACCCGGCCTACGTCCACGAGGCGGCGAAGCGCGGCGTGTTCGCCTACATCATCGACGGCACGCCCGAGGAGCTGCAGAGCGCGATCGACATCACCCTGCAGCGCTTCAGCGAGTACCAGAACCTCCAGGGTGCGTTCGGGCGCAGGGCGCTGATCGAGCAGGCGAAGGGGATCCTGATGGCGCGTCACTCGACCACGGCCGACAGGGCCTTCGAGATGCTGCGCGACCATTCGCAGCGCAACGGCCGCAAGCTGAGCGACGTCGCCGCCGCCGTGGTCGAGAGCCATCTCCTGCTGCTCCCGCCGGCGCCGTTCCCGGCGTAGTCGTCGCTTCGCCGGACGTCCGGCTCAGGACGTGACGGCGAAGTACTCGCGCGCCAGAGCGACCACCTGCTCGTCGTCGAGGTTCTCGAGGTCGACGCGCAGGTCGGCGACGACCCTGGCGGCGACGGCCGGATCGTGCTGCTCGGCGTACTCGACCCAGTGGCGAGCGGCATTCGCCTTGCCCTGCCCATGGCCGAGGACGAGGATCGCGGCGGCGGGCGCGAGCGCCTCGGTGAGCTCGCGCCAGTACTCCGGGCTGTCGTCCTCGTACGTCCCGTCCGGGTTGCCCGCCTGGTGGCGGACCTTGTGGAACCGGCCGAGCGGATCGGCGGCCTGGACCCGTTCGTGCTCGGCGCCGGGCGACGCGTCGATCGCGAAGATCGTGGTGGAGTGGAAGGCGATCGCGGCGACGACGTCGTGCCCGCGCACGAGCTCGGCGTTCGCGTCGGCGTCGGCGTCAGCAGCGGCAGCTGCGTCGGCCACCGGCTCCGGGCCGTAGCCGCCTGCCGTCAGCATCCGCCGGAGGTCGACGATCAACTGCCGGTCGACGTCCTTGCCCCGCGGCGGGGCGATCACCTCCGTCTCGCCGCCGAGCGTCACCTCGAACTTCCCGTTTCGCTCCTCGCGAATCGCGTCGAGCGACTCGAGCAGCGAACGGATCGTCCGCCACTCGATGTTGCCGCTCGTCGGGTGCTCGTAGATCTTCGCGAGCGTGTCGCGGTGGTGGTGGCCGAGCTGTGTCGACATTCAGGTGGCCTCCTTCGCTTCGGTGACGGGATCGCGTTCAGCCGCGGCCCCGTCGCCGGTGCCCGCCGGCTTCGCCGGATGGACGACGACCACGGGGCAGGTCGCGTGGTGGACGCACTGGGTGCTCACCGAGCCGAGGAGCAGGTCGGCGAAGCCGCCGTGACCGCGTGACCCGACGACCAGGAGATCGGCGGGGGTGGTCTCGTCCAGCAGCGCCTGCGCGGGCGCTCCCTGCACGACGCGGCCCTCGATCTCGAGCCCGGAGCCTTCCTCGCCGAGGTCGGCGATCGCGCGGTCGACGAGCTCCTCGGCTGCGTGGTGCAATTCGCTCACGTCCAGCCCCTGCGACGTGTACGAGTCGAACGAGCCGCCCCAGAACGGCACGCCGGAGACGCTGCCGCCGACGTAGCCGAACATCCACGCGTGGACAACCCTGAGCGGCGCCTTGCGGAGGCGTGCCTCCGCCACCGCCCAGGCGAGCGCCTCGTGGGCGCCGGGCGAGCCGTCGATCCCCACGACCACCGCCGGGACGTGCGGGGCCGCTCCGTTCTTGCCTGCAGTGGCGCTCGTCATGGTTCTCAGCGCCTCGCGAGCCGGCGGCCGCTCTCGGTGGCGGGCGGCGTGTAGTTGAGCTCGTAGTAGTGGTAGAGCGCCGACTCGTCCTGCTGCGACAACTCGTCGCCTTCGAGCGCGATCTCCGGGGCGCCCCGCACCTGCTCGCTCGACACGGGGATCTGGAGATTGTCCGGGCCGATCGTCAGCGAGCCGAGCGGGACGAACGTGAGGTGACGTCCGACCAGCCCTTCCCGGACGGTGCCGAAGACGGGCTCATCGGTCTCGACGTCGACGTAGACATCCTCGAGCTTGCCGATCTTGCCCTGCGCGAGGTCGACGAGGGCCTTGCCCCGCCACTCGGCGATGCTCTGATGCGTGATCATGGTTGCTCCTCTGGTCGGGCTCGCGGCGGCCGTTCCGGCCGAAGCGGCGTGGACTTCGGCGAATGGCCCGACGACGGCCGGCTCGCGGTGGACGGACGCGCCGTTCCGAGCGGGATCGACGGGTACCGCGTCCAGCACGACCTTCAGGGCGTGCGTCTCGGCCGCCGCAGCGAACACGTCGTAGGCGTGCTCCGTGTCGGCGAGCGCGAAGTGGTGTGTCGCGAACACGGTCGGGTCGAGTCGCCCGGCCTCGATCAGGGCGAGCAGCAGCGGGATCGTGCGCGTGTTGACGAGCGCGGCGGTGATCGTGACGTCGCGGATCCAGAGCCGCTCGAGATGGAGCGTGACGCACTTGCCGTGGACGCCGACGTTCGCGACCCGGCCGCCCGGCCTGATCAGCTCGGTGCACAGCTCGAACGTGTCGGGCACGCCCACCGCCTCGATCGCGACATCGGCGCCGAGGCCGCCGGTCAGCTCCATGACGCGCGCGACCGCATCCTCGCGGCCGTTGTTGATCGTCTCGTCGGCTCCGAACTCGCGGGCCCGCTCGAGCCGCGAGTCGGCGAGGTCGATCGCGATGATGCGCCCGGGCGTGTGGAGCTTCGCGGTCATGATCGCCGCGAGCCCGATCGGCCCGGCGCCCACGATCGCGACGGTGTCGCCCGGCGAGACGCGGCCATTCAGCACGCCCACCTCGTAGGCGGTCGGGAGGATGTCGGCGAGGAACAGCACCTGCTCGTCGGACAGCGTCTCCGGCACCTTGTAGACCGACGTGTCGGCGAACGGCACCCGGGCCAGCTCCGCCTGGAGGCCGTCGATGAGGTGGCCGAAGATCCAGCCGCCGCCCCCGCTGCAGAGCCCGTACTTGCCCTCCTTACAGAGCGCGCAGCGCCCGCACGAGCTGATGCACGAGACGAGCACGCGGTCGCCCGGACGGATCGTCGTGACGGCGGCGCCGACCTCGGTCACCGTCCCGACGGCCTCGTGGCCGAGGATCGTGCCGGGCTTCACCTCGGGGACGTCGCCCTTCAGAATGTGCAGGTCGGAGCCGCAGATCGTCGAGGTGTCGATGCGGACGATCGCGTCGGTCGCCTCGATGATCGCAGGATCCGGGACGGAGTCCCAGGACCGCTTGCCGGGGCCGTGGTAGACGAGCGCTTTCATGGTGAGTTGCTCCTTCGCAGCTGAGCGCGGGAATCGGCCACCGAGCTTGTGACCAGAACTTCTCCGACCTGCTCTGCTGAGGGCGGACGCCAGCGGCCGTTGTCTCGGCCGGCAAACGCTCCTTCCGGGGCCTGTCGAGCACGACCCGCAGGCGCCATGGTACCGCACCCCGGAGGGCACCCCGCGACGAGGCTGGCCGCCGGCAGGGACGTGCTACGGTCGAACGGCAGGACTGCAAGCAGCGGAACTGCCGATTTCACGCCGAGAGTTGTCTCGGCCGACCGCCGCCCGGACACCCGTGGGTCGGAGCAGGTCCCGACCGGCACTCCACCTGTGCCGGCGATCCCGATATGGGAGAGATTCAGAAGGAGGACCACGATGGATATCGACACACGTGTCCAGACCGACGTGATGAACGAGCTCGAATGGGAGCCGAGCATCGATGCGGCCAACATCGGCGTCACGGCCAACGACGGCGCGGTGACGCTCACGGGCCACGTCCCGAGCTACTTCGCGAAGACCCGTGCCGTCCATTCGGCGGAGCGCGTGTACGCCGTCCGCGCGGTCGCGGACGAGCTCGAGGTCGAGTTGCCGAGCTCGCATCGCCACGACGACTCGTCGATCGCCGAGTCGCTGGCGCTGAACTTCAAGTGGAACGTCGCGATCCCCAGCACCGTCAACGCCGAGGTCGTGAACGGCTGGGTCACGCTGACCGGCCTGGTCGACTCGAACTTCGAGCGCCACACGGCTGCCCGCTCGGTCGCGTGGCATGCCGGGGTTCGCGGCGTGACGAACCTGATCGAGGTCAAGAAGATCGTCGACGCCGGCGATGTCGAGAAGCTGATCCGCTCGGCGTTCCAGCGCAACGCCACGCTGGACTCCCGGCGCGTGCGGGTCACGGCCAGCGGCAGCACGGTCAGCCTCCACGGCAATGTGCACTCGTCCGACGAGGTCCGGACGGCGCGGCACGCCGCCTATGCGGCCCCGGGCGTGACCTCGGTCGACAACCACCTGGTCGTCAGCCCCTGAACATGTCGGTGCGGGTGCGCCCGCCGGTGGGCGGACGCACCCGCATGTTCACGACGAACGCTGGGCGCGGATCATCCAGAGCTGCTGCTCGAGCGTCCGGACGACGTCGACGAGCACGTCCTGGCTGGCCAGGTCGAGGGTGCCCAGCTCGTCCATCCGGCTGCGCGTGTGCGCGACGACCTCGATCAGGCGGCTCGTGAGCAGGCGGAGCACCTCCTCGTCGCGGATCGGCCCGGCCGGCACGGAGGCGAACTCGCTCGCCTCGATCACCGCGGTCGCCTGGCCGTCCGGCCAGGCGCCGACCGCGAGGGCTCTCTCCGCGACCGCGTCGGCCAGCACCCCCCACTCCGCGACGAGCTCGTCGAGTGAGAGATGGAGCGTCTTGAACGTCGGGCCGACGACGCTCCAGTGGAACTGCTTCCCGACCAGCGTCAGGTCGACGAGCTCGGCGAGCGTCGCCTGCAGGTCGTCTCCGATCTCCAGCTGCGCGTGATGGGAGAGCGTCGGATGTGCCTCGCCCTCCTGAATGATGCTGGTAGTCGCCATCGATCCTCCCTTTCTCGGTTGTCGTTAGCTCACGTCTCGTCGTGCAGTCGCCGCGACGGCGAGCGCCGCAACGGCGACGGTCCAGGCGACGAGGACGCCCCCGCCGGCCGCCTGAGCGAGCAGGTGCCGCGTGGTCAACCCCATCAGCGCGTTCTGCGCCTCGCCGGGCGTGAAGCGGCCGATCGACGGCACGAACGCGAACAGCAGGTTCTCGACGATGAAGCCCCACGCGAGCAGGCCGATCACCGCTCCCACCTGGTTGCGGACGACGGCACCGACGCCGACGCCGATGCCGCCCCAGAGCACGACGCCGGCGACCGTCCCCGGCACGAACCGCACGAGGTCGTGGGCGTCGAGGACGAACGGGATCCCGCGCGCGTCGAGCGTCACGTAGCCGACGACGAGCGCGATCGCCTCCGCGATCACGCCGAAGACGAGCCCCGCGAGCATGCTGGCCACGACCTTCGCGGCGATCACGCGCCACCGCCTCGGCGTGAACAGGAACGTCGGCCGGATCGTCCCGAAGCGGAACTCGCTCGTCACGAGTAGCACCCCGGCGAGGGCGGCGAAGATCCCGGCGACGCTGCCGTCGGTCAGCAGGCTGCGCTGCTCCTCCTTGGCGCCGAGATGACCTGCCTTCGTGAGGAGCCCGGCCAGCAGCCCGAAGAGCAGCGCGAGCGCGACCATGCCCAGCACGAGCCCGACCGTCGTGCGGGTGGAGCGGATCTTGAGCAGCTCTGCCCTGACCTGTGCGATCACGGCGCCTGCTCCGTGGTGAGCGCCAGGAAGACCTCTTCGAGCGACGAGCCCTCGGTCGCGAGCTCGTGCACCGGCAGGCCGGCGGCAAAGGCGACGTCGCCCACCTGGTCGGTCGTCGCGCCGTGGACGAGCAGCGCGTGGTCGTTCGTCTCGGTGAGCTCGATCTGCGCGTGCCGGAGCGCCTCGGTGAGCTCGGGGAGCCGCGGGCTCCGGACCCGGACCGAGCTGTTGACGCGGGCGGTGAGCTCCTCGAGCGACGACTCGACGACCAGGCGGCCGTGGTTGATGATCAGAACCTGGTCGACCGTCTGCGCGACCTCGGCCAGCACGTGGCTCGAGACCAGCACCGTCCGTCCCCGCGCCGCGAACACGCGGAGAAAGTCGCGCAGCCAGCGCACGCCTTCCGGGTCGAGGCCGTTCGCCGGCTCGTCGAGCACGAGGAGCTCGGGGTCGCCGAGCAGCGCCGACGCCAGCCCGAGCCGCTGGCGCATCCCGAGCGAGTAGCCCTTGACCCGGCGCCTCGCGGCCGAGTCGAGGTCGACCAGGCGCAGCACCTCGTCGGCCCGCGCGTCCGGCAGGCCAACCGCCTGCCCGAGCGTCCGCAGGTGGTCGCGGCCCGAGCGTCCCGGGTGGAAGTCCGTCGCCTCGAGCACGGCGCCGACCCGCAGCGCGGGCTGGGCCAGATCGGCGTAGGCCTGGCCGAAGATGGTCGCCCGCCCGCTGGTCGGCGTCGCCAGCCCGAGCAGCATCCGCAGCGTCGTCGTCTTCCCGGCTCCGTTCGGGCCGAGGAAGCCGGTGATCGTCCCGGGCTCGAGCGCGAACGACAGGCCGTCGACCGCCCGCACGTCGCCGAAGCTCTTCGTCAGCGCCACGGCCTCGACGATCGGGGCCGCGCTCACGGCCGGCCGGCCCCCGGAGTCACGGCACCGAGGACGAGGCTCTCGACGAGGTAGCGGCCGTCTTCGGCGCGCTCGACGCCGTGGATGTCGTGCTCGAAGCCCGGGAACCGCCGGTCGAACGCCTCGAGCGCGGTCAGGTAGGCGAGCACCGGCCCGTCGGCAGCCCCGGCCTGCTCGCCGGGCATCAAGATCGGGATCCCGGGCGGATACGGGACGACCACCACCGCCGCCGTGCGGCCCGCCAGCTCGGCCAGGGTCACACGCTCGCTCTGACCGCGAACGAATCTGCGGTAGGTCTCGCCGGGTGTCAGCAGCGCCACCGGGAGACCGTCGAAGGCACGGTCGAGCAGCTCGGGCAGCCGCCGCTCGACGAGCTCGGCGTGCATCTCGTCGCAGAAGTCGCGCAACCCGAGCGCGCCGTAGCGCGCAGGATAGGAGGCGACGAGCCCCGGCAGGACGTCGCTCAGACGGGCGTTCTCGTCGTAGCGGCGCTTGAACTCGAGCAGGCCGTCGAGGAGCGTGCCCCACTTCCCTTTGGTGATCCCGATCGAGAAGAGGACGAGGATGTTGTAGTCGCCGGTCTTCTCGACCTCGATGCGCTCGCCGTCGAGGAACAGCGTCACGATCTGGGCCGGGATGCCGCGCACGGCGAGTGCACCCCGCGCGTCGATGCCGGGCGTCGTGATCGTGACCTTGATCGGGTCGAGGAGGCAGAAGCCGTCCTCGATCCCCTCGAAGCCGTGCCAGTCGGCACCGGGCTCGAGCGTCCAGCAGCCGGGATCGGTCGCGAGCAGCTCGTCGGTCGCGTCGGTGAACGGATACGCCGTGCCGTTGGCCGCGTCACGGATCTCGTCCGGCTGCCAGACACCGAAGAACCAGCCGTCGCCGCCGCGCTCCGCCAGCTGCCTGCCGAGCGCCACGACCCGCTTGCGAAAGTGGATCGCCTCGAGAATCGACTCGTCCGTGAGAGCCTGCCCGGCGGGCCCGTCCATCATCGCGGCCGCGACGTCGAGCGCCGCGATCATCGGATAGAACGGCGAGGTCGAGGCGTGCATCATGTAGGCCTCGTTGAACCGCGAGGGCTCGACCGGGGCCCTGTCGCCCGACCGGACGTGGATCATGGAGGCCTGCGAGAAGGCGGCGAGGAGCTTGTGGGTCGACTGCGTCGCGAACACGGTCGGCCGGCCCGTGGCCGCCTCGCCTTCCATCCCGTACCGGCTGCGATACAGCGGGTTGAAGCGAGCGTAGGCGAACCAGGCCTCGTCGAAATGGACGCGCGGCACGCTCTCACCGAGCAGCTCGACCACCCGCAAGGCGTCGTAACAGAGGCCGTCGTAGGTCGAGTTGGTGACGGCCGCATACACCGGTGCGGAGCCTGCATCAGCTTCCACGAGCGGATTCGCGGAGACAGCGGAGACAACCGCGGCCGCGCTCAACGCGGCGGCCGGGATCGGCCCGATGATCCCGTAGCCGTTCCGGGACGGCGAGAGGTAGACCGGGACGGCGTCGGTGACGGTCAGCGCGTAGTTCATCGACTTGTGGCAGTTCCGGTCGGCGAGCACCACGTCGCCGGCGGTGACGCAGCTGTGCGCCACGATCTGGTTCGCGGTCGACGTCCCGTTCAGGACGAAGAAGGTCGAGTCGGCTCCGAAGATCCGCGCAGCGTTCCGCTCGGCGTCACCCACGCGGGCGGAATGGTCGAGCAGCGAGCCCAGCTCACGGAGCGGCCCGAGCGCTACCGAAAGGTCGGTCCGGAACAGGTTCTCGCCGTAGAAGTCGTAGAACGCCTTCCCGACCGGTGACTTGCGGAAGGCGGTGCCGCCGGCGTGGCCCGGCGTGTGGAGCGAGTACTCGTAGGTGTTCGTGAACTCGACGAGCGCGCCGAAGTAGGGCGGCAGCAGGCGGTCGACGTAGCGGTGCCACGCGTAGTCGATGCGGCCCGCGATGAACCCCGGCGTGTCCTCGAACGGGAAGACGCACTCCTGCACGTTCTCCGCGACGTCGAGCGCGATGTCGTCGAGCTCGCCCTGCTCGAGCATCAGGAAGATCGGCAGCCTCGCGCTGCGGCGGCGCACCGCTTCGACGACCGTCCGGGCCGGATGCTCGCCGTCGGCGCCCGCGGCCTCCGCGAGGCTCCAGTCGAGCACGACGCAGCCGAAGGAGGGATCCGACGCGATCAGCGACCGCCCGTCCGACAGGGACTCGGCATCGACGACGACATGGCCGAGCGAGACGAGCTCGTCGACGATCCGCTGCAAGGTGAGCCCGGCCGCGCAGCGGCGCTCACGATCGGCGACGAGCAGAATCGGGAACTCCTCGCGGTCGAGCATCACGCACCGTCCGGAGAAGCGGTCGCGGAGCGATCGTGACCAACGGGGCGTGCATGCATCGGAAGCCTCCCGGCCGGGTCGAAGGATGTCCCCCGGCCAGGTTGCTCGGCCGGCACATTCCTGCCCACGCCGCTCGGGGAGGACACTCGCTACGAGGTCGGGTTGCTCGGGCCTCGCGACTGGATCTGCGACGCCCGATGCTCGGCGCCACCGCGGTCCACCGTAGCACCGGACCGGCCGCAGCTCCGTGTTGCGGTTGGGTTACGCCCGGGGTCCCGACCCCAGAACCGGTGCTAGCATCGAGGACGAGCGGGCGCCGAAGTGTCGCGGCGTCCGCCACCCGCCCGCTTGACCGCAAACTGCCGGTCTCGCAGAGTTCCGACTCCCCCGAGCAACGTGGGAAGCCACCGGCCCCGAACCGTGGCCGGCCCCCGCTTGTCACCGAAGGAGGAGGCTCTCATGCCAGCACTGCACTTGCGGCGCACCCTGCACATCACGGCCCGGCAGCACCGTGCCGAAGATGCCAAGGGCGGCCCACGTGTCCTCGGCGCCTCGGCGATCGCCCTGATCAGCCTCGCCGCCGTCCTGACGCTGCGGGGCATGCCGAGCATCGCCGAGTACGGCTGGTCGAGCATCGCCTACTACGTCCTCGGCGCGCTCTTCTTCTTCGTCCCGCTGGCGCTCGTCGCCGCCGAGCTGGCAACCGCCTGGCCGCGCGCGGGGGGCCTGTACGCCTGGGTCCGCGAGGCGTTCGGCGACCGCTCGAGCTTCCTCGCGATCTGGTTCGAGTGGGTCGAGGGCGTCGTCTGGTTCCCGACCGTCCTGTCGT
>CAYXXE010000065.1:0-11982 GCA_964468985.1 uncultured Gaiellales bacterium | reverse complement strand
CGAGGCCGCCGGCGACCGGGACGTCCGTATCGCGGGCGGTGGCGCGACGATCCTGAAGTACGTGAACGCCGGCCTGATCGACGAGTTCACGATCGCGCTCTCACCCGTGCTGTTCGGCTCCGGAATCCGCCTGTTCGAGGGCGTGGACGCAGGCCGCGTGGCTCTGGAGCCGGTCCGCGCGGAGCCGACGCAGCGGGTGACCCACCTGACCTACGTCGTCCGGGAGCGGGATTCGAGAACGGCAAGCTCATCGAACGACCCGACGAATCAGAGGGTCGCGTTCACCGAGAACCCGGAAGAGGTCGGCCAGGCGATGAGCGTCAAGAGAGCGGTGGAGACGACGAGCGGACATCCCGCTCTCGGCGCGTAGGCCGTACGTGCCGGTAGCGTGAACCCGATGTCCTATGCCGTCGATTTCACCAATGTCTCGACCATCGGCCTCGAGTCCTCGCCAGTCGCCGACGCTCTCGCAGGTCTCCGGGCGAACGAGGCGCGCTACTTCCGGAACAAGTACGACCACGTCTTCACGGTCGAGCCCGCGAGCGAGGCTGCGGAGACGATCGAGTGGGTCCACCGCATCCTCGCCGAGGAGCGGGAGATCGTCATCGCGTCCCGCCCGCTCGAGGCGACCCGCTTTCAGGTCGAGGAGCTCAGGATGGCCTACGTCTTCTACGAGAGCGGCCTCTCGATCAACGTCATGTACTCGCTCGGCGACGACGGGAAGCGGGCGGTCGGGTTCAAGCTGTCGGACGGGATGGAGGTACCGGAGGAGCTCGCGACGCGCTTCAAGTTCGCGCGGCAGAGGTCCAGGCTCGCCGGAACCATCCGCGGCTCGTACTTTGTGATCAAGAACGAGTACTGACCGTACGGGCGTCGCCGGCGCCACGGCGACCGGTCGCAAACGCTCAAATCAGGTCAAGGAGACGACCATGCAGATCACCAGGAACAGCGTCGAGACCGCAGCAGGCCCGGGCGACTGGTTCACCGGCACCGTCCACATCGACACCGTCGCGGTACCGTCCGGCGGCTCGCGGGTCGGCGCCGCCAGCGTCCACTTCGCGCCCGGCGCCCGCACCGCATGGCATACCCATCCCCACGGCCAGACCATCTGGGTCACCGAGGGGATCGGCCGGGCGCAGCGCCGCGGTGGGCCGGTCGAGGCGATCCGGGCGGGCGACCGTGTCTTCTTCGAGCCGGGCGAGGAGCACTGGCACGGGGCGGATCCGGACCGGTTCATGACCCATCTCGCGCTGCACGAGGTCGACGACAGCGGCAGCCCGGCGACCTGGGGCGACCACGTCACCGACGAGGAGTACACGGCGACCCCGGCCGCCCTGTAGGGCGAGCGAATCCCTCGAACGAGGGCACGGCCTCACCCTTTGTGGGGTTTCGGGCCGGACCTTCGTGGAGATGATGGATGCAGAAGGCCGGGTGCACCACAGACCGGCCACATCGAATCTCAGGAGGCTCTTCGCGTGACAACTGCGGCTTTGCGGCGCCCGTTCGGCGCGCTCATGTTCTGCCTGATCGTGGCCATTGCGGTGCTCGCCGCGCTCAGTTCCGGTGCCGGCGCCGCCGTGGTCGTGCCCTGCCCTGGCACCTCCGGCACGCCATTCGCGCAGTTCGGCGACTCGGACAGCTACGTGCTGGCCCCGGCCGGCGACATGGAAGCGGCCAACCTCGCCACGAGCGGCTGGACGCTGACCGGCGGTGCGGCGCAGGCGGCCGGGAACGAGGCGTACTTCGCCAACTCGAAGGCCGACACGCACTCGCTCTCGATCCCCGCCGGCGCGACGGCCACCAGCCCGCTGACGTGCGTGAACCTCGCCGACCCGACGATCAGGTTCTTCTCCGTCGCCGGCAACGCGTCGTCGACGCTCACCGTCGCCGTGGTCGCGACGCTCGCCAACGGGACCTCGGTGACCGTGCCGGTGGCGAAGATCGCCGGCGGCTCGGCCTGGGCGCCGACACCGACGATCTACTTCTATGCGAACCTGCTCGCCCTGAAGTCCGCGAACGGCCAGGCGAGCGTCCGGTTCCGGTTCTCGGTGGCCGGCACGGCCGCCTTCAGGATCGACGACCTCTACCTCGACCCGCGCAAGGGCCACTAGGCCCAGGCGTCTACGAGTCGATCGGGCGCTCGACGCCGCCGCGCGTGACGACGGCGACGAGCGCCTCGGCCACACGCGGGTCGAACTGGGTGCCGGCGTTGGCGCGCAGCTCGTGGAGCGCCCGATCCTGGCTCAGCGCGAGGCGGTAGGGGCGCGCGGTGGTCATCGCCGAGTACGCGTCGCAGCAGGAGACGATGCGCGCCACGAGGGGGATCGCCTCGCCCGCCAGGCGGTCGGGGTAGCCGGCCCCGTCCCAGCGCTCGTGCGAGGAGCGGACGAGATGGCCGACCGATCCGAGCAGGCCGCCGACCTGGCGGAGCATCTCTTCGCCGACGATCGTGTGCCGATCGATGATCTCGCGTTCCGCCGGCGAGAGGCCGTCCGGCTTGTTGATGATCTCCGCGGAGACGCGGATCTTGCCGATGTCGTGGAGGAGCGCCGTCAGCTCGGTGTCGCGGAGGTGGATCTCGTCGAGGCCGAGCTCCTCGCCGACGGCGATGCTCAGCCTGACGACGTCGCGGCTGTGCAGGCCGGTATACGCGTCGTCCGCTTCGACGACGTCTCCGAGCAGGAATGCCGTGCCGCGGTAGGCCTCGCTCAGCTCGAGCGCCGAGTCGATCCGCGACCGTCGCTCGTCGGCGAAGATGCGGAGGAGCCAGATCAGCGGCACGACGAGCAGGATCGCGAGCGGGTGGGTGCGCGCCGGGAAGGCGACGGCGAGCCCGAGCGGCGCAAGCGCGAGGTCGATGGGCGCAGTCTGCAACAGGTACCGGAGCTGCGCGCGCGGCTTCACGCGCCGCGTGATCCAGTCGCGGACGGTGAAGCTCGTCAGCTCGAACGCGAACTGGGCGAGGAGGGCCAGGACGTAGAGCGCGCCGTCCTCCAGTCGCGGCGGCCGCTCTCCGGCCAGCCCGAGCACGAGCACCGGCCCGACGGTGTGCCAGCCGTCCATCGTCGTCACGCCGAGCCGTGACGGCTTCAGCCGACCCGTCACGACGTCGACGACCGACGCGACGATCAGCGCCGAGAGCACGATCAGCGGCACCTCCCCGAGGGGGAAGATGAACAACATCGGCGTGAAGATCAGCTGAGTCGGCACGACCGAGCCGATCCCGACCTCGTACTCGAGCCGCGAGGCGAATGCGTAGAGCGCGACGAAGAACCCGAGTGCCCACCAGGTCGGGGTGCGGGTCGAGTGAGCCGAAGCGGCCAGCAGCAGGGCGACGAGGACGAACGACCCGCCGACCACCACGACCGCAAGCTGGTCGTGCGCGGTGAGCCGCTCGAGCGGCCGCGCGCGTGTCTCCTCGAACGCGCGCACCTCGAGCGGCCCGGACGCCGGCGGGGGGCTGTGGCCGCGGACCTCGAGCAGCTCCATACCGGCCGGAATCGGCAGATCCCGCGGGCGTCTTGAGCGGGCGTGGCCTCCGGCGGCAACGGCAGCTAGACTCCGAGGCGAACTGCAGTCGAGGTCGGCTGCGGGTCCAGGGCATCGAGGCCCCGCGCACTCCACACCGGAGCGCGCGGGGCCTCTTTTTGTTGTGGGAGGCAGGCAATGTCAGTTGTCGATCGCGAGGAGCTCGGCCGACCGTCGCCGTCCGTGGTGGCGTCGCCGATCGCTGCCTACCTGAACGACCTCCTCGAGCGCACCTCGCTGATCGAGGAAGGCCAGGTGGCCACGTACATCCCCGAGCTGGCGAACGCCGATCCGGCGCTCTTCGGCATCTGCCTGACGACGGTCGACGGCGCGGTGTACGAAGTGGGGGACACGCGCGTCCCGTTCACGATCCAGTCGATGTCGAAGCCGCTCACCTACGGCATCGCACTCGAGCACCTGGGTGAGGCGGCGGTCCGCTCGCGCGTCGGGGTCGAGCCGAGCGGTGACGCGTTCAACGAGATCAGCCTGGCGCCCGGCACCGGCGCGCCCGTCAATCCGATGATCAACGCCGGTGCGATCGCCTGCGCCGGCCTCGTCGGCGACGTCGCTGCGGATCCGTTCGCCCGCATCGTCGCCACCTACTCGGCCTATGCGGGGAGGCGGCTGACGCTCGACGAGGCCGTCTACGTCTCGGAGCGTGACACCGGCCACCGCAACCGCGCGATCGTCCACCTCCTGCGCAACTTCGGGGTCGTCGCCGGCGATCCCGAGGCAGCGGTCGACCTCTACTTCCGCCAGTGCTCGCTGTCGGTCGACTGCCGTGACCTCGCCGGCATCGCCGCCACCCTCGCGAACGGGGGTGTCAACCCCGTCACGGGCGAGCGCGCCGTGCGCGAGGACGTGGTGCGGAGCGTGCTCAGCGTGATGACGACCTGCGGCATGTACGACTCGGCCGGCGACTGGCTTGTCTCCGTAGGGCTCCCGGCGAAGAGCGGCGTCTCCGGCGGCGTGCTCGCCGTCCTCCCGGGTCGGCTGGGCATCGGCGTCTACTCGCCGCCCCTCGACGAGCGCGGGAACAGCGTCCGCGGCATCGCGGTCTGCCGCGACCTGTCCCGCGATCTCGCCCTGCACCTGATCACGCCCGGCCAGCAGCTCGCCCCGGCGATCCGCTCGTCCGCCACCGTCGCCGAGCGTGGGTCGAAGCGGGTCCGCCACGCCGACGCGCGCCGTCTGATCGCCGACGAGGCGGCGCGCACGGCCGTCTTCGAGCTGCAAGGCGAGCTCGGCTTCACCGCGGCCGAGGCCGTCTCGCGGGCCGTCACGGAGCGCCCGACCCCGCCCGAGCTGGTCGTGCTCGATCTGCGCCGGGTCACGCGCATCGACCGTGGCGGAGCCGAGTTCGTGAGCGCGCTCGCGTCCTACCTCCACCTGCGCGATGGCCTGCTGGCGGTCTCCCACGCGGACGTCCTCGAGCCGGCCCCGGGGCGTGCGATCCCCTTCCCCGACCTCGATGCCGCGCTCGAGTGGTGCGAGGACGAGCTGCTGCGCCGGCTCGGCGCGGGCCCGGCTGCCCAGTCGGTCCCGCTCGGCGAGCACGAGCTCCTGCGGGGGCTGGAGCCCGGCGAGCTCGACCGACTCACCCCGCACCTCGGCATCGTCGCCGCGCCGGCCGGGGCGCCGCTCGTGCAGGCGGGGGAGCCCGCCGCCGAGATCTTCCTCGTCACCGCCGGGTCGCTCAGCGTCGTCACGCAGCGTCCCGACGGGCGCTCGATCCGGCTCTCGACGGTGTCGGCGGGGATGACGTTCGGCGAGATCGCCTTCGTCACGCGCGGTGTCAGGTCGGCCGACGTGCGCGCCGACACCGCGGTCGAGTGCCGGACGCTCGCGTTCGCGACGATCGAGCTGCTCGCCGAGACCGACCCGGCGCTGCACGCGAAGCTGCTCGGCAGCCTGATCCAGGTGGTCGTCTCGCGTCTGCTCGCCGCCGACGCCGCGGTCGCCGAGCTTGCTCGCTGACCGTCCGTCCTGCCGTCCTGTCTGCTTGATCGCGACCGGTGCTCCCTCTATGATCGCGCCATGCCCATCAAGAAGTAGTACTCCCTCAGAACGCAGATCTGCCAGGCACGCAACCGGAGCCTTCGGGTTCTGTCGTTGCGTGCCTCGGCCTGTCAGGGAGCAAACCGTCGGAGCGGTCGCGACACGGCGTTCAGCCGGCGATCAGCACCACGAGCCGGCGTGGCCCGTGAACACCCTCGACGCGACTCAGCTCGATGTCCGAGGTGGCAGACGGCCCCGAGATGAAGGTGACCGGCCGCCCCCCGTCGCGGACGAGCGGTGCGAGTCGCGCGAAGGCCTCCGGGACGAGCTCGACGATCTGAGTCTCCGCGACGACGCAGATGTGGAGGTCCGGGACGAGCGTCAGCGCGCGGCGGCCCTCGCCGGGGCCGGCGGTGAGGACGATCGTGCCGGTCTCGGCGATCGCGAGCGTGCAGGCGGTGAGCACTCCGTCGACGCCGTCGAGCTCGCGCGGGGTCGCGCCCGCATCCTCGACGAGCTCGATGCCGGCCGGACGCCACGCGGACGGCAGGTCGGCCGGGACGACGAGACGTGCCGCGTCGTTGGCCGTGCAGGCGGCGGCGACCGCTTCGGCGATCGCGCCCGTGGCCACCCGCCGGACGTCCGCCCGGTAGTCGTCGACGCGCTCGGCGAAGAGCGAGACGCGGGCGGCCGGGTCGAGCGTGCCGGCTGCGCGGTAGCCGTGGGCGGCGACCGCGGCGGCTCGACGATCTCCGAGCGCCTCGCGGATCCGGCCGAGCACGAGCTCGCGGCTGCTCATCGCCGTTCCCACCACCGGCGGAAGCTCTCCGCCGCGACCGGCTTCAGGTCGCGCGTGCTCGTCCAGGCCGACAGGGGCGGCGGTAGCCGGCGGATCCGGCCGCCGCGGACGAACGGAAGCTGTCCGAGCCGTGCGAGCCGCTGCCCGAGCCGGTAGCGCCGGGCGCTGCCGAAGCTCCACGCGACGCGGCGCATCGCCGCCCGCTCCAGCGTCGCGCCCTTCGCCTCGACCGCCTTGCCGCGGAGGTGCAGGAGGATGCTCGGGATGTCGATCTTCACCGGGCAGACCTCGTAGCAGGCACCGCACAGGCTGGAGGC
The DNA here is from genome assembly GCA_964468985.1 of uncultured Gaiellales bacterium. Lineage (GTDB taxonomy): Bacteria > Actinomycetota > Thermoleophilia > Gaiellales > Gaiellaceae > PALSA-600. The sequence continues at coordinate 5,340 of CAYXXE010000065.1, read as the reverse complement.
GAACGGCAGGGTCGGCGCATTCTCGATCCCCTGCAGCTGCGGGGTGAGGATGGCGCCGATCGGGCCGGGATAGACGGAGCCGTACGCGTGCCCACCGGTACGGGAGTAGACCGGGCAGACGTTGAGGCAGGCGCTGCAGCGGATGCAGGCGAGTGTCGGCCGCCCGACCTCGTCGGCGAGCACCCGGGTACGGCCGTTGTCGAGCAGGACGACATGCAGCTCCTGGGGGCCGTCGCCGGGCGTGACGCCGGTCCAGAGCGACGTGTACGGGTTCATCCGCTCGCCGGTCGAGGAGCGGGGGAGGAGCTGCAGGAACACCTCCAGGTCGGCGAACGCCGGCACGAGCTTCTCGATCCCGAGCACCGTGATCAGAACCGGCGGCAGCGTCGTGCACATGCGGCCGTTGCCCTCTGACTCGACGATGCAGATCGTGCCGGTCTCGGCGACGCCGAAGTTGGCGCCGCTCAAACCGACCTTTGCACCCAGGAACCGCTCGCGCAGGTAGAGCCGCGCGGCCTCGGCGAGGTCGGCCGGCTCGTTCGACGCGATCCCCGGCGCGATCGTGCGCGCGAACAGGTCGCGGATCTCGCTGCGGTTGCGGTGGATCGCCGGCACCAGGATGTGCGACGACCAGTCGCCGTCGAGCTGCAGGATCAGCTCGGCGAAGTCGGTCTCGAGCGCGTGGATCCCGGCCGCGGCGAGGGCGTCGTTGACGCCGATCTCGTCGGTGGTGAGCGACTTCATCTTCACCACCTCGTCGACGCCGTGCGCCCTCGCGATGTCGACGACGATCGCGTTCGCCTCGTCCGCGTCGGCGGCCCAGTGGACGGCCCCGCCCGCTGCGGTCACCGACGCCTCGAACTGCTCGAGGTACTCGTCGAGCCGCGAGAGCACGTCGGCCTTGATCGCCCGGCCGGCGTCGCGGAGCTCTTCCCAGTCGGGCAGCTCGTCCACCACCCGGCCGCGCTTGGCGCGGATCGTGTCGGTCGCGTTCCGGAGGTTCGCGCGCAGTTGCGCGTTCGCGAGCTCTGCCCGCGCCGCCTCCGGGAAGCTCGTGATCCGCGTGATCACGTCGCGGCCAGGATCTCGGCCAGGTGCAGCGTCCGCACGCTGCTGCCCCGGCGCTGCAGGGCGCCGCCGATCTGCAGGAGGCACGAGCAGTCGAGCGCGGCGCAGTACTCGGCGCCCGTCGCCTCGATCGCGTCGCACTTGTCGGCGACCATCGCGCTCGACGTGTCGGCGTTCTTCACCGCGAACGTCCCGCCGAAGCCGCAGCATTCGGCCGCGCCCGCCTGCTCGACCAGCTCCAGCCCCTGCACGTTGCGAAGCAGCCGCAGCGGCGCGTCGCCGACCCTGGTCACCCTGAGCGAGTGGCAGGTGGCGTGGTAGGCGACCCGGTGCGGGAACACGGCGCCCACGTCGGTGACGCCGAGCTCGTCCACGAGGAACTCGGACAGCTCGAACGTGCGCTCCGCAAGCTCGGCCACCTGCCGTCCGAACGCCGGGTCGCCTGCCTCGGCGGCCAGCACCGGGTACGTCTCGCGCACGTTCCCGACGCACGACGACGACGGCGAGACGATCGCGTCGAAGCCGCCGAACACCGCCGCGAACCGCCGGGCCAGCGCCAGCCCCTCCCGCCGGTAGCCGCTGTTGACGTGCATCTGGCCGCAACACGTCTGCTCGGCGGGGAAGACGACCTCGTGGCCGAGCCGCTCCAGCACCTGCACGGTGGCGCGGCCCGCTTCGGGCGAAAGCGAGTCGACGAGGCAGGTGACGAACAGGGCGACGCGCAAGCGCAATAACTTACGTGCGCTCGTACGCGCTCTCGACCGAGGCAGTGCCCCGCTCGTCTGCGAGCCGGGCGCCGTATCCCCCCGCGCGGAACGCCGCGACCGGGTCGGCCTCGACCCCCGCGTCGGCGCGCACCCGGGCGAGCAGGGGCCGGACGTCCGTCTCGAACGCCGCCACGAGCAGCCGATGCGCGCCGAGGACGTCGCCTTCGCCCTGCGCCGCCGCCACGGCGGGCTCGTCGACGAGGAGCGCCTTGGCGTACGCGGTCTGGATGTTCGCGACCGAGTGGATCATCGCGTCGATCTTGCCCTCGACGTTGTGCGACTGGTCGATCATGAACGCGACCCGGGCGACGTCCTCGGCCGTCGCCGGATCGGTCTGCGCGATCGCGATCTCGCGCATGATCCGGAACAGCTCGAACGGGTCGATCGCGCCGACGATCAGGTCGTCGTCGGCGTACTTGCGGCTGTTGAAGTGGAAGCCGCCGAGCAGGCCCTCGGCGAGCAGCAGGGCGACGATCTGCTCGACGTTCGTGCCCTGGGCGTGGTGGCCCGTGTCGACGAGCACCTGCGCCTGCGGGCCGAGCCGGCGGCAGATGAGCGCCGCGGTGCCCCAGTCCGGCAGGTCGGTGCTGTAGAAGGCCGGCTCGAAGAACTTGTACTCGACCAGCAGCCGCATCCCGGCGGGCAGCTCGGCATACAGCTCCGAAAGCGTCTCGCCGAGGCGGGCGTAGCGGCCGCGCAGCGAGTCCTGGCCCGGGTAGTTGGTGCCGTCGGCGAGCCACAGGCTGACGATCTCCGATCCGACCTCGGTCGCGATCTCCACGCACTCCTTGCAATGGTCGAGGGCGCGGCGGCGAACCGCCGGGTCGGGATTGCAGAGGCTGCCCAGGCGGTAGGCGTCGTCGCCGAAGGAGTTCGGGTTGATCGCGCCGATGCGCACACCCTGCTCCGAGGCGAAGTCGCGCAGCGCGCCCCAGTCGTCGACGCGGTCCCAGGGGATGTGGAGAGCGACGGACGGGCAGCAGCCCGTGAGCCGGTGCACGAGCGCGGCGTCGGCGATCCGCTCGTGTGCGTCCCGTGCCGCGCCGGGCCACGGGTAGACATGGAAGCGCGTGCCCGAGTTGCCGTACGCCCAGGAGGGCGTCTCGATCTCGAGAGCCGCGATCCGCCGGGCGAGCGACGCGTCGTCCACGGTCGAGAGTCTGCCCGATCCGGCGTCAAATTGCGAATCGGCTTTCGAAACGAAGCGAAACGAAAGTGGAACGGGCCCATTGACAAGTGCCGGACAAGACGCATACAGTCGCGCAATCGTCCCCGCGCACCCGCACTCCGAGGCTTGATGGCAGCCGATTTGCCGAACTTGACACAGGACGAGCGGATGCAGTCCGTGCTTCGCATGCTCGAGACGCGCGACTCCGTCGCGGTTGCGGAACTTGCGCAGACGTTTTCGGTCTCGGAGGTGACGGTGCGCAGCGACCTGTCCGAGTTGGCCCGCCAGGGACTGGTCGCCCGCGTGCGGGGCGGCGTCCGGGCGCTCCAGCGCGGGCAGTCGGAAGTCGGGTTCGATCTGCGCCTCCGCATCGAGTCGGAGCGCAAGCAGGCGATCGCCCGCGCCGCCGCCGCGCTCGTCGACGAGGGCGAGGCCGTCGCCCTCGACTCGAGCACCACCGCCTACTACCTCGCGCTCGAGCTGCGCGCCAAGCGCGAGCTCGTGGTCGTCACGAACGGGCTGCTGATCGCCGCCGCGCTCGCCGACGCGCCGGGCATCACCGTGCTCGTCACCGGCGGGATGCTGCGCCTCTCGGCGATGTCGCTCGTCGGCGACCTCGGCGCCGACGTCCTGCGCACCACGCGGATCAACAAGGGCTTCCTCGGCGCCCGCGGCCTGAGCCTCGAGCGCGGGCTGATGGACCTGAACCCGGACGAGGCGCGGATCAAGCAGGAGATGGCCGACGCCTGCGAGCAGGTGTACGGGATCTTCGACGGGACGAAGTGGCACCGCAGCGCGCTGCTCTCGTTCGTCTCGGTCGACGACCTGTACGGCATCGTCACCGACGCAAGCGCCCCCGCAGAGGAGGTCGAGGCCTGGCGCGGGCACGGTGTCGACGTGCTCACCGTCGAGGCGGGCTCGCGCCCGTTCCCGCCGGTCCGCCCGCGCGACCTGCGGCGCGCCCTCCGCACCCAGGGCGGCCAGAACTGATGGCGTCGATGGTCGCGATCGACCTTGGAGCCCAGAGCGGCCGGGTCGCCCGCGGGCGCTTCGACGGCGACCGCCTGGAGGTCGAGGAGCTGCACCGCTTCCCCAACGATCCGCGCCCGACCGGCGACCGCCTGACGTGGGACGTCCGCGGCCTCTACCGCGAGACGCTCGCCGGCCTGCGCGCCGCCGCGCGCGACGGGGCGGAGGTCGACTCGATCGGCGTCGACTCGTGGGCCGTCGACTTCGGCCTCGTCGACGCGCACGGCGAGCTCGTCGGCGATCCGGTCAGCTATCGCGACGCGCGCCGCGCCGCGGCGTTCGACGGCGCGCTCGCCACGGTGCCGGCACGCGAGCTGTATGCGCGCACCGGGATCCAGATCATCCCGATCAACACGATCTTCGAGCTGGCGGCGCTGGCCGTCGCCGGCGACCCCGCCCTCGACGCCGCCGCAACCCTGCTGCTGATCCCGGACCTCGTGAACAGCTGGCTCGCCGGCACCCGGGTCGCCGAGCACACGAACGCCACGACCACGCAGTGTCTCGACGCGGCCACCGGCGGCTGGGCGGACGATCTGCTCGAGCGGCTCGGCATCCCCGTCGGCCTGTTCCCGGACGTCGTGCAGCCGGGCACGGTGCTCGGCGGGCTCGTTCCGGGCGTGGCCGGTGAGACCGGGCTCGGTACCGCGCGCGTCGTGGCGGTCGCCTCCCACGACACGGCCTCCGCGGTCGCCGCGATCCCGCTGCGGGACGCCGGCTCGGTGTACATCAGCGCCGGCACCTGGTCGCTGGTCGGCGTCGAGGTCGACGCCCCGCTCATCGACGACGCCACGTTCGCCGCCAACCTCACGAACGAGGGCGGCTTCGCCGGCACGACGCGCCTCCTGCGCAACGTCGCAGGCCTGTGGCTGCTGCACGAGTGCCGTCGTGCCTGGGCCGCCGCGGGGACGAGCTACACGTTCGAGCAGCTCGTCGAGCTGGCGGCGGCCGCGCCGGCGCTCGTCTCGTTCGTCGAGCCGAACGACCCGGTGTTCGCCGCGCCGGGCGACATGCCCGCGCGGATCCGCGACTTCTGCTCCGCCACGGGCCAGCCACAGCCGGTCGAGCCGGGAGCGGTCGCACGCTGCATCCTCGAGAGTCTCGCGCTGAAGCACGCGCAGACGGTCGGTCTCCTCGGCGCCGTCACGGGGGTGGCGGCGCAGGAGATCCACATGGTCGGCGGCGGCGCCCGCAACGCGCTGCTCTGCCGCTGGACGGCCGACGCGGCGGGCCTCCCGGTGGTCGCCGGCCCGGAGGAGGCGACGCTGCTCGGCAACCTGCTCGTGCAGGCGATCGCGCTCGGCGAGATCG
>CAYXXE010000064.1:11024-12142 GCA_964468985.1 uncultured Gaiellales bacterium | reverse complement strand
GCTCGACGAGCTCCTCCTGGCGGCGGAGCACGCGCGCCATCCGCTCGAGGTCGTCGCCGAGCGAGCCGAGCTGCGCGTCGACACGGGCGAGCTCGGCCTCGAGCTCGGCCAGCTCGGGCCGGGCCGCGCGAACCGTCGCCAGGGCGCCGCGCTCGTCGCCTTCGACCTGCTGGGGCAGGTACGTGACGACGAGCCCGCGACGCTGCGTCAGCTCGCCGCCGTCGAGTGCCTCCTCGCCTGCCAGGAGGCGGAGGAGCGTCGACTTCCCGGCCCCGTTCGGGCCGATCAGCCCCACGCGGGAGCCGGGCTCGACGTCCAGGTCGAGCCCGGTGAGGATCGTGCGCGCGCCGAAGCCCTTGACCGCGCCGCGAAGCTGCAGGAGCGCCATGGCAGGCGCTCAGGGTAGTGCGAACGCCAACTCGCCCAGGCGCTGGTACCCGAGCAGCGACGGGTGGTCGCCGTCGGCATGCGTCCATTCGTCCTTCATCCGTCCCGGCCGCTCGGGATCGGCCAGCGTGTCGTGGAACGGCAGGACGAGGACGTCGAAGGCGTGGATCAGGGCGTTCAGCTCGTCGATCGCGCGGGCCTGCTCGGGGGTCGCGTTGTTCCAGGGCAGGACGTCGCAGACCGCGACCCGCACGCCGACCAGGCGCGCGCGGCCGAGGGTGCGCTCGAGGTTCGCGGCCGCCGCGGCGACCGGGCGGTGCTGCGCGATGTCGTTGATGCCGCCCTGGACGATCAGCACCTCGGCGCCCTCGACGGCCTGTGCCACCCGGGCGAGGATCTCGTCGGTGCGCTGGCCGTGCCGGCCCAGGTTCGTGAACTCGAGCTCGGGCCGCAGCTGAGCCGCCCAGTGCTGCCACTGCCCGCGCACGTCGCCGGTCTCGGTCCGTGCGTCCCAGTAGGGCGAGCCCTCGGTGATCGAATCCCCGAGACAGGCGACGTGGATCACCGCACGACCCGCCTCAGAAGTAGAACCGCCGCCAGGCCGTCCACCAGTCGTCGGCGGTCGAGACGATCTGCCGTGGCTCGACGATTTCGACCCCTGCGCGGTGGCGGTAGCGCTCGACGTGGTCGGAGGTGTTGAAGTCGACGCGGATCTCGCAGGGCGACCCGGG
>CAYXXE010000064.1:0-10924 GCA_964468985.1 uncultured Gaiellales bacterium | reverse complement strand
CCCTGCTTGACGGCAACGGTGACGAGGCTGCCGCCGAGCAGCGCGCGGCCCTCCCGGCACGTCGCCTCGTCGCCCGTGACGAGCAGCACCGGGCACCCCCATGTGCCGCACAGCGCGGCGTTGATGCCGGTCTCGCCGACCTCGACGCCGTTGAAGCGCAGCCGCCACCAGTTGCTGCTCGACACCGTGTGCGACAACACGCCGTCGGCCGTCCCGGCCATCGCGTGCATGCCGACGAAGAGCGCGGCGTCGACGCCCGATTCGAGGTAGGCCGTGTACTCCGTCCACTCGCTCTGGACGACGTACTCGCAGCCCGGGTCGAGCGCCTCGGGGAGCAGCGAGTTGAACGTCCAGCCCTCGCCCGCCCCGTGGCAGTCCATGACCACGATCTCGGTCGCGCCGCCCGCCCTCGCGCCGCGCACGGCGGCGTTGATCTCGGCCGTGTAGAGGCGCCGGCCCTCCTCGTACATCGCGTGACCGCCCGTCACCTGCTGCCAGCGGACGATGCCCGCGACGCCTTCCATGTCCGAGACGATGAAGACGCGCATCAGGCGAAGAAGCCTACGGCGCCGACGACCTCGCCGCGACTGTTGGTGAGCTGCGTCTCGGCGAAGGCGTCGATCCCGAGCAGCCGGCCGAGCGCCGGTGGGAGCGCGCGGTAGGCGCCGTCCTCGACCTTGAGCGCGATGCCGCGGCCGTCGTCCGACGCGGCGCAGAGGAGCCCCTCCGCCCCGTACTTGGCGATCCAGCCGCCGCGACGCATCAGGTCGGTGTCGAGGCAGCCGGAGGTGCCGCCGACCAGCTCGGGGCGCGCCTGCATCGCCTGCCGGATCCGCTGCGGCACCCGGGTGAGCAGGGCCGCAGCAGACCGCAAGGTGGTCGCGAACGTCGGCACGCCGCACCCGTCGATCGCGGTGTGGGCGCGTGGGTCGACCAGCTCCGCGATGCGGCGTTGCAGCGGATGGGCGGGATCGCGATACGGGTGCAGCGGCCAGCCGTGGGCGCGGCAGGCCGCGAGCATGCCGGCGTGCTTGCCCGAGCAGTTGTGGCCGAGGCGCCCCTCGGGACGGCCGTCCTGGGTGCCGTTCTCGAGGTCGTCGACCGTCGCCCCGGCCCGTTCGAGCACCTTGCGCACGGCGGCGAGCTGTGCCGGCTCGGCACGGTGCGAGGCGCACGCAATCGCGAGCTCGTCGTCGTCGAGCTCGGCGTAGCCCTCGCCGAAGGGGATCGCCTGGATCGGCTTCGAGGCCGACCGCAGGTAGAAGGCCAGCTCGGGATCTCCGTGAACCTCGCCGTCGGTCGTTGCCACGTGCACCCGGTGCGTGGCCTCGACGACACCGCCGCGACGAACCTCGACGACGAACGGGCCCATCGCTACATCCGGGCGCTCAGCGCCAGCACGTCGCTGACGAACGGCTTCGTCACCTGGTAGGGCCCGTACAGGCGGACGGCGCGCTCGCCCTGGTACCAGCCGGCGAGCGCGAGGCTCTCGTCGCCGTTGAAGACCTGGAGCAGATGCTTGAGGTACATGACGCCGACCTCGATGTCGCCGTCGAGCGAGTGGGGCACCGCATGGCCGATCAGCACCGTCTCGACGTAGGCGCGGGTGGTCGGCAGCGTCTGCAGGACACCGCGCGCGCCGACGCTGGAAACGACGTTCGGCTGGAAGCCGGACTCCATCCAGGCGAGCGCCCGCACGAGGTGCTGCGAGACGCCGAGCCTGTTCGCCCAGACGTCGAGCCGGTCGCGAACGGTGCCGGCGGCCACGGGGGCGAGCGCCATCGCGGGCGCGTGCACGGGCACCTGGAGGCGGGTGCCGATCAGCAGCACGCGCGCCGGATCGAGATGGTTGAGCCGCGCGAGGGCCTTCAGGGTGACGCCCGCCTCGCCCGCGATCGCCGTCAGCGAGTCGCCGGGCTGCACCACGTACGTCTCGGTCTCGCGTGCCCGCCGCCGCTTCTGCACCACCGAGGCCCGTGTCTCGATGCGAAACAGCACCTTCCGCGTGTGCGGCCCGACGACCCCGTCGACCGCGAGGTGGGCGCTGCGCTGGAACCGCCGCACGGCGAGCACCGTCTTCGGCCCCATGAACCCGTCGAGGGCGCCGTGGTAGTCGCCGCGACCGCCGAGGAGGACCTGCAGCACCGAGACGTCGAGCCCGAAGTCGCCTTCGCGCAGCACACGTGAGCCGAAGCTCGGCGCGCCGAGCGGGCCGAGCGCCGCCCGGGTGGGTGCGTCGACGACCCCGGTCGTGGGCAGGCCGGCGTTCTCCTGGAGCGCCTGCACGGCCGCGATCGTCTCGGGGCCGCGGACCCCGTCGATCGCGCCGTGGTAGAGCCCGAGCGACCGGAGCCCGACCTGGATGCCGGCCTCGCCGGGGCTCGCACGCGCGAACCCGGGCGCGGCCAGCGCGAACAGCGCGAGGGCGGAGGGGATCAGAAGCCGTGAACGCACGGGGGACCCGCTTCGGGAGCGGAAGCGACCTTCCTGCCGTGCGGCGTCCAGGCACCATGCCGCAATGCCCGAACTTCCCGAGGTCGAGGCGTGGCGCCGTCAGCTCGACCCGCTCGTGCGCGCCGCTCCCGTCGAGCAGGCCGGGCCTGCGCACGTGGCGACGCTGAAGACGGTCGACCCGCCGCTCTCGGCGCTCGCCGGCCGCACGCTCGCCGTCGAACGCCGGGCGAAGCGGTTCCTGCTGCCGACCGGCGACGGCGACCTGACGCTGATGGTGCACCTGATGAGCGCCGGACGGCTCAAGTACGTCCCGCCGGGCGGCAAGGCGGCGAAGTCGCCGATGTTCCGGCTGCGCTTCGCCGACGGCGGCGTGCTGCAGCTCACGGAGGCCGGCTCGAAGAAGCGCGCAGGTGTCTGGCTGCTCGCACCCGACCGGCTCCGTGACGCGCTCGCGCACCTCGGCCCCGAGGCCGACGCGCTCGACCCGGCGCAGGTACGGGCGATCCTCGAGTCCGACTCCCGCCGCCTGCACGCCCTGCTTCGCGACCAGCGGCTGATCGCCGGCGTCGGCCGCGCCTACGCCAACGAGATCCTCTGGGCGGCGAAGCTCTCGCCGTACAAGCTGTCGAGCCAGGTCGACGATGCCGAGCTGTTGCGGCTGGACGCCGCGATCCGCTCCGAGCTCGGCCGGGGCCTCGAGCTACGGCTCGAGAACAGAAGCGACGCGCAGGTGTACCGCGTCCACAACAAGCTGGCCGAGCCGTGCCCGGCCTGCGGCACGCCGATCGCCCGGGTGGACTTCGAGGAGCACACGATCTACTACTGCCCCACCTGCCAGACCGACGGGCGCCTGTTGAAGGACCGCCGGCTGTCGCGCCTGCTCAGGTAGCGAGCTCGAGCGCCGCCGCGGCGAAGACCTCGGTGTGGCGGTCGACGTCGGCCTCGGTCGTCGCGGGCGACATCAGCGCCATGTTGTGGAACGGGGTGAGCAGGATGCCGCGGTTCAGGGCGTACAGGTGGATCAGCCGGTCGAGCGCGTGGTCGCCGCCCGCTGCGGCCTCGCTGCCGTTCCGCGGCCGCCCGGCGCGGAAGAGGTACTCGACGCGACAGCCGAGCCGTGTCACGTGCCACGGCAGCCTCCGCTCGTGGATCACCGTGGCGACGCCCCGCTCGAAGCGCTCCGCGAGCGTGATCATGTGTGCGAACGCCGATTCGGTGAGCACCTCGGAGAGCGTCGCGCGCATCGCCGCCAGCGAGAGCGTGTTCGCGGCGAGCGTGCCGCCGACCCCGCCGACATCGGCGCTGTCGTCGTCGATCGCCGCCTCGACCTGCGCGGCGAGCTCCTCCGTGAATCCGTACGCGGCCGACGGGATGCCGCTCCCGATCGCCTTGCCGACGGTGAGGATGTCGGGCGCGAGGCCGTGCGCAGCGGTGTAGCCGCCCGGCCCGGCGCAGAGGGTGTGGGTCTCGTCGACGATCAGCAGCGTGCCGCTGCGGCGGGTCGCCTCGCGCAGGGCGTCGTGGAAGCCGGCGTCGGGCAGGACGATGCCGATGTTCGTGAGCGCGGGCTCGGCGAGCACGCACGCCACGTCGCCGTGAGCCAACTCGCGCTCGAGCGCCGCGGTGTCGTTCCACTCGACCACCCGGGTCGTCAGGTCGAGCGGGACGGGCGGCCCGAGGTTGCCCGCCCGCGCCACGACCTCGTCGCCGCGGAGCGTCGCGAACGTCTCGTCGACGGTGCCGTGATAGCACCAGTTGAACACCAGCACCTTCGGCCGGCCGGTCACGAGCCGCGCGAGGCGGATCGCGAACCGGTTCGCATCGGTCGCGGTGAGCGCGAACTGCCAGCGCGGCAGGCCGAAGCGCCGCGTCAGCTCCTCGCCGACCCACGATGCGTCCTCGCTCGGCAGCATCAGCGTGATCCCGTGCGCCGCCTGCCGGGCGACGGCCCGCACGACCGGGCCGGGCGAGTGCCCGGTCATCGCGCCCGTGTCGCCGAGGCAGAAGTCGACGTACTCGAGCCCGTCGGCGTCGCGCACTCGGGCGCCGTGAGCCTCGGCCGCGAACAGCGGAAACCCGCCGGCCCAGCGCGTCATCCAGTGCATCGGCACGCCGGCGAGGAGCGACGTCCGGGCGCGCGCGGCGAGCTCACGCGAGCGCGGATGCGTCGCCTCGAAGGCGCCCAGCTCGCGCTCGAGCAGTCTCTCCACGCGCCCTTCCACCGGGGGCGAGCATAGTCGGGTGCGGTCCGGTCGCGGCGGTAGCCTCACGCCCGTGATCAGGACTCAGCCAAGTCGCGGCGGGTGGCTCGAGGTCGTGTGCGGGCCGATGTTCTGCGGCAAGAGCGAGGAGCTGATCCGGCGCCTGCGCCGCGCCGAGATCGCCGGCCAGCGCGCCCTCATCGTGAAGCCGCTGATCGACGACCGGTACGACGTCGGCCACGTCGTCTCGCACGCGGGGGCGAAGATGCGGGCCGTCACCGCGACGTCGGGCGCGGACGTGCTCGCACTCGCGCAGGGGTACGACGCGGTGGGCATCGACGAGGTGCAGTTCTTCGACGACGGCATCGTGGAGGCGATCGACGGCCTCGTCCGGGGCGGCTCGCGCGTCGTCGCGGCCGGCCTCGCCCAGGACTTCCGCGGGCTGCCGTTCGGCGCCATGCCGACGCTGCTCTGCGTCGCCGAGTTCGTCGACAAGCTCGAGGCCGTTTGCCACCGCTGCGGCGGCCCGGCGACGATGACCCAGCGGCTCGTGAACGGCGAGCCGGCCCCGTTCGACGGTGCGACGATCCAGGTGGGCGCCCTCGACTCGTACGAGGCCCGCTGCCGGAGCTGCCACTCCGCCGGCGTCGAGTTCCACGCCGCGACAGCGTAGAGCGGGCGGTCGGGCGTAGGGTCGCTCGCGCAGGGGATGGTTCCTACCCGCTCACGGTGTCGTCGCGAGGGCGGAAGTTAGGCGCACCCCGCGATTGCGGAGCGAAAGAGTAGGCGCGACAATTTGGTCGTGAGCATCAGGCGGGCGACAGTGCTTGACCGCGAAGCTCTACACGAGCTGTATCGCGACTTCTTCGCAGAGATCGAAACACCGGACTATTGGGGAGTGACGCTCGAGGGCGAGTTGGTCGAGGTGGACGAGATCTTGGCGGATGGGTTGGCCTTCGTGGCGGAGGAGGGCGGCGAGATCGTGGGCTTCGTCCTCGCGCGTCGGAAGGACGGAACTCGCGGGCTGCTTTCGGACATCTACGTTCGTCCCGACTCGCGCCGAGATTGCTGCGGGACAAGGCTCGCGAGGGCGGCCGCCGACGCACTACATGAGCGAGGGGCGACACACATCACGCTCTCAGTCCACGTCGCCAACAGCCCTGCCAGGGCCGCGTACGAACGCTGGGGCTTTCGACCCCGAACGATGACATTGGAGGTCGCGACCGCGGAACTCAGACTCCGGCTGTCTGAGCGCCGCGACTAACGGACACGTCAGGGGTCATTCCCGAACACCGGCGCAAGCCAAGGTGATTGCGTCCACTGCCCGCGACGCCTACCCTCGCCCGGAAGCGGGAGCGCGGCGTGGACCGCGACGCGCCCCCGCTTCGTTCTCCTGGCCGACGCAGCCGGCAAGCCCGGCGAGGTGGCGGCGTCAGACGCGCGCGAGCACGGCCGCCGCGAGGGCGACGAAAGGCTTTTCGAACTTGCGGTAGTTGGGGTAGGTCGTGTCGCTGTGCCCGTTGAGGACGACGTACACGATCACGTTATGCGCCTCGGCCTCCACCTGCACGCCGTAGACGTTGGCCGCCTCCCGTCCCCACGAGCCGACCGCGACCTTCTGCTGGTTGGCGTACAACTGCTTGTCCTGCGCCAGAAACGAAGCGGAATAGCCGGAGATCACCTGGACGGTGAAGCCCGGCATCCCATAGCTGGTCTCCGCGTCGCGGCCGCCTTGGCTGGGCGGTGTGGAATACACGACCGTCGAGCAGTCGGCGACGGAGATCTGCGTCGACGGGATCGCCTTCAGCTGAGCCTTGAGATTCAACGTGCAGAGGTTCGCAGGCACGGCACGTGCCGACACCGCGCGGCTGTGGGTGGCCGACGCAGATGCCGGAGCGAGCACGGCCATGGGCACGGAAAACGCAAGCAGAGCGAGCGACCTGGCAAAGAGCGACCTGGCGTCGAGCGACCTGGCGTCGAGCGACCTCGAGCAGCGGCGCTTCCGCATCACGGCACGGATGCTTTCACACGCCAAAAGGAAGTTCAAACCAGGACGGGTCTGGGTACTCTCGACCCGTGAGGTGCGCCGCCTTGCCCGTCGTGCTTGCCCTGGTTCTCGTGGCCGGCGTCCGGGCTGGGACGATCCCGGAGCCTGTGTTCGATGCGGTGCACGGGCGCGTCGCGGGTTGGGCGCACACGACGAACGGCTACTGGTTCGCTGTCTATGTCGATCGGAAGGGCAGCGACTGGTGCGGCCTCTCGGGTGCTTCGTGGCGCATGGCGCTCGTCGAGACCCGGCAATTCCGGTTGGTCGCTGACCGCCGGATTGGTCCGGCGATGTGTGGGAACTCGTTGAGCTGGGTGCGCGCCGGGCGGTTCAGCGACGGGCGGCACCCTGAGGTTGCATTCATGCTCTGGTCGACGCCATCGATCGGCGCCTTCACATACATCTACCGCCTGCAGGGAAGCCGCTTCAGCCTCTTGGCGAGGTTCGGCGGCGACCGGGTGACGATCGGCGCCGGCACCGTGACCGTCGCGTTCGAGAATCGAGGCCGGAGCCCGCGTGGCGAGCTCGAGGACGTCTACCGCTTCAGCGACGGCCGGTACAAGCTGGTCACGAGCCGCTGACTTCCCGAGCGCCGGCGCAGGGCCGGCCCGACACGTGCCCGAAGGAGGACCGATGAGCACCGGCGAGATCTCCAACTTGCGCCAGGTCGACGACGGCCTGATCACGAGCGGCCAGCCGAGCGAGGACCAGCTACGCGCAGTCGCCGCAGAGGGCTTCGACACCGTCGTCAACCTCGCCCCGCACGACGCCGGCAACGCGCTTGCGGATGAGCCTGGGCTCGCGCGGTCACTGGGCCTGACCTACCACCATGTCCCGGTCGTGTTCGCCAACCCGACGGAAGCCGACTTCGCGGCCTTCGAGCACGTCATGGCCGAGCTCCCGCCGGGTAGCCGTGTTCTGGTGCACTGCGCCGCGAACTTCCGCGTCTCCGCCTTCTACGGGCTCTACGCGATCAAGCACCTCGGCTGGTCGGTCGAACAGGCCGAGGCGTTCCGTGCCCCGATCTGGGAGGGCAGCGACTACCCGGTCTGGGAGGCCTTCATCTCCAGCATGCAGCAACGGCTGGCCGGCGCCGCCGGAGACGTCTGAGCAGGATCAGGCCGGTCGGAGCGCGTCGACCGGCCCCGTCGCGACGGGGCCGGAGACCTCTTGCGCCAGAGACTCGTCGGCGGTGACGAACGCGTCCGCCTGGAACCTCGTCAGCGCCACGTACTCGGCGTCGTACGTCGTCTCCCACCCCAGCTCGTGGGCGACCTTCCATGCCTCCCGCTGAAGCACTCTGTCGCCGAGGAAGCGGATCCTCAGCGAGTTGATCCGGCCGGCGGAGCCGCCGGAGAGCGTAGGCTCAGGTCTCGCCATGACCTTCGCAGTCAGCCTCGGACGCACGGTGGCCGCGTGAGCGTCCGGTTCCTCGGCCCGGACACCGACGCGTACGTCGCGAGCGTCGAGCGCCACGCAGGAGAGTTCGAGGCGCAGACGGGCATCTCGCTCGAGATCGAGATCGTGCCGAGCGACCTCTACTTCTCGAACCGCATCCACCACCTGCTCGACGGCGACGCGGCGGCCGACGTGTACATGTCCGGCCCGGTGCTCGTGTGGGAGCATCTCGCGGCGGGCTTCGTCCAGCCGCTCGACGAGTTCGTCGCGCGGGCGGGCGACGGCTACGACGCCGCCGACTTCTGCGAGAGCCTGATCCGCTGCAACCGCTGGAGCGGCCGCTTCGGCGACCCGCTCGGCGCCGGCCCGCTGCTCGAGCTCCCGGTCAACTGCGAGTCGTACAACCTGGCCTACGTCCCGGCGGTGCTCGAGGAGGCGGGCCTCGACGTGCCGGCCACGTGGGCGGAGTATCTCACCGCGGCGCGGGCGATCGTCGACCGGACGAACGGCCGGGTCCGCGGCTTCGCGCAGCGCGGCACGGGCGCCTGGCACACGATGTACACCGGGTTCGCCACCCAGTTCTGGTCGTACGGCGCGTCCGACTTCGAGGGCGGCCGCTGCGCGATCGCGAGCCCGCAGGCCGTGCGCGCGACGACCGACTTCATCGACGCGCTGCGCGACGCCGGCCCGCGTGACTGGGCCGACCAGCGCTGGTACGAGCTCGCGCTCGACTTCGCCCACGGCCGGTACGGGCTGATCGTCGACTCCGACCACTACGTCGCCTATTTCGAGGAACCGAGCACCTCCGACCTCGTCGGCCGGATCGGCTACGCGCCGCCGCCGCTCGGCCCGACCGGCCTGCGGCGGCCCAACCTCTGGACGTGGTCGGTCGTCATGAACACGCGCGCGCGTGACCGTGACGAGACGTGGCGCTTCATCGAATGGGCGACCGGCCGCGAGTTCCTGCTCCGCTCGGCGTTCGAGGGCAACATGAACCCGACGCGGACGAGCATCTGGGACGACGAGCGCTTCCGCGCGCACACGTCGGGGTGGGGCTCGTTCCACGACGTCGCCCGCACGCTGATCGAGCGCGACGCATCCGTGCTGGTGACGCCCGCCCCGAATTACCTCGCCGTCGCGAGCCGGTGGGTCGAGGCGCTCCTCGACATCCACGCCGGCCGCGACGACACGACCGGCGCGCTCCAGTCTGCAGCCGCGGCGATCGACGCGCTGGTCGCCGGCATGCCGGGCGCCTGATACGGTCGCTCGAGCCATGGCCGGAGCGCCGAGCCCCGAGAATCCCCTGTCCGGGTCGTGTCTCTGCGGGGGCGTCCGGTTCGAGGTGACGGCACCGTTCCGCTGGGCGAACCACTGCCACTGCTCGCGGTGCCGGAAGCACTCGGGCACGTTCGGCGGGACGCAGGGCCGCGTGCCGCGCGAGGGCTTCCGCCTCCTCGCCGGCGAGGAGCTGATCCGCGTCTACCGGCCCGGCGACGGTCGTGTGAAGGCGTTCTGCTCGGTCTGCGGCTCGAGCCTCTTCGGCGCGGAGTGGCCGGACGGCGACGAGGTCGGCATCCGCCTCGGCGCACTCGACGGCGACCCGGGGATCCGGCCGCAGTTCCACACGTTCGTCGCGTCGCGTGCGCCCTGGGACGAGCTGCCGGACGACGGCCTCCCCCGCTTCGACGAAGCGCACTCGTAGCTCGCCGCCCGGGACGGCCGGCGCCGGCCGCACGGACCTACGGCTGGCCGAGTCCGTCCGTCCGGCTCTGGCAGTCGGCGGCCGCCGTCCTACGATCGGAGCATGACAGCGGACAGTCGGGCCTTCCTGATCGTCGTCATCATCGCGCTCGCCACGGTCGTCGGCGGCATCCCGGCGTACGTGATCGGCTCGCGGCGCCAGGTGTCCTCGCCCGGGCTCGCGTTCGTCCCGTTCTTCGGCGCGCCCATCGTCCTCCTGCGCTCGATCGGCGCGAGTGCGTCGGTGATCCTGCTGTGGTTCGTTCCCCTCGCCAACGTGGTCGTCGCCGTCTGGTTCCTCTTCGCGATGCCCGCCCGCCATCACCGCAGCATGCTCTGGGCACTCGGCCTGCTGGTGCCCGTCCTCGGCCTCTACGCGTACGCCTTCACGCTGCCGGCCGAACGGCGAGCCCGCGACACGGGCCTCGCCGGCTACCACATCCCGCCGACGGCGAACGTCGGACGCGCACGGCGGTGAGTACGATCGCGGCATGGCCGCGACCGACGCGCTGACGCTGCCGTTCAGCTGGTACTCCGACGAAGAGCTGCTCCGCCGCGAGCGCCGCGCGATCTTCGCCCGCTCGTGGCAGTACGCCGGCCGGGCCGACCAGGTCGCCGCTCCGGGCTCGTTCCTCGCCACCGACGCCGGCGGCGTGCCGATCCTGGCCGTCCGCGACAAGGACGGCGAGCTCCGCGCGTTCCTGAACGTCTGCCGGCACCGTGGCGCCGTCCTCACCGAGGGCTGCGGCGTGCGCGAGACGATCCAGTGTCACTACCACGCGTGGACATATGGTCTCGACGGCGCCCTGCGGGCGGCACCGCGCGCCGACCGGGAGCCCGGCTTCGACCGGTCCGACTGGTCGCTGCTGCCGGCGAGCGCCGACACCTGGGGGCCGTTCCTGTTCGTCAACCCCGACCCGGACGCGGAGCCGCTCGCCGACACACTGGGTGACCTGCCGGCGATCGTCGCCCGCGACCTCGACCTGTCGGAGCTCCGCTTCCATTCGCGCGTCGAGTTCGGCGCGAACGCGAACTGGAAGATCGTGGTCGAGAACTTCCTCGAGTGCTACCACTGCGCGACCGC
>CAYXXE010000063.1:0-12195 GCA_964468985.1 uncultured Gaiellales bacterium | reverse complement strand
CCCGCCGGCCGGCCCGACGCCGCCGTGGGTGAGCAGCGGGGCGACCGCAGCCGGCGCCGACATCTCGATCGCGAACGTCACCGGCCACGACCGGGTCGCCGGCCACACCTGATAGGCCGACATCCCGACCACGAGCGACGACCAGCTGATCACGCCCGTGCCGGCCGCCCAGCAGGCGGCGACGAGCCAGTGGCCGTGCCCGAGACTGCGGTCGACGAGCGACGTGCCGATGCCGACCCACCCCCAGCCGAGACCCGACAGGACGCTCGTGACGAGCCCTCCGGCGTGACCCACCAGCCGCAGGATGCGCGGAGCCACGACGATCGCGACACCCGCGACCGCGATCGCGACACGCCCGGGGCCGGTGAAGTGATCGGCGTGCGACGGCGCCGCCCACCCGAGCACGGCGACGCCGGCGATCACGGTCAGCGACGCGCCGACCTCCCTCGGGCCGATCGGCTCGCCCAGGATCCGGGTCGCGAGCAGCAGCATGACGACGAGGCCGAGACCGAGCGCGGGCTGGACGAGCGCCACCGAGGCGAACGAGAGGGCGACCGCCTGGAGCGCCCAGCCGACGCCGCCCACGGCCGAGCCGAGCACCCAGGTGCGGCGGCGGACGAGCCGCAGGAGGATCGAGGAACGGAGCGCCGACTCGACGGGCGTTTGCCGCGCCTCGAGGGCCTGGTACATCGTCGAGAGGGCGTAGAACGTCGCCGCGACTCCGGCGAGCACGATCGCGGCTGCGGGGCGCACGCCTGACACTGTGACAGCCCCGCACTACCATCGCGCCATGGTCGGCATCTCGATGCTCTCGCTCGTCCCGGGTGAGCTCGGCGGCAGCGAGACCTACGCCCGCGAGCTCCTGCGCGCCCTGGCGCAGACCGGCCAGCTCGAGTACCGCGTCCTGCTGCCTCCCGTCGCGCCCGATTCGGGCGGCGGGCTGCCGTCCGAAGTGGCGACCGAGTACCTCACGGCGCGCACGATCCCGCGCCGCCTGCTCGCGATGTCACTCGCGACGGCCCGTCCGCGCCCGCTCCGCCGGCGCCTCGCCGGCGCGGCTGTCGTCCACTACCCGTTCACGCTCCGCATCCCGACCGTGCCGCAGCCGTCCGTCGTGACGTTGCTCGACACCCAGCACCTCGACCTGCCCCACCTCTTCTCGCGCGCCGAGCGCGCATTCCGCCACCTCGCCTGGCACCGCTCCGTCCGCGGCGCCGACCGCGTGATCGTGATCAGCGAGTTCGTCCGCGACCGCGCCGTCGCGCTGCTCGGGCTCGACCCGGCCCGCATCCGCGTCATCCACCTCGGCCTCGACCACGACGCCTTCCGCCCCGGCGACGAGGAGCGCGAGCCGTTCCTGCTCTACCCGGCCCGGCCCTGGGCGCACAAGAACCACGCGCGGCTGTTCGAGGCCTTCGCGCTGCTGCGCCGGGAGCGGCCGGAGCTGCGCCTGCTGCTGACCGGCGGAGGCCATTCGGACCGCCTGCCCGACGGGGTCACGAGCGCGGGCCTCGTCTCCGTCGCCGAGCTGGCATCGCTGTACCGCCGGACGGCAGCGGTCGTGTTCCCCTCCCTCTACGAGGGCTTCGGGCAGCCGCCGCTCGAGGCGATGGCCTGCGGCGCCCCCGTCGCCTGCTCGGACGCGGCCTCCCTGCCGGAGGTCGTCGGCGACGCGGCGCGCCTCTTCGACCCGCACGACGCGGACGCGATCGCGACGGCCGTGGACGAGGTGCTGGCCGACCCCGGCGTCTGGTCGGCGCGCGGGCTCGAGCGCGCGGCCCGGTACTCGTGGACGGCGGTCGCCCGCGACCACGACGCGGTCTACTCCGAGCTGGCCTGACGCTCGAGCTCTGCGTCGACGAGCGACCGCACCAGCTCGCCGAACGAGTAGCGGCGCTCCCAGCCGAGCCCGGCACGGGCCTTACTCGCATCGCCCACCAGATCGTGCAGCTCGGCCTTGCCGCGCTTCAGCGACTCGTCGACCCGGACGTGCGCGCGCCAGTCGAGCCCGACGTGCGCGAAGGCCTCGGCGACGAGCTCCTCGACCGAGTGCGTCTCGCCCGTCGCGATCACGTAGTCGCCCGGCGCGTCCTGCTGCAGCATCAGCCACTGCGCGCGCACGTAGTCGGCCGCATGGCCCCAGTCGCGGCGGGCCGAGAGCTCGCCGAGCGAGACCTCGCCGGTGCGGCCGAGGCTGATCGACGCAGCCGCACTCGCCACCTTGCGCGGCAGGAACTCGACCGGCTGGCGCGGCGAGGTGTGGTTGAAGAGGATCCCGCACGACGCGTGCAGGCCGTAGCGATGGCGGTAGCTCCGCGCGATGAAATGTGCGTACGCCTTGGCGACACCGTACGGCGTCAGCGGATTCAGCGGGGTGCTCTCGGTCTGCGGCGACGCCACCGGCTCGCCGAAGATCTCGGACGACGAGGCCTGGTAGAAACGGATCGAGTCGTCGACCGCACGGATCGCCTCGAGCAGAGCGGTCGCGCCGACGGCTGCCAGCTCGGCCGTCAGCACCGGCTCGTCCCACGACCGCGGCACGAACGAGACGGAGGCCAGGTTGTACACCTCCTGCGGCCGGCAGCGCCGCAGCGCGCGCAGCAGCCCGTCCTGGTCGCGGAGGTCGGTCTCGATCAGCTCGACCCGGTCGCGGATCGAGGCGAGATTGGGGTAGGCCTCGGGCCCGCGCCGCGCCACGCCGTACACCTCGTAGCCCTCCGCGAGCAGCAGCTCGGCGAGCAGCGAGCCGTCCTGCCCGCCGATCCCCGTGATCAGGGCGCGGACGGCCATCAGTGGAGCGCCCTGACGTACACCAGCGCCTCGCGCAGCCCGCGCGGCCGCACGACGGCGAGCACCGCCCCGTAGGCGGCCAGGCCGACAGCCGCCGCCGGGAGCCCGGACAGGACGAGGGCCGAGAGGCCGAACGCGGCGACGGCGAGCGCCCCGAGCGACGCCGCGACGCGGGCCAGGCCGGCGAGCGCGAGGCCGAGCAGGCGCGGCGAGACGGCGGCGAGAAGCACCGCCAGCACGAACGTGGTCGAGACCGCGAGCCCCAACCCGAGCCCGTCGAGGTGGAGCCAGGCGCGCAGCGCGAGCGAGACCGGGACGTGCACGAGGAGCGCGACCGGCGCGAGCGGCAGCAGCACGGACGGCTTCTCGACGACGAAGAGGAGCGGGAACACGACGGTGAAGGCTACGGTCACGACCATCCACGGCGCGAAGTAGACGACCAGCCGGCCGAGCTGGCTCCCCACCGAGCCCGTGTACGCAGAGCCCAGGGCGCCGCCGACGAGCCGGCCCCCGACGAGCGCGAAGACGCCCGTCGCCGCCGCGACACCCACCAGCGACAGCCACGCCGCATGGACGACGTGACGCGCGGCCCCGGCCGCGTCGATCCCCCGGCGGGTGAGCGGCGCCGAGGAGATGAGCGAGAAGGCGGACGCGGTCGCCGAGACGAGCGTCGCCGCGAAGACGTACGCGTAGGAGAGCGAGCTCGTCGCCCCCACGCCGAGCCCGCCCGCCAGCCGCAGCGAGACGACGTACATGCCCTGCACGGCGAGCGGCACCGCGGCGCCGCGCGTCAGCTCGAACAGCCGGCCGGGCGCGCGGAGCGGGACGCTCGGCCCGCCGAGGAGCGAGGAGCGGCGAGTCAGCTCCACCAGCAGGATCGCCGTGGTCGTGCAGCCGCCGATCAGGACACCCCACGCGAGCGTGATCAGCCCGTGCGAGTGGGACAGCGCCGCGAAGACCACGAGGCCGATCGGGCTGCCGATCCCCCACGCCAGCGCGGCGACGGTGTACTCGTCGAGCGCCGCGAGCGAGCTGGCGAGCAGCGCGGCCAGCAGCTGCACGAAGGCTGCCGGGACGAGGAACGCGATCGCCGTCGACGCCTCGCGCGCCGACGTCGGGTTGTTCGTCAGCGCGACGCCGATCGGGTGCCGTGCGGCGATCGCGATCAGGCACACCGGGACGCTGAGCAGCCCGAAGGCGATCGCCCAGGCGCGGGTCTCCCCCGCGAGCCGTCCGGCCGCCGCGGCGCGTGTGAGCACCGGGACGACGACCAGGCGGAACGACTGCGCGGCCAGGCCGAGCACCAGGTAGACGCCGTAGGCGGCGAGGAAGCCGTCGGTCGTCGCGGTGCGGCCGAACCGGTGGGCGAGCAGGACGGCGGCGCCCGCGCCCGCGCCCGCCTGCAGGAGCTGGCCGAGGCCGGTGAGGAGACCGCTCCTGACAGCGCTCTTGCGAGCCGACGGGCTAGTCTTCTCGGCAGGCTCCGGCACTCCGATGAGCGTAACCGCCCCCGACTCCCAGTGGACCGAAGACGACCTCGCGGCGCTGCGCGCCGAGGTCGGCGACGCCTTCGCCGGGCGGACATGCCTGATCACCGGGGCCGACGGCTTCATGGGCTCGCACCTCACCGAGGCGCTCGTCGCACTCGACGCGCAGGTGATCGCCTTCGTCCGCGCCACGTCCTCCGGGGCCCTCAACAACATCGGGCCGATCCGCGACCGGCTGCGCGTCGTGTTCGCCGACCTCACCGACAAGACGTCGATCGACTACTGCCTGCGCGACCACCTCGCGAAGGCGCCCGACCGCCCCTACCTGTTCCACCTCGGCGCCCAGGCGCATGTCGGCGAGTCGTGGCATCGCCCCTACGAGACCGTGATGGCGAACACGCTCGGCACGCTCAACCTGCTGCAGTCGGTGGTCGACAACGGCATCGAGCTCGAGAAGTTCGACACGGCGGGGACGTCGGAGGAGTACGGGAACGTGAACGACGAGGTCGCGCACCACCACGACTTCGACTCGCTCGGCGGACTGATCCTGCACGAGCGCTCGCCGATCAACCCGAAGTCGATCTACGCGACCGCGAAGGTGGCCGCCGACTTCCTGACCATGAACTACCACGACGCGTACGGCATCCCCGGCGTCGTGACCCGCATGTTCAACAACTACGGCCCGCGCCAGAACCCGCGCTACGTCACCGGCACGATCATCACCCAGGCGCTGTCTCGGCCGGAGATCTCACTCGGCGCGCTCGAGCCGCTGCGCGACTTCTGCTTCTGCACCGACGGCGTCCGCGGGCATCTGATGGTCGCGGCGCACGGCCTCCCCGGCGACGTGTACGTCTACGGACAGGGCGAGAACATCTCGATGCGCGACTGGGTCGACCTGATCGTCCGGGTCGGCAGCGAGCACGGCTACTGGGGCGACGACCGCCGCGTGGTGACCGACGAGAGCCGGCTGCGACCGGGTGCGACCGACGTGATGGCGCTGCGGGTCGGCTACGAGAAGCTCAACCGCGAGACCGGCTGGGCGCCGAGGATCTCCTGGGAGGAGGGCGTCCTGCGGACGATCCGCTGGTACGCCGAGAACCGGGAGCGCTGGCTCGGCCGGGTCGACTGGCTGACGCAGACCGTGTCGGAACAGCCCCAGACGCCGGCCCGGTGAGCCTGACGCTCGTCACGGGCGGCTCGGGCTTCCTGGGCTCGCATCTCGTCGAGCGGCTGCGGGCGGAGGGGCACGAGGTGATCGCCCCCCGGCGGGCCGAGTACGACCTCGAGCGCCCGGACGAAGCGGCCCGCCTGTTCGCCGACACCCGGCCCGAAGTCGTCTACCACCTCGCCGCGCTCGCCGGCGGGATCGGCGC
This sequence comes from uncultured Gaiellales bacterium, assembly GCA_964468985.1. Lineage (GTDB taxonomy): Bacteria > Actinomycetota > Thermoleophilia > Gaiellales > Gaiellaceae > PALSA-600. The sequence goes on along the minus strand of CAYXXE010000063.1, from coordinate 6,545 downwards.
CAACCGGGCCCAGCCCGGCCGCTTCTGGTACGCGAACCTCCTGATGGGGGCGTACGTGCTCGAGCAGAGCCGCCTCAGCGGTGTCCGCAAGCTGGTGATGCTCGGGACGATCTGCGAGTACCCGAAGCACACCCCCGTCCCGTTTCACGAGGACGCGCTGTGGGACGGCTACCCGGAGGAGACCAACGCCCCGTACGGGATCGCGAAGAAGGCGCATCTGGTGGGCGGCCAGGCCTATCGCGAGCAGTACGGCCTGGACGTCGTCCACCTGCTGCCCGTCAACCTGTACGGGCCGCGCGACAACTTCGACCTCCAGACCTCGCACGTGATCCCGGCGCTGATCCGCAAGCTGACTGCCGGCGATCGCGTCGTCACGCTCTGGGGCGACGGCTCACCCACGCGCGAGTTCCTCTACGTCGAGGATGCCGCCGAGGGGATCGCGCTCGCCGGCGCGGCCTACGACGACCCCGAGCCGGTGAACCTCGGCTCCGGCCAGGAGATCTCGATTCGCGACCTGGCCGAGCTGATCGCCGAGCTGACGGGGTTCGACGGCGAGCTGGTCTGGGACACGGCGCAGCCGAACGGGCAGCCGCGCCGCCGCCTCGACGTCACCCGCGCCCGCGAGCGGTTCGGCTTCGTGTCCCGAACGACGCTGCGCGAGGGGCTGGAGCGGACGCTCGCCTGGTATCGCGAGCAGAGCGAGGCGGCGGCGACCCGGTGAAGTCGAACGTCAGGACGCGGGCGGTCGCCGCGCTGGCGCTGGTCGAGGTCGCGGTCGTCGGCTCGATCGCCACCCACGAGCCGAACTCGGGTACCGGCGCGGTCGTCCTGGCGCTCCTGCTCGCCCCGCTGGCCGTCTGGGTCGTCGGCGGGATCGCGACGGCGGTCGCCGGACCGCGCTTCGGGATCGCTGCCGCGGCCGTGTACGTGGCGCTGCCGATCGCGGCACGGGGCTACTTCTACGGCGCCTTCGCGCCCGTCTACCGCCACGACGTCCTGCCTGCGCTCGTCGGGCTGCGCGCGCCCTGGTGGTTCGCGCTCGGCGTCGGCGTCGCGGTGGCGGTGCGGGTGGTCCCGGGACGGCTCGCCGCCGCGTCGGCTCTCGTCGCGGTCGTGGTCGCGCTCGTCGTCGACGGCAGCGCGAACTGGACCGCGCTCTTCGGCAACTTCCACGAGTCGACCTGGAGCCCCACGCTGCTCTGCGTCCTCGGCCCGGCGGGCGCGATCGGCCTCGCCAAGCGGGCGCCGGCACTCGCGGCGACGCTCGGCGGCTGGCTCGCCGTCCTCGTGCTGCGCGGCGTGCACGCACCGTACGGCACGGGCGGCTTCTGGCTCTCGCTGTCGGCCGCGGCGCCCGCGGCAGCGCTCCTCGTCAGCGGGCTGGGCCTGCTCGTCCCGGATCTGCGAGCGGCGGGGCGTCGTGTTCGAGCCGAGGACCGGGCGGTCGCTCCCTGAGCTCGAGCTCGACGAGAGCGAGACGCTGGGCGAGCACGACGTTCTGGTCGGTGACCTTGGAGATCACCGTCGCGAAGTGGAGCAGCACGACGAGCACGAAGAGCAGGGCGACGGCGAACAGCACCGCCGGCGGGTAGGTCTGAACGCCCACCCAGCCCGCGATCGTGTTCAGCCCGCCCCGCCACGCGGACAGGACGAGCAGCACGAGGCCGGTGGCGATCCACAGCAGGGCGTAGCGCTCGCGCAGCCGGCGTGAGCGGATCAGCTCGAGCACGACGAGCAGCAGGAGGATCGAGGCGAGGGTGGCCGCGATCGAGACCTTCAGCGGGGTCTGACCCGCGGCGAGGATCACACGCTCTCCCGGGGGGCGGGACGGCGCAGCATCGCGACGAGGATCGCCAGCATCACCTTGACCATGTAGTACGCCGACCGGACGGCGGTGATCGACGAGCTGCCGTGCGAGCGCTCGCGCATCAGCACCGGCACCTCGACGAGCCGCAGGCGGTGCTTGTGGAGCATCACCGCCGCCTCCACCTCGGGGTAGTCGTGCGGGTAGTCGTCGGCGAAGAGGCCGATCACCTTCGCGTTCAGCACCTGGAAGCCGCTGGTCGTGTCGGTGACCCGCCGGCCGGTGAGCGTCGAGACGGTGCGCGCCAGGATCCTGATGCCGACCCGGCGGACGCCCGACGACCGGTAGCCGTCGGCACCGGCGAAGCGCGACCCGACGCAGATGTCGGCCGTGCCGTCCACGACCGGGCCGAGCAGGTGCACGAGCTCGGCCGGGTCGTGCTGGCCGTCGCCGTCGATCCGCGCCGCGAGGTCGAAGCCGTGGGCGCGTGCATAGCGGAAGCCCGTCTGGACGGCCCCGCCGATGCCGAGGTTGTACGGCAGCCGCACCACGTGAGCACCTGCCGCCTCGGCCCTGTCGGCGGTGCGATCGTGGGAGCCGTCGTCGACGACGACGATCGCGAAGGACGGGTCGAACGCGCGGATCTCGCCGATCAGGCCGGCGATCGCGCCTTCCTCGTTGAACGCGGGGACGATCGCGACAGCCCTCACGCACCGCCCCCGATGCCGATCAGGTCGAGCACCTGCCGCGCGCGGTGGCGGTAGGTGTGCTCGTCGAGGACACGCTCGCGGGCGCGGCGCCCCAGCTCGAGCGCCTGCGCCGGGTCGTCGAGCAGGGCCGTGTACGCCGCGACCGCCTCGTCGGCGTCGTTGACGACGAGCAGCTCCGAGCCCGGCTCGAACCAGCGCTCGATCCCGTCGTACGGGTTCGCCACGATCGCGGCGCCCGAGGCGGCGAGCTCGAACGGGCGGCACGACGACGAGGCGTAGACGGTGGCGTGCGAGCGCCGCGTGATGCACAGGTTCACGCGGGAGGCCGAGATGGCGTGAGCGAAGGCGTTGAACGGGACGTCGCCGACCGCCCGCGCGCGGCCGACGTCGCCCTGGAAGTCGCGGCCGCCGAGCGCGAAATCGACGTCGGGCAGCCGGCGTGAGGGCTCGCCCACCATCGAGCCGATCCACTCGCGCCTGAACTTGTCGCCGTAGCCGTAGAAGAACACGTCCTGCGTCTTCTCCACGTCGAGCGGGGCGAAGAACGCCGTGTCGGCCCCCCAGAACACCGCCTCGGCCCGTTTGCCGCCGAGCTCGCGCAGGCGCGCGAGGGCGCCCTCGGAGTTCGAGAGCAGCAGGTCGTACTCGGACGGGTCGGCGTCGTGGTACCAGTTGAAGCCGGTATCCATCCCGCCGAACTCCGGCAGGCTCATCGGGGCGTCGCCGTCGTAGAAGACGACCGGGATGTCGAACGCGGCGCGCAGCGCCGTCGGGATCCCGCGCAGGTGCGCCATCGGCACCGTGAAGACGACGACGGCGTCGGGCCGCTCGCGCGCGACGAGGCTCTCGAGGTGCTTGCGCCAGCGCGGCGTCACCCAGCGCCAGATCAGCTCGCGGGTCGCGCGGTCGGAGAGGCCGTCGGGGGGCGCGTCCTCCGCGCGACGCAGGTAGCGGTCGCCCTTGAGCCGCGCGACGGCGTCACGCGCCCGCGCGAACGACTCGCCCTCGTAGTACGTGGGGTTCGGCGCCGTGCGCCACCAGGGCGACTCGACGGGCCGGCCGCGGTACGGCGTGACGACGAGGTCGACACCCTCCTCGTAGAGGCCTTTCCAGAGCTGCCACCAGGCGGGGGTGCAGCCGTAGCGGAAGTCGAGATCGATCGCGGACGCGACAGCCAGGATCTTGGGAGCGCGCATTCGTGGCCATTGTGCCAAGCAGGTCTGAACGCGCTGTAAGGGCGACGTTCGAGCTGAGGCTCAGTAGGCGCCCTTGCGCGAGACCACGGCCAGCGGCGTCTTGACGAGGATCGACAGGTCGAGCCAGATCGACCAGTTCTCGAGGTAGTAGAAGTCGAGCCGCACGAGGTCGTCGAACGAGAGGTCCGACCGGCCGGCCACCTGCCAGAGGCCGGTCATGCCGGGCAGCACGTTGTACCGGCGGCGGTGCCACGGCTCGAGCAGGTCGTAGTCGCGGCGGGGCAGCGGGCGCGGCCCGATCAGCGACATCTCACCGCGCAGCACGTTGAGGAGGTTCGGGATCTCGTCGAGCGACAGGCGCCGCAGCACCCTGCCCACCGAGGTCACGCGCGGGTCGCGGCGGATCTTGAACAGCGCGCCGCCGGCCTCGTTGTCGGGCTCGAGCACCTGTTTGCGGCTCTCGGCGTCGTCGACCATCGTCCGGAACTTGAACATCCGGAACGGCCGTTCGCCGAGCCCGATCCGCTCGTCGGCGTACAGCGCGGGGCCGCGCGAGGTGAGCTTGACGCACGCGGCGATGACGATCCAGACGGGCAGCAGCCCGACGGCGACGGCGACGGCGATCACGAGGTCGAACACGCGCTTCGTCGCCCATTCGGCGCCGCCGAACATCGGCGGCCGGAGCTCGAACAGCGGCAGCCCCTGCCCCGGCACGTACTGCCCGCGCTCGAGCAGGAGCTCGGTGGTGCGCGGGGCGATCCGGACCTTGACGCCGCGGCGGTGGGCCGCGTCGACGATCTCGAGCAGGCGCTCCTCGGGGAGCGCCGAGTCGGCGACGATCAGCTCGTCCAGCGACTGCGTCGCGAGTGCGAGCTCGACCTCGCCGCCGGGCTCGACCTCGCCCGCGAACGTGTAGTAGATGCCGCCGCGGCGCGTGCCGAGGGTGGCGCGGAGCCGGGCGCGCTGCTCGGCGTCGCCCACGAGCACGGCCCGCCGGCGGACGCCGACGGCGCTCAGGATCGCCCCGGTCACCAGCTCGTAGCTGGTACGGAACAGGGCGATCAGGCCCGAGCAGAAGACCGCCGCCGCGAGGTAGAGGCCGAACGTCGTGAAGTGCTGGCCGGTGCCGATCGCGAACGCGAGCGAGAGCGCGGCGACCAGGAACACCGCGGGCACGACGCGGCCCGGCCGCTCGCGGATCTCGCGCGGCGCATAGAGCCGGCTCTGCCAGAAGACGAGGACGAGCAGGATGAGGAGGAAGGCAAGCCAGTTGGTCTCGTTCGTCCAGAGCAGGCCGAAGAGCACCGGCCGCGGCTCGAACAGGTAGGCCCGGAGCGCGAGCGCGGCGTAGAGGCCGATCACCAGCCCGGCGATGTCGATCGCGGCGAGCGCCGCGATGCTGACCAGCCGGCGGCCGAACGCCCGGAACGAGGCGGGCGTGAAGAGGTAGGGCCGGCCCGCGCGGATGTCCTCGACCGGAGGCCGCGCCGCCTCCCGGCCGGACTCAGCCCGAGGACCGTCGTCCAGAACGGGCCGTGACACGGCCGGATCGTACCTGGCCGATGACCGAGATCACCGCGTCGGCCCAGTGGTCGAGCGAGTGCTCCGCGACCACGCGGCGCCGGAGCTCGTCCCCGATCGCCGCTCGGGTGACCGGCCCGGCGGCGCCGACGGCGACCAGGGCCGCGGCGAGCGCGGCCGGGTCGCGAGCGGGCACGAGCAGCTCGAGCGGCAGCCCGGCGAGGAACGGCGCGAGGGCGGCATTCGTCGTCACGACGGGGCGCGACGAGGCAGCGGCCTCGTACACCGCCTTGTCGAGTGTCGCGCCGGCCCGCGGCTCGTGCGGGCTCACGAACACATCCACGTCGCGCAGGCGCTCGGCGATCCCGGCGCGGTTGAGCGGCCCGGCGAGCGTCACGCGCGCCGCGAGCACAGGGTCGGCGGCGATCGCGGCGGCCAGCTCGTCACGGTGGGCGCGCTCGTCGTCGGTGAGGGCCGGCCCCCGGAGCTCGAGGGTCGCGTCGAGCCCCTGCGCGACGGCGAGCGACAGCGCTGCGAGCAGGGTCGAAGAGCCCTTCCAGCGCGCCAGGCGCCCGAACGCCGCCAGGCGCAGCGGGCCCTCGTGCGGCTCCGGGGCCGGCGCGTCGAACAGCTGCACGTCGATCGCGTGGCCGATGCCGCGAACGCGCGGCGAGTCGACCGGGACGCTCGAGCGGTCCACGCTCAGCACCGCGTCGCACACCCGCACCGCCGCCCGCAGCGAGCGGCTCGCGTTCCAGTGGGTGTACCAGAGGAGCAGGGGCACCCGCCGGGCCCGCGCCGCCGGGGCGGCGAGCAGCGCGAAGGTGGGGATCATGTGCACCAAAACGGCGTCCGCGCCGGGCAGGAGCGGCAGCAGCGCGCGCTCGAAGGCGAGGCCTCGTCCGAGCTTCGTCGCCGCGTCGAACGTCCTGACGGTGACGTTGGCCGGCAGCTCGGTCGTCTCGACCGTGCGGCAGGCCACCGCCACCTCGTCGGCGCGGGCCGCGAGCGCCCGCACGAGGTCGACGGTCTGCGCGAGCGCCGCATGCTCCGGGTCGAGCGTCTGGGTGACGAAGACGATCTTCACCGCGCGCCCGCGAGCACGCGGTCGACGAGGTCGCGGTAGGCCCGTGCGAAGTCCTCGGGCGTCTGGTGCCAGGGCAGGTAGGCCGCCTGCGCGTGCGAGCCGAGCCGGACCGCCAGGTCGTAGTCCTCCAGCACCGCTCGGAGCGCGGCGACGAGCGCCGGGCGGTCGGCCGGCGGCAGCAGGATCGAGTTGAGCCCGTTCGTCGCGATGTCCGGAATGCCGCCGGC
>CAYXXE010000062.1:0-12281 GCA_964468985.1 uncultured Gaiellales bacterium | reverse complement strand
GCGCCCTTCTCGCGGGCGAGCTTCATCGCCTGGATCGTGTCGCGCGTCTCACCCGACTGGGAGATCCCGATCACGAGCGTGCCGGGGTCGACCACCGGGTTCCGGTAGATCCACTCGCTGGCGACGTCCGGCTCGACCGGCACCCGCGCCCACTCCTCGATCGCGTAGCGGCCGACGACGCCTGCGTGGTAGGAGGTGCCGCACGCGACGATGACGATGCGACGCAGGTCGCGCAGCTCCTCCTCGCTCATGCCGAGCCCCTCGAGCACGAGGTGGCCGTGCCGCACGCGGTCGCCGATCGTCTCGGCGACCCCTTCGGGCTGCTCGTAGATCTCCTTCAGCATGAAGGTCTCGAAGCCGGAGCGCTCCGCGACGTCGTCGTCCCAGTCGATGTCGACGACGGGGAGCGACGGCACTTCATCGGTCAGCGCGTTGACGTACTCGACACCGGCGGGCGTGATCGAGACGATGTCGCCGTCGCCCGGGTACTGGACGCGACGCGTCTCGGCGAGGAACGCGACGAGGTTCGACGCGAGGAACATCTCGCCGTCGCCGATTCCGACCACGAGCGGGGTCTGGTTGCGGACGGCGACCAGATGGTCGGGGTGGTCCTTGTGGATGACGACGAAGGTGAAGTGACCCTCGAGCTGCCGGTAGACGTCACGGGCGGCCGCCACGAGATCGCCGTCGTAGGCCTCTTCGAGCAGGTGGGCGACGACCTCGGCATCGGTCTCGGACGAAAGCGTATGGCCGCGCTCGACGAGATCGCCCCGCAGCTCCCGGAAGTTCTCGATGATCCCGTTGAGGACGATCGCGAGCCTGCTGTCGTCGCAGCCGGTCAGGGGGTGCGCGTTCTGCTCGGTCACCGACCCGTGGGTCGCCCACCGCGTGTGCCCGAGCCCCGTGCGCGCGGTCGACGTGTTCGACTCGGCTGCGTCCTTCAGGTTCTGGAGGTTCCCGACGGCGCGCACGTACTCGAGGCCGTCCGCCTCGAGGAGCGCGATCCCCGCGGAGTCGTACCCGCGGTATTCGAGTCGCTGGAGCCCCGCGAGCAGGAGCGGCTTCGACGAGCGACTACCGACATATCCGATGATCCCGCACATTCAGGAAACCCCCCTTTTCGTCCCCGGTGACGGTGAAGGCCCCGAGAAAGACGCAAGAGCCCGGGACCTGAGCGCCCCGGCGTCGGGGCAGTCAGCCGAGCTCTCGTCGGACGAGCGACGCGATGCTAGCACAGCACTCCGTTGCGACCTCTTCAGTTTCAGCCTCCACCAGCACCCGGATCACCGGCTCGGTCCCGGATGCGCGCACCAGGACTCTGCCCCGTCCATCCCACTCGTCGTTCAGCCGCGCGACCTCCGTCTCGATCGCGGAGGTCAACGTCTTATCGGCAACTCGGACGTTTTCCTTAACCTGCGGAAAGTGCGGCATCACCCCGGCTGCCTCGCTCGCGCGGCGGCCGTCGAGGGCGGAACAGAGGAGCAACGCCGCGGCCAGGCCGTCACCCGTGACGTGGTCGCGGAGGCAGATGATGTGGCCGGACTGCTCGCCGCCGACGACTCCGCCTTCGCGCTGCAGCGCCTCGAGCACGTACCGGTCGCCGACGTCGGTGGTGATGACGCGGATCCCGTGCTCGCGCATCAGCGCGTGGAAGCCGAGGTTCGACATGACGGTCACCGCCACCAGGTCGACTCCGAGATGGAGCGCGAGCAGCGCGACGATCTGGTCGCCGTCGATCACCTCGCCGCGCTCGTCGACGGCGAGCATCCGGTCGCCGTCCCCGTCGAAGGCGACTCCGAGGTCGTAACCCTCGTCGACGACGACCCTCCGGAGAAGGGCCAGGTCGGTGGCGCCGCAGCCGACGTTGATGTTGGAGCCGTCCGGCGCGTCGCCGATCGCGATCACGTCGGCGCCGAGACTGCGGAAGACGCCCGGCGCGAGCCCGGCGTAGGAGCCGTTGGCGCAGTCGACGACGATCCTGAGGCCCGAGAGGTCGGAGCCGAAGCGCTCGATCACGTGGTCGAGGTACGAGTCGGTGGCCACGTCGATCCGGTCGATCGCACCCGCCGCGCCCGCCGGGACGGCATCGAGCAGCGCCTCGATCTGCTCCTCGAGCTCGTCGGTGAGCTTGCGGCCACGGCCGTCGAAGAACTTGACCCCGTTGTACTCGGGCGGGTTGTGCGACGCGGTGATCACGCAGCCGAGGTCGAGCGCCATCAGCGCAACCGCGGGCGTCGGCAGGACACCCGCCAGGACGCAGTCGCTGCCCGCAGAGCTCACACCGCGCGCGAACGCCTCCTCCAGCTCGGCGCCCGAGGCCCGGGTGTCGCGGCCGACGAAGACGTGGGCCGCGCCGGACCAGAGCGCGGCGGCCCTGCCGAGCCGCTCGACGAGCTCCGGCGTGAGGAACTCGCCGACGACGCCACGCACACCATCGGTGCCGAAGTACCGCCTGGCCATAGGAGCGAAGAGACGCTAGCGCTTCGAGAACTGCGGCGCCTTGCGCGCCTTGTGCAGCCCGGCCTTCTTGCGCTCGACCTGGCGCGCGTCGCGCGTGAGGAAGCCGGCGCGCTTGAGCGGCACCCGAAGCTCGGGGTTGACCTCGACGAGGGCGCGGGCGATGCCGTGCCGGATCGCGCCGGCCTGGCCGGTCGACCCGCCACCGTGCACCCGGACGCGCAGGTCGTACTGGCCGACGAGCCCGGCGGTCTTCAGCGGCGCGGTCGCGACGACCCGGTGGAGCAGCCGCGGGAAGTACTCCTCGAGCGTCTTGCCGTTGACCCACGTCGCACCGCTGCCGGGGCGGAGGATGACGCGCGCCACCGACGTCTTGCGCTTCCCCGTGCCGAGATATTGAGCGATGGTCGACATGATCAGGCTCCGAACGGCTTCGGCGCTTGCGCTTCGTGCGGATGGGCCGTGCCGGCGTAGATCTTCAGCTTGGTGATCTGCTGCCGCGCCAGGCGGTTCTTCGGCAGCATCCCCTTGACGGCCTTGCGCAGGACCTCGGTCGGCTGGCGCTCGAGTTGCACCCGCAGGCTGCGCTCCTTGATCCCGCCGGGATAGCCCGAGTGCCGGTAGTACATCTTCTCGTCGAGCTTCTTGCCGGTGACTGCGATCTTCTCGGCGTTGATGACGACCACGAAGTCGCCCGTGTCGACATGCGGCGTGTAGGCCGCCTTGCCCTTGCCCCGCAGTCGGTCGGCGATCTGCGTCGCGAGACGCCCGAGGGTCTGGCCCTCGGCGTCGACGAGATACCACTCGCGTGCGATCTCGCCGGGCTTGGCTGAATACGTGCGCATGTCAGTGCTCCAGGGCTGCGGTCGAAACAGGTCGAGCGGACCAGGCGTCCGCGGGCGCGAATGGTAGCAGCCCTTCGGCGAACGCAACCGCGCCCCCGTGGGAGGGGTGGCGGACGTTTTCGACGCCGAGCGCGCGTCCCGCGACGCGTCCGACGGCGACCACGCGACGGCCCTGCGCGAGCTCGCGGGCGAACATCAGCCCTGCCGCCACCTCCTCCGCGGTCGGCGGGCGGTTCGAGTGCTCGGTCCCGGGATGCGTCGGCACGACGTTCCAGAGGAGGACGTGCCCGGCGAGGCCGAGCTCGGCGAGCACCCGGTGGACGATGGTGGCGGTCGCCTCGGCCGGGCCGCACCCCGTGAGCTGCCGCTCGGACGTGAAGGGGATCCCCGAGATCCGCGCGCCGCGGTAGCCGGGCGCCTCGCCAACGAGGAGCAGCGGCGCGTAGCGGTGCTCCTCCAGATAGTCCGCCAGGCGCTCACGTCGGCGCGCGGCTCCGGCTCCGTGCCGGTAGAAGTTGTGCGTCCCGCCGATCCTGGCGGCGGCGAGCCTGTCGATGAACGAGCCCATCTCGATCCGTACTCTGACCGACGGCGGCCAGCGGCCGGTCGAGATCGCCCACGCCGTGGCCGAGTTCCTCGACGGCGCGGAACACACCCTCGACCTCGCGCAGTACGACTTCAACCTCGGCCCGGAGACGGGGCCGATCGTCTGCGACTCGATCCGCCGGGCCGCCGCGCGCGGCGTCACGGTGCGGCTCGCCTACAACGTCGACCACGCCCAGCCGATCCCCGTCCCCGCGCCGCCGGACGCCGACGTCGCGCTGATCGAGTCCCTGCCCGTCGAGTCGAAGCCCATCGCCGGCGTCCCCGACCTGATGCACCACAAGTACGTCGTCCGCGATGCCGGCTCGGTGTGGACCGGCTCGCTCAACTGGACCGACGACTCGTGGTCGCGGCAGGAGAATGTTGTCATCGTCGTCGAGTCGGCGGCCATCGCGAAGGCCTTCACGCTCGACTTCGGCCAGCTCTGGACGACGGGAGAGGTGCTGAAGAGCGGCTACGTCGATCCCCGGCCCGAGGACGGGACGAAGACGCGCGCCTGGTTCTCACCCGGCCATGGCGAGGATCTGTCGTCGCGCATCGCGAAGTTCATCCGCCGGGCCCGCAAGCGCGTCCGGATCTGCTCGCCCGTGATCACGACCGGCCCGGTGCTCGGCACGCTCGCCCAGGTGATCGCGGACCGGAGCGTCGACCTGGCCGGCTGCGTCGACGCGACCCAGGTTCGCGAGGTGATCAGCCAGTGGCACGCGAACCAGAACGTGTCGTGGAAGCTGCCGCTGCTCGAGCACGTCCTCGCCGGCCCGTTCACCGGCAAGAAGTCGACGCCGTTCGGCATCGGCACCGTGCACGACTTCATGCACGCCAAGGTGACGGTGTGCGACGACACGGTGTTCGTCGGCTCGTTCAACCTCTCCCGGAGCGGCGAGAAGAACGCCGAGAACGTGATCGAGCTGCACGACGCGGCGATCGCAGACCGGCTCGCGGCCTACGTGGACGCCGTGCGGGCGAGGTACGGGCCCGTCACCCTCACCTGAGCTCCCGCTCAGGTGACGAACGCGACCAGCGGGATCTCCAGCTCGGCGGCCGCCAGCCCGCCGTGCTGGCCGAGGAACCGCTGCTCGAACCGCGGCGGGTCGTGCCAGTACACCGCCTCGCCCGGATAGGGCAACACGACCAGGTCGCCGACCCGCTCGCGGAGTGTGTCCCCGACGACCGGCCCGAAGCTGCCCTGCGCGATCAGCTCTGCGACCTCGTGCACTTCGGCCACCCCCTCGAGGAGCGCGGCCAGCCGCGCGCGGACGTGGCCGCGGCTGCCCGGCGCCGTGTGGAGGAACAGGTCGCGCGCAGAGCCGGCAGGCGCCAGCGGCCGCCCGTCGGCGCCGGTGGCGAGGTGGCCGGCGAGCTCGGGCCACAGCTCGTTGACGTAGTGCGTGCGCGCCGGGTCGATCGCGTCCATCCCGTGGTCGGCGGTGAGCAGGACGAGCGTGCCCGCGGGATAGCCGGCGACCGCAGCCTCGATCGCGGAGAGCGAGTGGTCGATCAGCTGCGCCGCCTCGGGGTGCGCCGGGCCGAGCCGGTGCATGAGCGAGTCGACGTCGGGGAGGTAGACGAAGCCGTAGGCCCGCTCGGCCGAAGCGAGCGCCTCGCCCAGCGCGGCGAGGCCCGAGGCCGGGTCGCCGAACGCGATGACCTCCGCGTCGCGCAGGAGCGCCCGGTTCGGCGTCGTCGACGCGAGCTCGGCAGGGCACGCCGCGTAGACCTCGACTCCGTCGCGCCGGAGCCTCGGGTGGAAGTCACCCGCCGGGAAGAGGTCGTCCGCCGTGACGCCGGCCGCCAGTAGCGTGTCGCGATCGTCGTCGCCGGCGAACGAGAACAGGAGCGGTGCGACGATCCGGTCGAGCGCCGGCAGGAGCATGAACCACTCGTACACGCCGTGGCTGCCGACGGGAAGGCCCGTGTGGATGGTCGTCATGTGGGCCGCGGTGGTCGACGGGAACTGGCTCGTGAGCCGCGAGACCGACCCGTGCTCCCGAGCTTGCGCGAGGAGGGGATGGCTCGCGTGCCGCTCGTACAGCTGCCAGCCGAAGGCGTCGAGATACACGAGCACGACGCGCTCGTAGAGCCCGTCCAGCCGCCCGAGCTCGAGCACCGGGCCGCCCGGGCGGCCGGTGAGCGCTCCGGCGATCGTCGCGGGGAGCATGTCGAAGCAGGCGCGTCCGTGCGCCGGCCGGCGCCACGGGCCGGCCCGCTCGTTGTCGCCGAAGTCCATGCCGCGACGCTATAGGCTCGCGGCCATGAGATTCGACGGGAAGACCGCACTGGTGACCGGCGGGGCGCGTGGCATCGGCGCGGCGACGGCCGGCCGGTTCGCCGCCGAGGGCGCGACCGTGGTGGTCGCGGACTTCGACGAGGCAGCCGCGCAGGAGACCGCAGCGGCGATCGGTGGGATCGCGGTGCGGTGCGACGTCACCTCACGTGCAGACGTCGAGGCGGCCGTCGCAGCCGCCGTCGCGCACAACGGCTCGCTCGACCTGCTGGTGACCTGTGCGGGGATCATCCGCGACAACCTGCTGCACAAGCTCACCGACGACGACTGGGACGCGGTCATCGACACGCACCTGAAGGGCACGTTCTACGCCGTGCGGGCGGCCCAGACGCACATGGTCGAGCAGCGGTCGGGGAAGATGGTGCTGATCTCGTCGACCTCCGCGCTCGGCAACCGAGGCCAGGTCAACTACTCGACCGCGAAGGCCGGCCTGCAGGGAATGACGAAGACGCTGGCGATCGAGCTCGGCCCGTTCGGGATCAACGTCAACTGCGTCGCGCCCGGGTTCATCGCCACGGCGATGACCCAGCAGACGGCCGACCGGATCGGCGTCCCGTTCGAGCAGTTCCAGGAGCTCGCGGCCAAGGAGATCCCCCTTCGGCGCGTCGGCCGGCCGGAAGACGTGGCGGGCGCGATCGCCTACCTCTGCTCGGACGACGCGAGCTTCGTGAGCGGCCAGGTCGTCTACGTCCGCGGCGGACCCTGATTGGGAAGAGAACCTGCGGTTCTCGTTGGGAAGAGAACCTGCGGTTCCCTTCCCAAGGCCCATCCCTCCCTTACCGCAGGCCTCGACGTCGTCGAGCTCTGCTGCGGCAACTGCTAGAGCGGTTGGCCGGTTTGGTCGTACGCTCGGTACGGCGTGTTTCTTGCCGGGGCGCTTGCGAGCTCCTCGGCGACCATCGTGAAGAGGATCGCGTCCCGGCGCTCGCCGCCTTCGACCTTGGGCGGAAGCTCGCGCCGCAACGGCACCTCGTGGGTGAAGCCCGCCTTCCGGGCGACGCGCAGGCTGCGCTCGTTCTCCGGGTCGACCTTGATGTCGACCCGCTGGAGGCCGCAGACCTCGAAGCCGACCCGCGTCAGCACCGCCGTGAGCTCGGTCGCGAGCCCGCGCCCGATCTCGTCGGCGCGGATCCAGTAGCCGATCTCGAGCGATCCTTCCGGGCCGCGGGGATGCAGGCCGCTCCCGCCGACCACGCGCGTCTCGCCCCGGTCGAGCAGCACGTAGACGAAGTTCTCACCCGACTCGAACTGGGCCCGGAAGCTCCGCACGAGCTCGCGCTTCTCGCGCAGGGTCTGGGGCTCGTACTGCGCCCAGGGCATCCAGGGACGCAGATGGTCGAGGCTCGAGTCGATCGCCTCCTTGAGCGGCGCGGCATCCGGCTCCTCGTAGCAGCGGACGACCAGACGCTCGGTCTCGATCCGGTAGGGCGGCGCCTTCAGAGGGGCGTTCTCACTCCCACTCGATCGTGGCGGGCGGCTTCGACGTGACGTCGAGGACGACCCGGTTCACGGCGGGGATCTCGTTCACGATCCGGCTCGCGACGAGCTCGACGAGGTCGTAGGGCAGGCGCGCCCAGTCGGCGGTCATCGCGTCCTCGCTGGTGACGGCGCGGATCACGATCGGGTAGCCGTACGTGCGCGAGTCGCCCTGGACGCCGACCGAGCGGATCGCCGGCAGAACGCAGAACGACTGCCACAGATCGCGGTACAGGCCGGCCCGGCGCACCTCCTCCTGGAGGATCGCGTCAGCCTCCCGCAGCGCGTCGAGCCGCTCGCCGGTCACCTCGCCGATGATCCTGATCGCCAGGCCCGGCCCCGGGAAGGGCTGCCGCCACACCATCCGCTCGGACATGCCGAGCTCCTCGCCGACCCGGCGCACCTCGTCCTTGAACAGCATGCGCAGCGGCTCGACGAGCTTCATCGTCATGTCGTCGGGCAGCCCGCCGACGTTGTGGTGCGACTTGATCGTCTCGGCGACGCCGTCCGTCCCGCCCGACTCGATCACATCCGAGTACAGCGTTCCCTGGACGAGCCAGTCGACGTCACCGATCTTGCGGGCCTCGTCCTCGAAGACGCGGATGAACTCCTCGCCGATGATCTTGCGTTTCGTCTCGGGATCGGTGACGCCGACCAGCCGCGCCAGGAAGCGCTCCTGCGCCTGCACGTGGACGAGGGGGACGTGGAAGACGCCGTCGAACAGCTCGACCACCTGCTCGGCCTCGCCCTTGCGCAGCAGCCCGTGGTCGACGAACACGCACGTGAGCTGGTCGCCGACGGCGCGGTGCACGAGCAGTGCGGCGACGGCCGAGTCGACCCCGCCGGAGAGCGCGCAGAGCACCCGTTCCGAGCCGACCTGCGCCCGGATCCGGTCGATCTGCTCGGCGATCACCGCCGCCGGCGTCCAGAGCGGCTCAGCCCCGGCGAGGGAGTAGAGGAAGTTCTCGAGCATCGCCTGGCCGTGGGCGGTGTGGACGACCTCGGGATGGAACTGGACGCCGTACAGGCGACGCTCGTCGTCCTCGAACGCCGCGACCGGCGTCGCGCTCGACTCGCCGACGACGCGGGCCCCCGCCGGGGGCGCGACGACGGTGTCGCGGTGCGACATCCACACGCTCAGCTCGGCAGGCAGATCGCGGAAGAGCGAGCCTTCGGTCGCCCGCAGCTCGGTGCGGCCGAACTCCGAGACGCCGGTCCGGTCGACGCGCCCACCGAGTGAGAGCGCCAGCAGCTGCGCGCCGTAGCAGATGCCGAGCGTCGGGATCCCGAGCTCGAAGATCGCCGGATCGATCCGGGGCGCACCTTCGGCGTAGACCGAGGCCGGCCCGCCGGAGAGGACGATCGCGAGCGGATTCCGGCGCCTCACCTCGTCGACGGTGACGGTGTGCGGCACCAGCTCGGAATAGACCCGCGCCTCGCGGACCCGACGGGCGATCAGCTGGGCGTACTGGCCGCCGAGATCGACGACGAGCACCGGGCGCTCCTCGGGCAGCGATCCGGACGCTGCCTCTGCGAGCGCGTCAGCCGCGACGGTAATTGGGCGCGTCCTTCGTGATCGTGATGTCGTGCGGGTGCGACTCGCGCAGGCCGGCGCCGGTGATGCGGACGAAGCGCGCCTGCTTCATCGCCTCGACGGTGGGCGCCCCGCAATACCCCATCGCCTGCCGGAGGCCGCCGACCACCTGGTGGATGACCGCCGACAGCGGGCCCTTGTACGCGACGCGGCCCTCGATGCCCTCGGGAACGAGCTTCTCGACGTCCTCGACATCGCCCTGGAAGTAGCGGTCCTTCGAGTACCCGCGCGCCTTCATCGCACCGATCGAGCCCATCCCGCGGTACTCCTTGAACCGCTCGCCCTGGGCGAAGACGACGTCGCCCGGCGACTCGTCCGTGCCGGCGAGCATCGAGCCCAGCATCACCGTGTCGGCGCCGGCGGCGATCGCCTTCGCGACGTCGCCGGACGAGGTGATGCCACCGTCGGCGATCACCGGCACGCCGTGGCGCGAGGCGGCCTCGGCGACGTCGAAGATCGCCGTCACCTGCGGCACGCCCACTCCGGCGACGACTCGGGTGGTGCAGATCGAGTTGTGGACGACGACGTTGTTCGCGACGAAGCTGTGGCTCGGGCAGTCGACTTCCAGGTCATACACCGGGACGGCCGTCGCAAGCTCGCGGCGCCCGAGCTGCTTCACGACCCGAAACTCCTCGAGCTGGCGCTTCGCATGCGTCACGTCGAGGCGGGACTTGTACGAGTCGAGACACCGATCGTCGCTCGTCCCCGTGAGGCCGCCGGCCGAGCCGCGCTCACGGACGACGCTCGGGAAGGCGCCGTACATCAGGAAGCAGACGACCCCGAAGAGCTCGGAGAGCTGTCGCGACGTGTTGCGGAAGCAGAGGCGGCCGTTCTGGTCGACATGGCCGTCGCTGTCGACCAGGCCGTCGAGCAGGCCTCGCAGGAACCGCGGGTCGTGGCACATGTAGTCGCGCGGGAGGTGCTTGGCGTCGCGCTTGCCGCACACCGCGAGCAGACGTGCCCACTGCAGCGAGTAGAGGGAGACGTGGATCACGCGGTCGTGCTTCAGCGTCGGGCGCACGCCGGTCACCTCCTCGACCGCGGCCGCGAGCTTCTCGGCGATCGCCGTCTCGTTCGGCCCGAACGCCCAGGCAACCCGGCCGATCTCCGAGCGCCCACCCGAGTTCAGGAACGCGTCCCCGTCGCCGAGGAACGTCCCGAACAGGTAGCCGAGCGAATACGACTCCCGGATCTCGGTGCGATACCGGGCGAGAGAGCTCGCGCGCACGCCAAAGTCGCAGAGGTCGATCCGAAGCTCGTCGGGGAGGTCGAAGGCGACCCAGCGTGGGTGCAGGAACGCATCGCCTTCCGCTTCGCCGACCTCCTTCCAGCGCAGCTTCGTCTCACCCAGGCGTGTCGGGCGGTCGAGGATGTTCGCGGAACCCCGACTGCTGACAGTGGCCGCCGAGACGGTCGAGAGGTCTCCGACGAAGAAGTTGTGATCGGGCGTGGCGACCGTCTCGCCGGGCGCGGCCACGTGGCGGATCGCCACCACCTCGCGCATGCCGGTGCACCACGCCTTCGTCACCGTCACGGGGGCGCCGTGCATGTTGATCACGCGCTCGCCGGCCTGGATCTCCTCGATGTTCTTGTAGGTGGCGTCGGCCA
Source organism: uncultured Gaiellales bacterium (assembly GCA_964468985.1). Taxonomy (GTDB): domain Bacteria; phylum Actinomycetota; class Thermoleophilia; order Gaiellales; family Gaiellaceae; genus PALSA-600. The sequence goes on along the minus strand of CAYXXE010000062.1, from coordinate 1,414 downwards.
TCAGGACACGCGTGCCGGCGGCGAAGCACCCGGGCCCCACGCCGGCCTTCACGGCGTCCGCGCCGGCATCGATCAGCGCCTCGGCCGCCTCGCCCGTCGCGATGTTGCCGGCGACGATCTCGAAGTCGCCGGAGAAGCCGCGGATGCGGGCGACCATGTCGACGACGGCGAGGGAGTGGCCGTGCGCCGTGTCGACGACGAGGACGTCTGCCCCCGCCGCGATCAGCGCCTGCGCCCGCTCTGAGGCGTCAGGGCCGACGCCGACGGCTGCACCGACGCGCAGCCGGCCGTTCCCGTCCTTGGTCGAGAAGGGGAACTCGACCCGCTTCGAGATGTCCTTGACGGTGATCAGCCCCGTCAGCCGGCCGTCGGCGTCGACGATCGGGAGCTTCTCGATGCGATGCCGGTGCAGCAGCCGCTCGGCCTCCGCCAGGGTCGTCCCGACCGGCGCGGTGATCAGTCCGTCCGAGGTCATCAGGGCCGAGACGGGCTGGTTCAGGTCGCGCTCGAACCGCAGGTCGCGATTGGTGAGGATCCCGACGAGGCGGCCATCGGGGGCGGTGATCGGCACGCCCGAGATGTGGTAGCGCTCCATCAGCGCCAGCGCGTCGTGCACGCGCGCGTCCGGCGACAGAGTGACGGGCTCGACGATCGTGCCCGACTCCGACCGCTTGACCTTGTCGATCTCGGCGACCTGGTCGGCGATCGAGAGGTTGCGGTGGACGATTCCGATGCCTCCGGCGCGCGCGAGCGCGATCGCCATGCGCGCCTCGGTGACCGTGTCCATCGCGGCCGAGATCACCGGCGACTCGAGCACGATCGTGCGCGTCAGGCGCGTCGCGGTCGAGACGTCGTTCGGGAGGACGGCCGACTCGGCGGGCACGAGCAGGACGTCGTCGAACGTCAGCCCTTCCTTCGCGAACTTCTCCGGCAGGGTGCTCCGGGCGGGCTCGAGATCGAGTTTTCCGACGTCCATCCGGAGAGGGTACCGGCAGCCCCGGATGAGAGTCGAGAACCGCTACGCCGTCTCGACGGCGGCGAGCTCCGAGACCTCCACACCGCCCTGGAGGCGGCCGGCCTGGCGCGGGTCGAACCGGCCGGCTCCCACCCCGAGCGTCGCGGCCGCGCCGGCAGCGACCGCCGCGCGCAGGGAGTCCTCGGCGCTGCGGCCCGAGTGGCGGGCGGCGACGAACGCGGCGAGCAGGACGTCGCCCGACCCGACCGTCGACACCGGTTCGACGCGCGGCGCGACGGCCCGGAACCATCGCGCCTCGCGTTCCTCGCGCAGCAGGGCGACGCACCCGGTCTCGGTCGTCACGAGCACGTTCCGGGGCCCCAGCTCGGCAATCTGGTCGAGGGCGACCCGAAAGTCCTCGTCGTCGTGGAACTCCTGCCCGACGAGCGCCTCGGCCTC
>CAYXXE010000061.1:0-12392 GCA_964468985.1 uncultured Gaiellales bacterium | reverse complement strand
GTGCTCTACGGCCGCGAGCAGCCGCATGCGATCTCGATCGCCGAGCGCGACCTGCGCACCGCACTCACGGGCGTCGGCGGCACGAACGCCGTGCTCGACGTCGTCATCGACGGCGGCAGCACGCATTCTTCGGTGCTCAAGGAGTACCAGCTCGACCGGATCCGCGGCTTCATCACGCACGTCGACCTTCAGGAGGTCCGGCTCGACCAGCCGATCCACGCCACGGTGACCGTGCATCTGGTCGGCGAGGCACCGGGCACGAAGGAAGGCGGCGTCCTGTCGCAGGCCGTGAACGAGATCACCGTCGAGGCTCTGCCGATGGAAGTCCCGGCGCAGCTCGAGTTCGACGTCTCGAACCTGCGTGTGAACGACACCGCCAGGCTTGGCGAGCTGCAGCTGCCCGCGGGCGTGACGCTGCTCGACGATCCTGACACGGCTCTCGCGAGCGTCACGATGCAGGCTGCGCTCGAGGACGAGACCGCCGAGGGCGAAGCAGCCGAGGCGACCGCCGAGGGCGACGAGCCCGCGTCGGATGCCGAGTCGGCCGAGCCCGACGCAGCCGAGGAATAGGCGTATGCGGCTCTGGCCGCGCCGGCAGGGCACCTCACTGGATCTGCTCGTCGCCGGGCTCGGCAATCCCGGTCGCGAATACGCCGGGAACCGGCACAACGTCGGCCACCTGGTCGTCGACGAGCTCGCCCGCAGGCACGGCGGCTCCTGGCGTGCGAAGTTCGACGGGCAGCTGGCCGAGATCCGCATCGACGGGCACAAGCTGGCCCTCCTCAAGCCCGAGACGTTCATGAACGACTCGGGGCGCTCGGTCGGCGCCGCCCTGCGGTTCTTCAAGCTCGAGCCCGACGACCTCCTCGTCGTGCACGACGAGGGAGACCTCGAGGTCGGGCGGCTCCAGGCGCGTCGCGGCGGCGGGTTGGGCGGCCACAACGGGCTGCGTTCGATCGTGCAGCAGCTCGGCACGCCGGACTTCCTGCGGCTGCGCGTCGGAGTCGGCAGGCCGGGCCGCGGCGACCCACGGCCGCTCGCCGACTACGTCCTCTCCGACTTCGCGCCGCACGACGATCGCGAGACGCTCGTTGCCCGCGCCGCCGATGCGGTCGAGGCGCTCGATGCCGAGGGGCTCGAGGCCGCGCAACGCCAGGTGAACGGCCGGCAGTGATCCGCGCCGTGGCGGCCCTGCTGGCGACCGCCGCCGTCGCGGGCACCGCCGCCGCGGCCCCCGGGAGCCCGTCGTACCGGGTCGCGGTCACGGCGACGCTGCAGGAGCTGGCGACGTACGAGTTGACCGGCGACGCAGCCTGTTTCTGGACGGCGCGCGGGGTCGCCGTCCGCCATCTCGACATCGCCTCGGTGCCGACGGTCGTCTCCGCTGCCGAGCTCGCCCGCGGGGTGGGCGTCGTGCTGCGCGTTCGGGAGATCAGGCTCGCGAACCACAACAACGTCACCGGCGCCTGCGCGCGGCTCGGGCCCGAGGTCAGCGACCCGTCCGATCGCTGCGGGAAGCGCGCCTACACGGTGTCGCCCGCCGACGTCCACCTCAGTCTCGCGGCGGGCCGGGTCGGCTTCGCGTTCCTGCGGGTCGCGGCCGATCCGTACGGCAACCACTGCGCCCCCGCGGAATGGGCCGCCATCCCGCGCACCGGCTACTCGCAGCCGGTCGCGACGCTGCGCTTCCCGCCCCGGCAGGTCGCCATACCCGTCGACGAGCGGCGCCTCGCGTCGGGCAAGGCCGTCACGGCCGCCTGGCAGGGGACGGTCAGCACGACGCAGCCGACCTTCGGCCGCACCGACGTGAGCACAGCCTCGTGGCGGGTGACACTTACTTCCGTCCAGGGCTAAACCCCCCGAAAGGATCACGACCCGGCTCCGGGCCGTCGTCAGGGTGAGTGCTCGCCGACACCGGTGTGGTCGCCGCAACCGCGGCGCCGCCGCCGCCGGCTCCTCCCATGACCCACCGCCTCCGCCTCGCGTTGCTGTTCCTGGTTCTCGCCGCGACCTGTGCGACGTTGCGGGTGGGGGAGGCGCTCGGCGCGCATGCGCGCCGCACGCTTGTCACCAGCCTCGCCACCGCGCGCGGGCGTGAGAGCCTCGTCGGCTTCGCGCGCCGGTTCGTCGGCGTGCCGTACCGGTACGGCGGCGCCTCACCGCGGTCCGGCTTCGACTGCTCCGGCTTCACGCGGTTCGTGTACGCGCACTTCGGGATCCCGCTGCCCCACGCGGCCGCGGCGCAGTTCGCGCTCGGGCAGCGCGTCTCGCGCTCGGCCCTGCGGCCCGGCGATCTCGTGTTCTTCGACGGGCTCGGACACGTCGGGCTCTACCTCGGCGGCAACCGCTTCATCCACGCGCCTCACACGGGCGCCCGGGTCGAGATCGACTCGCTGAGCGGCTGGTTCAGCGCCCGGTACGACGGCGCCCGCCGTTACTAGACACGTACGATGACCACCGCCGGAGCGGAAGCTTCGGCCTTTCCTATGGACCGCCCCGTGCTCTACAGCCTCGTCGAGCGGCTTCGCGCCGAGGATCGGCTGCGCGGGCTCGCGGCCTCGCTCCCGACCCGCGCCCGTGTCTCCGAGCCTGTCCTCGCCCTGGTGGTCGCCGCCCTCCACGACGAGCTCGGCCGCGGCCTGGTCGTGCTGGTCGCCGAGGACGCGGACGCCCGCGACCTCGCCGAGGGCGCAGGCTGGTTCCTCGGCGGCGACCGGGTCGGGCTCTTTCCGAGCCGAGGCGTGCGGTACGGATCGGGGCTCGAGCCGCCGCCGCACCTCGTGGGCGAGCGGCTGCGGGCACTCGCCGTGCTGGCGGCCGGCGGGCTTGTCTGCGCCTCGGCGGTCGCGGTCGCCGAGGGCATCCCGCCGCCGCGGTCGCGTCCGGCGCCGCTCGAGCTGGCCCCCGGCGACGAGCCGGGGATCGAGGCGCTGGTCGAGCACCTGGCGCTCGCCGGCTACGAGCGCGTCGAGCGCGTCGAGGAACGCGGTCAGTTCGCCGTGCGCGGCGGGCTCGTGGACGTCTTCCCGACGACCGGCCGCGAGCCGCTGCGCATCGAGCTCTTCGGCGACGAGATCGAGCAGATCCGTGCCTTCTCGCCCTTCACGCAGCGCGCGCTGCGGCAGCTGACTGCCGCCACCGTCTATCCGGCCGCCGAACGCCGCGGCGACCTGGTCGAGACCGACCTGGGGCCGGACGAGGACGAGGAACGGCTGGTCGGCGTCCCGGACGACCTGGTCGCCCCGTTCGACCGGGTCCCCGACCTCGTCTGGCAGCCCGAGGAGGTGCGCGCCGTCTGGGCCGAGGAGGGCTACGCCGAGCTGTCGCTCGACGGCGCCACCGAGCTGACCGGCCTGCCGCAGGGGCAGCCGTTCTCGTTCGACGCGCAGCGGCCGGCGCTCTCGGCGCGCGGCCTGTCGGAGGCCGAGCACGAGCTCGGCGGGTTGCTGCGCCAGGGGCTCGACGTCGTCGTCTCGTTCCCGCACCGTGGCGAGGCGCTGCGTCAGCAGGCGCTCCTCCGTCGCGTCCAGGCCGAGCTGCTGGAAGCGGGGGAGGGGCCGGCCGGCCTGACGTTCGCCGTCACGCCGGCCCGCCGCGGCTTCGTCTGGCGCGACCTCGGCGTCGCCCTGCTGCCCGACACCCAGGTCTTCCGCAAGCGGCCGCCGCGCGCGACCGCCGCGCCCGGCCGTGCCCTCCAGAGCTTCTCCGACCTCCGCACCGGCGACTACGTCGTCCACGAGGATCACGGGATCGCGCAGCTCGTCAGCTTCGAGACGAAGGAGGTCGCCGGCGTCACGCGCGACTACCTCTTGCTCGCGTTCCGCGGCGAGGACCGCGTCTACGTCCCGCACGAGCAGATCGGCAAGGTCAGCCGGTACGTCGGCGCCGACGCCAAGAGCCCGGCGCTCTCGAAACTCGGAGGGAAGGCCTGGGACAACCTCAAGAGCCGCGCGCGCGAGCACCTGCGCGAGATGGCCGGTGACCTGATCGCACTCTACGCCGAGCGGCAGACCCGGCCCGGCATCGCCTACGACGTCGACCACGAATGGGTCGAGAAGCTCGAGGAGAGCTTCCCCTACCGGGAGACCGACGACCAGCGCACCGCGATCGAGGCGGTGAAGGAGGATCTCGAGGCGGCGCGCCCCATGGACCGCCTCGTCTGCGGCGACGTCGGCTTCGGCAAGACCGAGGTCGCGCTGCGCGCCGCGTTCACGGTCGCCGTGAACGGCAAGCAGGTGCTGATGCTCGTCCCGACGACCGTGCTCGCGCAGCAGCACTGGAACACCTTCCGCGAGCGGTTCCGCGACTTCCCCGTACGGGTCGAGATGGCCTCCCGGTTCCGAAAGCCCGCAGACGTCAAGCGCGTCGTCGCCGAGTTCGCCGACGGCAAGGTCGACGTGCTGATCGGGACGCACCGCATCCTCGGCCGGGACGTCGTGCCGAAGGAGCTCGGGCTCGTGATCGTCGACGAGGAGCAGCGCTTCGGCGTCGCGCAGAAGGAGCTGCTCCGCCAGTTGCGGCTCGAGGTCGACGTGCTGGCCTTGTCGGCGACGCCGATCCCACGGACACTCCACATGTCGCTGGCCGGGCTGCGCGACATCTCGGTGATCGAGACGCCGCCCGAGGGCCGGCGGCCGATCCGCACCTACGTCGGCGAGTTCGACGAAGAGCTGATCAGGGAGGCCCTCGAGCGCGAGGTCGAGCGGAAGGGCCAGGCGTTCTACCTCCACAACCGCGTCGAGTCGATCGACGACGCGGCCGAGCGCTTGCGCCGGCTCTGCCCCGACCTTCGCTTCATCGTCGGCCACGGCCAGATGGCCGAGCGCCAGCTGGAGGAGCAGATGCTGAAGTTCCTCGCCGGGGACGCCGACGTGCTCGTCTCGACGACGATCATCGAATCCGGCCTCGACATCCCGCAGGCGAACACGCTGATCGTCGAGCGCGCCGACCAGCTCGGGCTCGCCCAGCTCTACCAGATCCGAGGGCGCGTCGGCCGCAGCGACGCCCTGGCGCACGCGTACCTCTTCTACCCCGAGGCCGGCGAGCTCACGCCCGAGGCGCGCGCCCGCCTCGCGACGCTCGCCGACCACACCGAGCTGGGCGCCGGGTTCGCGATCGCGATGCGCGACCTCGAGATCCGCGGCGCCGGCGACCTGCTCGGCGCCGAGCAGTCCGGGCACGTGGCAGCGCTCGGGTTCGAGCTCTACGTCGAGATGCTCCACGAGGCCGTCGCCGAGCTCCAGGGCGTGACCCGGCGGGTCGCGCGGCCCGTCCGCATCGACGCCCGCGTCGACGCGTACATCCCGGCCGCCTACGTCGCCGCCGAGGCGCTGAAGATCGACCTGCACCGGCGGATCGCGCTCGTCGAGAACGAGGACGAGCTGCACGAGCTGCGGATCGCGACCGAGGATCGCTTCGGGCCGCTGCCGGAGCCCGTCGAGAACCTGTTCTCGATCCAGGAGGCGAAGCTGAAGCTCGCGGTCCTCGGCGCCGACTTCTTCGTCTTCCGCGGCGGCCGCGTGACCATCGGGCCGGTCGTGCTCGGCTCGGGCGAGCTGAAGGCGCTGCGCGAGCGCGTCGACACCGCCGTCTACTCCTCGGGCAACCGCGAAGTCACCCTGCGGGGCGACGATTTCCGCGGGGCGCTCGATTTGGTCGATGCTATGCTGGCCGCGCGTCAAGCGGCATAGCGCAACCATCTTTTTATGCATCCACGTCCTCGCATCGCGAACATCGTCGTCCTGCAGGTGGCCGTGCTGCCACTGCTCGTCCTCGCGTTGGCCGCGTGCGGCGGCTCGAGCTCCGCGAAGGTCGCCTCCGGTGACGTCGCCGTGGTCGGGTCGACCCATATCTCGCTCGCCACCTTCAACGCGCTGCTCGACCAGGCGAAGGCGAGCTACAAGTCGCAGGGCCGGGCCTTCCCGAAGGCCGGCTCGACCGACTACCAGACGCTGAAGACCGAGGCGATCGCCTATCTCGTGCAGATGGCCGAGCGCGAGCAGCGGGCGAAGGACCTCGGGATCACGGTCACCGACGCCCAGGTCTCGAAGCAGCTCGCGACGGCGAAGCAGCAGTGCTGCGCCGGCAGCGAGGCGAAGTACCAGGCCGAGCTGAAGAAGCAGGGGCTCACCGACGCCCTGGTCCGGGGCGGGATCAAGTCGCAGCTGATCCAGCAGGCGATCTACGACAAGATCACGAAGAACGTCACCGTCTCGAAAAGCGACATCGCCGCCTACTACCTGTCGCACATCTCCACGTACGTGCAGCCCGAGTCGCGTGACCTGCGCCACATCCTGGTCAAGTCGAAGACGCTCGCCGACTCGCTCTACGCGCAGCTGAAGGCCGGGAACGACCAGACCTGGTGCAAGCTGGCGAAGAAGTACTCCCAGGATCCCTCGTCGAAGAACGTGTGCGGCAAGCTCACCGTCACGAAGGGCGAGACGGTGCCGGCGTTCGACAAGGTCGCCTTCTCGCAGCCGACGAAGGTGGTCCACGCACCGGTCTACGACGCCGTCCAGTACAAGTCGTACTTCATCATCGAGCCGCTCTCGAACATCAAGCCGAAAACGACGACACCCGAGAGCAAGGTCAGCGCGACGATCGAGCAGACGCTGCTGTCGCAGAAGAAGAGCGACACGGTGACCGCCTGGGTCAACCAGCTGACGAAGAGCTTCTGCAGCGGATCGAAGCTGCGCTACCAGGCCGGATATCAGCCGAACCCGGATCCGTGCACCGCGGTGACCAGTTCGTCCGCGACGACCGGCTAGCCGCTTGTCGCTGCCCGAGGCGCTCGTCGACCTGCAGGAGCTCACCGCGCGGCTCCGGCACGACTGTCCGTGGGACCGGGAGCAGACCGCGAAGACGATCGTGCCGCACACGATCGAAGAGGCCTACGAGGTCGCGGATGCCGCGCTCGCCGATGACGACGCGAAGCTCCTCGACGAGATCGGCGACCTGCTGTTTCAGTCGTACTTCCTCGCGCTGCTGCTCGAGGAGCGGGGCACGGGGAGCCTCGAGGCGGCCGCGCGCGGCATCCACGCGAAGCTCGTCGCCCGGCACCCGCATGTCTTCGGCGAGGTCGAGGCCGAGACCGCCGGCCGGGTGCGCCAGAACTGGGAGCGCCTGAAGCGCGAGCAGGAGGGTCGCGAAGGGATCTTCCACGACGTGCCGGAGTCGCTGCCCGGTCTGCTGCAGGCGCGCAAGGTGCAGCGCCGCGCGGCGGCCGTCGGCTTCGACTACCCCGACGTCGCGACCGCGCTCGCCGACCTCGAGGACGAGTTGCGCGAGCTGCGCGCCGAGCTGCCTGCCGAGGAGCCCTTGCCCGAGACCGAGCCGGTGCAGCGCGTCGCGGACGAGCTCGGCGACGCGCTGTTCGCGTGCGTGAACGTCGCGCGGAAGCTGAACGTCGATCCCGAGCTCGCTCTGCGCGCGGCGACGGGCCGCTTCCGCGCCCGCGTCGAGACCGCGGCCGCGTTGGCCGAGCGCGACGGCGAGCGGTGGATCGAGCTGCCGCTCGCCGCGCAGGACGACTATTTCGACCGTGCCAAGACGACGGAGGTGGAGGGGCGATGAGCAGGATCAGCGAGGTGCTCGGTCGGCAGGTGCTCGACTCACGGGGGAACCCGACGGTCGAAGTGGACGTGGTGCTCGAGTCGGGCGCGCACGGGCGTGCGATCGTCCCGTCGGGCGCGTCGACGGGCGTCCACGAGGCGGTCGAGCTGCGCGACGGCGGCACGGCCTGGGGCGGCAAGGGCGTCACGCAGGCGGTCGCGAACGTCGACGGCGAGTTGGCGCAGGCCACACTCGGTCTCGACGCGCGCGACCAGGCGGCGGTCGACCGCGCACTCATCGACGCGGACGGCACGCCGAACAAGGGCCGGCTGGGCGCGAACGCGATCCTCGGCGTCTCGCTCGCGGTGGCGAAGGCCGTCGCCGCCGAGGACGGCATCTCGCTGTACCGCTCGCTCGGCGGTGAGGACGCCGTGACGCTGCCCGTGCCGATGCTGAACGTCATCAACGGCGGCGTCCACGCGGCGAACTCGATCGACCTGCAGGAGTTCATGGTCGTCCCCGTCGGCGCCGACTCCTTCGGCCACGGGCTGCAGATCGCCGCCGAGGTCTACCACTCGCTGAAGAAGGTGCTCGGCGATCGAGGCCTTTCGACCGGCGTCGGCGACGAGGGCGGCTTCGCGCCGAACCTCGAGTCGAGCGAGGCGGCGATCGAGGCGATCCTCGAGGCGGCCGAGCGCGCGGGGCATGCCGACCGCGTCGCGATCGCGCTCGACCCGGCCGCGAGCGAGATCTACCGGGACGGTGTCTACCGCTTCGAGGGGCGCGAGCTCCCGAGTGCCGAGATGCCGGCCTTCTGGGCGGGGATCCTCGACCGCTACCCGGTGATCTCCCTCGAGGACGGCCTCGCCGAGGACGACTGGGCGGCGTGGGAGCTCTTGACGGCAGCCCTCGGCGACCGGGTGCAACTCGTCGGCGACGACATCTTCGTCACCAACCCGGTGCGCCTGCAGGACGGGATCGACCGGAAGGTCGCGAACTCGATCCTCGTCAAGGTCAACCAGATCGGGACGCTCACCGAGACGATCGCGGCCGTGCGGCTCGCCCAGGCGGCCGGCTACACCGCCGTCATGTCCCACCGCTCGGGCGAGACCGAGGACGCGACGATCGCCGATCTCGCCGTCGCGCTCGGGACGGGGCAGATCAAGACCGGCGCCCCCGCCCGGTCGGACCGCGTCGCCAAGTACAACCAGCTGCTGCGCATCGAGCAGGAGCTCGGCCCGCGAGCCCACTACCCCGGCTGGGACGCCTTTCCGAAGGCCCGCCACGCTGAATCGCATGGTCGTTGAGCGGCGGCGCACGAAGATCGTCGCGACGATCGGCCCCGTCTCGTCGACGCCCGACGCCGTGCGGGCGCTGGTCGACGCGGGTGTCGACGCGATCCGGCTCAACTTCTCGCACGGGACGCAGGCCGACCACGCCGCTCGCGTCGAGGTCGTCCGCCGCGTGCAGGACGAGACCGGCAAGCCGCTCGCGCTGATCGCCGACCTCCAGGGGCCGAAGCTCCGGATCGGCGACCTCGACGCGCCGCGCCTGCTCACGAAGGGCGAGATCATCGAGGTCGTCGGGGAGCAGCACTCGGTCAGCGACGAGCTGCCGGTCGCGCCCGCCGTGATCGGCGAGGTGCTCCGGGCCGGGCATCACATCCTGATCGACGACGGCCTCGTCCGGCTCGCCGTCGAGGAGGTCGTCTCCGGGCGTGTCCGCTGCCGTGTCCTCGTGGGCGGCGAGGTGAAGTCGCACAAGGGCGTGAACCTCCCGGGTGTGCCGCTGCCGATCCCGTCGCTGACCAAGAAGGACCTCGAGGATCTCCACTTCGCGCTCGCCCTCGACGTCGACTACGTCGCCCTCTCGTTCGTGCGTGCGGCGGCCGACGTTCGCGACCTCCAGGCGATCATCAGGCAGCACGGCTCGGCCGCGCGCGTCATCGCCAAGATCGAGAAGGCCGAGGCGGTCGCCGCCCTCGACGAGGTGATCGCCGAGGCCGACGCGGTGATGGTCGCCCGCGGCGATCTCGGGGTCGAGATCGGCGCCGCCACCGTGCCGCTGCTGCAGAAGCGGATCATCCTCCAGTGTCTCGACCGGGGGAAGCCGGTGATCACGGCCACGCAGATGCTCGAGTCGATGGTCGAGCACGCCGAGCCGACGCGGGCCGAGGCCAGCGACGTCGCGAACGCCGTGCTCGACGGCACGTCGGCGATCATGCTCTCGGCCGAGACGGCGACCGGCGCCTATCCGGTGGAGGCGGTCGAGACGATGGATCGCATCGCCCGCGCCGTCGAGCCGTCGATGGGCTACCGCCACCAGATGCCCGAGCCGGGCGAGGAGACGACCGTCGGGCGCGCCATGTCGAACGCGGCCTGCGATCTCGCCGAGGCGCTCAGCGCGCGCGCGATCCTCGTGCCCACGTACACCGGCCGCACCGCGTCGGCCGTGGCCCGGCTGCGTCCCCGGCGTCCGATCGCTGCGCTTTCGCACAACCAGACGGCGGTGCAGCAGATGGCGCTCGAATGGGGCGTCACGCCCATCCTGATGCCGGAGGCCGAGCACGTCGAGGACCTCTGGAGCCGTTCGCTCGAGTGGGCGCGCAAGGGCGGCGTCGTCGACCAGGGCGACCGGGTCGTCCTCACCGCCGGCACGGCCGTGAACCTGCCGGGCAGCACGAACCTGATCAAGGTCGACGTCGCGTAGGGCGTCGAGGAGCCCCTTGTGCGGAAGCGGCGGCAGGAGCGGCGGCGCGGGCGCAGAACGCACCTGGCATGCTCCTGCGCGACCTGCTGCGCCCGGCGCGCCTGCTCGCGCTCGGCGGGATCGTCCTGCTCGGCTTCCTCTACTGGAAGCCCCTGCACACCTATGCGAGCACGAAGCGGGAGCTCCAGGCGCGTCGCGCCGACGTCCGCGCGCTTCGCGCCCAGAAGGCTTCGCTGGAACGGCAGATCGCGCTGGCCGGCACGCCGGGCGAGTTGATCCGCGAGGCCCGGCTCCTCGGCCTGGTCAAGCCCGGCGAGCGGCTCTTCATCGTCAAGGGCATCGACAGCTGGCGCAAGCACAACCGTTGACGCTGCCGCCCGGCGTCGCGCCCGCCCCGGCTTGACGCACACTCCACCCATGGACGACCAGCTCGACGACCGCGCCGTCGTGGCACGGCAGCTCGGCCGGGCGCCGCGCGCATTCCGCCGCGTCGCCGTGCGCTGCCCGTTCGGGCGGCCGGCCGTCACCGAGCAGGCGCCGTACGACGAGAACGGCCGCCCGTTCCCGACCCAGTTCTACGTCACCTGCCCGTTCCTGGTGGCGCAGATCTCGCGTCTCGAGGCGGCGGGAGGCGTCGACACCTGGACGCGCGCGGCGGCCGACGACCCCGAGCTCGGGGCGAGCCTCGAGCAGGCCCAGGCCGAGCAGCGCGCGCTGCGGCCCGAGCTCGCCTCCGGGATCGGCGGCTCGACGCGTCCGGGCAGCCTCAAGTGCCTGCACGCGCATGCCGGGTTCGCCCTGGCGCGTCCCGGCTACGTGCTCGGCGACCGCATCCTCGCTTCCGTCGGCGCCCTCTGGCCGGACGACGCCTGCTGCTCGTCATGGACGTCATAGACTCGAGCACGTGGAGGTATCGCTCGCACGCCAGCACTGGTCGGACGGTGAACGCCGCATCCGGGCCGTCGGCGACGCGGCGCGGCACGCCCGGCTGCTCGCCCAGGTCGACGTCGTCGTCGACGCGCTGCGCCGCCGGGTCGGCCAGACGTTCACGCTCGCCGAGCTCGCGGCCGCCTACGACGATGCCGACCACTGGGCCCGCGACCTCCTGGACGATGCCGACCCGGACGGCGGGCCGGTGAGCGAGCCGGGCACGATCTCGGACGCGGCGTTCCACCAGTACGCCCGCGGCGCGTCCGACTACCGCCCATGAGCGAGCCCGGGCTCCGTCCGTCACGCTCCCGCCGCCGCTGGTGGCGGCCGCTCGCGGTCCTCGCCGGGCTCGTCGTCGCGGGCCTCGGCGGTGTTGCGCTCGGTGAGGCGCTGCACGACAACCCGCGGCCGGGCGGGACGCAGGGCTACGTGCGCACGCTGACGCCGCTGGGGCTCCCGCCGGCCGCCGAGACGACCGTGACCGTCACCACGCCCTGATCGGCTGGGACCGCAGGCTCGAGCGCTGGCTCGTCGGCCACCGGTTCGCGGACGGCCTCTGGGAATGGCTGTCCCGGGTCGGGGATCACGGAGCGGTCTGGCTCGTCCTCGGCGTCGCCGTCGCGCTGTCGCGACGGCGGGTCGCGCCGGCGGCGTGGGTGCTCGCCGCCTACGCGTGCGCCGATCTGGCGGCGACCGCGCTCAAGTCGGCGATCCCGCGGGCCCGTCCCCACGTGCCGACACTCGTCGCCCGTCCAGCCTCGCACTCGTTCCCCTCGGGTCATGCCGCGACCAGCTTCGCCTGCGCGGTCGTCCTGGCGGCCGAGGCGCCGCGCCTGCGGCTGCCGCTCTTCGTCCTGGCGGCGCTGATCGCGTTCTCACGGCTCGAAGTGGGTGTGCACTTCCCGCTCGACGTCCTCGCCGGAGCGGCGCTCGGCGCCGCGATCGGGCTGGCCCTCAGAGCTCTTCGGCGGCGCGCAGCAGGCCGCCCACGACCACGCCGATCGCCGCCAGCAGGCTGATCCACAGCCCGATCCCGCGTCCGTCCGCCGGCAGCACCGACTCCGGGATCGAGAGCACCCGGATCAGCACGAACACCGTCGCGATCGCGCCGAGCACGAGCACCAGCAGGCTCTCGGGCACCGTCGCGGAGAGCTCGAAGCCGACCTCGCGCAGCGCCGCGAGCGCGAGCACCGCGAGGCCGA
>CAYXXE010000060.1:0-12397 GCA_964468985.1 uncultured Gaiellales bacterium | reverse complement strand
TTCCGCGAGTGCTTCTACCGGCCGCTGCTGTCGTCGACCGAGAACTACGAGCGCTGGTCGCGGAACGGCGGCAAGGACGCGGCGGCCCGGGCCTCGGACGTCTGGCACAAGACGCTCGAGGAGTACGAGGAGCCGGCCCTCGACCAGGACGTGAAGGACGAGTTGAAGGCCTATGTCGACCGGCGCCGGACCGAGCTCGGTGACTGACCTGCAGATGTTCGTCGCCGGGGCCTGGGTGCCGGCGGCTTCCGGCGCGACCGAGACGGCGATCTCACCCGCCACGGGTGCGGCGATCGGCGAGGTGCCGCAGGGCGACCGCGACGACGCCCGGCGGGCGATCGCCGCCGCGAACGCCGCGGCGCCGGGCTGGGCGCGTCTGACCGCCTTCGAGCGCGCCGCATATCTGCGCCGCGTCGCGGGCGAGATCGAGCGGCGCCGCGACGCGCTCGCCCTCACGCTCACGCTCGACCAGGGCAAGCCGCTCCACAGCGAGGCCTACCCGGAGGTCGACGAGCTGGTCGCCTACTGGCACAACGCGGCCGAGGACGGAGTGCGGCTCGAAGGCCGGCTGCCGAACTCGGTCTCGCCGGGAAAGCGCGTGTTGCTGATCCGCCGGCCGCTCGGCGTCGTCGGCGTGATCACGCCGTGGAACTGGCCGTACACGATGCCCGCCGAGCTGATCGCGCCGGCGCTCGCGTGCGGCAACACCGTCGTGTGGACGCCTGCCCCGAGCACGTCGGTCGCTGCTGTCGCCCTCGCCGAGTGCGTCGCCGAGGCCGGCCTGCCGCCGGGTGTGTTCAACCTCGTCACCGGGCCGGGGCCGGTGGTCGGCGACGAGATCGCCCGCAATCCGGGCGTCCACGGCGTCGGCTTCATCGGCTCGACCGTGACGGGGCGGAAGGTGGCCGAGGCCGCCGCCGGCAAGCCGGTGATCCTCGAGCTCGGCGGGAACGGCCCGCTGGTGCTGCTCGCAGACGGTGACGTCGCCGCCGCGGCCGGGGCTGCGGTCGCCGCCTGCTTCCTCTGCGCCGGCCAGAGCTGCACCGCCGGCGAGCGGCTGCTCGTGCATCGCTCCGTCAAGGACGAGTTCGTGCAGGTGCTCGCAGGCCTCGTCGTGGAGCAGGCCGTGCTCGGCGACCCGTTCGCCGACGGAACGTCGCTCGGCCCGCTCAACAACGAGCCGGTGGCGGCGAAGATGGACGAGCATGTCGCCGACGCCCTCGGCCGTGGCGCGACGGCGGTGACCGGTGGAGCTCGCGCGGCCGGCTTCCCGACGTCGCTGTACTGGCCGGCGACGATCCTCGACGGCGTCCCGGCCGACTCGCTCGCCGCCCGCGAGGAGACGTTCGGGCCGATCGCGCCGGTCGTCGCGATCGACTCGCTCGACGAGGCGATCGCCCTCGCCAACGCGTCGCCGTACGGCCTGCTCGCGGCGATCTTCACCCGTGACCTCACCGCCGGCCTGCGCTTCGCCGACGAGGTGCGCACCGGCTGGGTGAACGTGAACGAGTCGACGAACTACTGGGAGAGCCACCTGCCCTTCGGCGGCCGCTCCGGCAGCGCGAGCGGCACCGGCCGCGTGGGCGGGACGGGGCCGCTGGAGACGTTCAGCGAGCTCCAGACCGTCGTCCTCTCGTGACCTACGACTCTGTGATCGTCGGCGGCGGCTCCGCCGGCTCGGTGCTGGCGAACCGCCTCAGCGCCGACCCGGGGACGAAGGTGCTGGTGCTCGAAGCCGGCCGCCCCGACGCGTGGTGGGACCTCTACATCCACATGCCGGCGGCGCTCGCGTTCCCGATCGGCAACCGGTTCTACGACTGGAAATACGAGTCGGAGCCCGAGCCGCACATGCACGGCCGCCGCATCTACCACGCGCGCGGGAAGGTGCTCGGCGGCTCCAGCTCGATCAACGGGATGATCTTCCAGCGCGGCAACCCGCTCGACTTCGAGCGCTGGGCGGGCGACCCGGGGCTCGAGCGGTGGGACTACGCGCACTGCCTGCCGTATTTCAAGCGCCTCGAGACCTGCTTCGCGGGCGCCGACGACTACCGGGGCGGCGACGGCCCGCTGCCGCTCGAGCGCGGGGCGGCGCGAGGCCCGCTGTTCGCTGCGTTCTTCGCAGCTGCGCAGCAGGCGGGGTACGAGCTGACCCCCGATGTGAACGGCTACCGGCAGGAGGGCTTCGCCCGGTTCGATCGCACGATCCGTCACGGCCGGCGGATCAGCGCGGCCCGCGCCTATCTCCACCCGGTGCTCGGCCGGCCGAACCTCGAGCTGCGCACGCGCGTCTTCGTCAACCGGGTGCTGTTCGAGGGCACGCGGGCGGTGGGCGTCGAGGTCGTCCACCACGGACGGACGGAGACGATCCGGGCGAACGAGGTGATCCTGTGCGGTGGCGCGATCAACTCGCCCCAGCTCCTGCAACTCTCCGGGGTCGGGAACGCGGCGGAGCTCGCAGCGGTGGGCGTCGACGTCGTCCACGACCTGCCGGGCGTCGGCGAGCACCTGCAGGACCACCTCGAGGTGTACGTCCAGCATCTCTGCACGCAGCCGGTGTCGGTGCAGCCGGCGCTGCAGCTCTGGCGTCGGCCGTTCATCGGGGCGCAGTGGCTGCTGCTCCGGTCGGGCCCGGCGGCGTCGAACCATTTCGAGGCCGGCGGCTTCGTCCGGTCGAACGACGAGGTCGCCTACCCGAACCTGATGTTCCATTTCCTGCCGCTGGCCGTGCGCTACGACGGCTCGCAGCCTGCCGGCAAGCACGGCTACCAGGTGCATGTCGGGCCGATGTACTCCGACGCACGGGGCTCGGTGAAGATCACGTCCAGCGACCCGCGCCGCCATCCCGCGCTGCGCTTCAACTACCTCTCGACCGACCAGGATCGCCGCGAGTGGGTCGAGGCGATCCGCGTCGCGCGCACGATTCTCGGCCAGCAGGCGTTCGCAACGCTCGATGGCGGCGAGACGTCGCCCGGCGCGGCAGTGGAGACCGACGAGCAGATCCTCGACTGGGTCGCCCGCGACGCCGAGACGGCGCTGCACCCCTCCTGCACGTGTCGCATGGGCGTCGACGACGGGTCGGTCGTCGACCCGAGCACGATGCGGGTGCGCGGTCTCGACGGCCTGCGCGTGGTCGATGCGAGCGTCTTCCCCTACGTCACCAACGGCAACATCTACGCCCCGGTGCTGATGGTGGCCGAGCGGGCCGCCGACCTGATCGCCGGCAACACCCCGCTCGAGCCCGCAACGGTCGGGTTCTACCGGCATGAGCCTGAGCCGGCTCCAGGTTAGGCAGCTGCTCGAGGCGCTCGGCGCGCGGACGCCCGCTCCGGCGAGCGGCGCGGCCGCGGCGCTGACGGGAGCGATGGCCGCGGCGCTCGTCGAGCTCGCCGCGCGGTTTGCCGGTGACGACGCGGCGGCCGTCCGAGCGCAGACGCTCGCGGGCGAGCTGGCCCGTCTCGCCGACGAGGACGGAGAGGTCTACGGCGCATTCCTGGCCGAGCGCAGCGCGGCGAGCCGGCAGCGCACGGTCGACGTCCCACTCGCCGTGGCCGCCCGGGCAGACGAAGTGGCGCTCCTCGGCGCGGCGGTGCGTGCCCGCCTCGACTCGGCGGTCGCGGCCGATGCGGAAGCCGGCGAGGCGCTCGCGCGAGCGGCTGCAGCCGTCGCGCGACGCCTCGCCGAGGTCAATCAGCGGCCGTAGGCCGAGAACGACAACTGGCCGTGCTCGCACACCGGGGTGGGCGGAGCGATCTTGACGACCGTCGCGCCGCCGCCCGGAGGCGTCACGCGCAGGCGGTAGGCGGTCTTCTCGCACGGCCCCGCCTGCTGTTCGCCGACGCCGGGGACGTCGGGCGAGAAACGGGCCGTCGCATGCGACGACTTGCCGTGGGCGAGCGTCACCAGGATCGCGGTGAGCCCTTGCGGGAAGGCGGCCCGGATGTGCGTGGGCAGCTTCGTGCCGGTCTTGCCGAGCAGCTGCCCGGAGGGCAGGCCGGTGAGGGTGCAGGTGGCCATGGAGGTGTTGGTGAGCGTCAGCCGGTAGACGATGTTGCCGGCGCCGGCGCTGCCGGGGACTGCGTTGAAGCTGCCTGAGAGCTGCGAGCCCTTGCAGGGCACGGCGAGCCTTGGCGACGCGACGGCCGCACCGGCGGCGGCGACCGTGGCAAGTGCCGCGAGGAGTGTGAGGAGGATGCGCATGCCCGTCATACGCCGCCGCGCCGGCCTGCGGTCACAACCTCTCACAGCCCCAGGTGGACGGGCACCTCGTAGAACTCGACCGCGGAGCGCCGCCCGGCCGCGCCGGGCCCGGCGTTCATCACCGCGTCTCCCTTGTGCAGCGCCTCCTCGGTCGGGAAGAGCGTGAGCCCGAGCATCGCGCCGGACGCCCGGTCGACGAGCAGCAGCACCTTCGCGTCGGCCAACTCAGGCGGCACGGCGTCTGCATGGATCAGCCCCTGCAGCCGCTCCACCCGCGCCTCGACGTCTGCCGGATCCCCCTCGAACCGCGCCACACGTGCCCACATCTCCGACTCCTCTCGATTGCGCCTGTCCGACCAGCGGGCCGAGTGTCCCCGACGCGCGAGGCCGGGTCAAGGGACGAGCGGCGTCAGCGGCAGTTCGCGCAGGCGCCGTGCAGCACCACGTCGTGCTTGTCGACGGCGTAGCCGCTCGTCTCCTCGACGCGGTGGATCGCCCGCTCGAGGCCCGGGTCGGTGAACGCCTCGACCGTCCCGCAGCCGGTGCAGACCAGATGGTGGTGGTGCTCGGCCGAGGTGCGCACCGGCTCGTAGCGCGCGATGCCGTCGCCGACGTCGACCCGCTGCACGAGCCCGGCCGCGAGCAGCGAGTCGAGCACGCGATAGACGCTCGCGAGCCCGACGTTGCGCCCCTGGGCGCGCAATGTCTCGTGGAGCCCCGCGGCCGAGGCGCAGCAGGTCTGCGTGTCGAGCAGGTCGACGAGCGCGACCCGCGCCGCGCCGTTGCGGTAGCCGGCGGCGCGGAGACGATCCTGCACCTCGAGCTTCCAGACGGTCATGTGGCGATGATAACGATTCTTGACAGTGCTGATGAGAATCGTTACCGTCGCCCGACATGCTGAGAATGGTTCTTGCCTGCTCGCTCGGCGCGCTGCTGCTCGCAGGCTGCGGCGGGACCGGGAGAGCGCCCGGCGGGCTGCCCGTCGTGGCCTCGACGAACGTCTACGGCGACATCGTCGCCCAGATCGGCGGTGCCCACGTGTCGGTCACTTCGATTCTCTCCGACCCGAACGCCGACCCGCACCTGTTCGAGCCGGGGACGGAAAACGCCCTGGCCGTCGCGCGGGCGAGCCTCGTGATCGAGAACGGGGTCGGCTACGACGCCTTCATGTCGCGCCTCGAGCAGGCCTCGCCGAGCCGGCGCCGGATCGTCGTGACGGCCGCGGCCGTGCTCGGCGTTCACGGCAGGGACGCGAACCCGCACCTCTGGTACGACGTGCCGAGTCTGCCGCGGATCGCGGCGGCGATCGCCGCCGGGCTCGTGCTGCGGGATCCGGCGCACGCCGCCGCCTACCGCTCCGGCCTGCGGCGCTTCGACGCCGGCCTCGCGCCGCTCGACCGCGAGGTGGCTGCGATCCGCGCCTCCGACGGGGAGGCCCCGGTGGCCTATACCGAGCCGGTACCCGGCTATCTGATCGCCGCTGCCGGCCTGCGGAACCTCGCGCCCGCGGGGTTCACGCGCGCGATCGAGGACGGCACCGAGCCGTCGCCGGCCGCCGTCGCGGCGATGAGCGCGCTCCTCGCCGGCCGTCACGTTCGCGTCCTGCTCTACAACTCGCAGGCCGTCTCGCCGATCACGACCCGGATCCGGTCGGCCGCCCGCGCGGCGGGCATCCCGGTCGTCGGCGTGACCGAGACGTTGCCTGCTCACCTTACGGTGCAGCAGTGGCTGCTCGCCGAGGCGCGGGCCTTGCAGAGGGCGCTCGCGCGGTGAGCGGCCCCGCCCCCGTGGTCTCGGTCGAGGGCCTCGGTCTGCGCTTCGGCGACCGCCTGCTCTGGGAGGGCCTGAGCTTCGCGCTCGCGGCGGGAGAGCTGCTTGCGGTGCTCGGCCCGAACGGCACCGGCAAGACCTCCCTGATCCGGATCCTGCTCGGCCTGCTCGAGCCCTCGACCGGCACGGTCCAGATCGACGGCGGCACGCCGACCGCGCGGCGGTCGCGGATCGGCTACGTGCCGCAGCAGCGCGCCTTCGACCGCGACCTGCGCATCCGCGGGCGCGACGTCGTGCGGTTCGGGATCGACGGCCACCGCTTCGGGCTCGGGCGTCTGGCGCCGGCCGACGCGGCGCGCATCGACGAGGTGCTGGCCGAGGTGGGGGCGGGCGGCTTCGCAGACGCGCCCGTGGGCCGCCTGTCGGGCGGCGAGCAGCAGCGGCTCCGGGTCGCGCAGGCGCTCGTCTCCGATCCCGTCCTGCTGCTTGCCGACGAGCCGCTGCTGTCGCTCGACCTCGCCTACCAGCGGGTGATCGTCGACCTCCTCGACGCGCGCCGCCGGACGGCCGGCACGCCGGTCGTGTTCGTCACCCACGACATCAACCCGGTGCTGCCCACGGTCGACCGGGTGCTCTACCTCGCGCCCGGAGCCTGGGCGATCGGAGCGCCGGACGAGGTACTCACCTCCGAGACCCTGTCGCGCCTCTACGCGACCGACGTGGACGTGCTCCGCGTTCGCGGCCGCATCGTCGTCGTCGGCACCCCCGACGACCAGCACGTCCACCACCCGGACGATGTTCACTGAGCTCCTCCAACAGCACTTCGTGCACACGGCGTTGCTCGCGGGCGCCGTCGTGGCGATCGTCTCGGGTGCGATCGGCGTCTTCGTCGTCACCCGTGGGCTGAGCTTCGCGGTGCACGCGATCTCCGAGCTCGGGTTCACCGGCGCGGCGGGGGCCCTGGTCGCGGGAGTCTCACCGGTGCTCGGGATGATCGGCGGCTCGCTCGGCGTCGGCCTCGCGCTCGGCCTGCTCTCCCTGCGCGGCCGCGAGCGAGACTCGGCGATCGGCGCCGTCCTCGCCTTCGGGCTCGGGCTCGGCGTCCTGTTCCTGTCGCTCTACCAGGGCTACGCGACCGAGGCGACGAACCTGCTGTTCGGCAGCATCGTCGGTGTCGACGATCGCCAGCTGCTCGGGCTCGTCGGGGTCGCGGTCCTCGTGCTGGCCGGGCTGGCGGCCGTCTACCGTCCGCTCCAGTTCGCGAGCGTCGACCCGGACGGTGCAGCCGCGCGCGGTGTCCCGGTCAGGGCATTGTCGGTCGCGATCTTCCTGTTGCTCGCGCTCACGACGGCCGAGGCGATCCAGGTCGTCGGCGTGCTGCTCGTCCTGACGCTCGTCATCACCCCGGCCGCCGCGGCCCAGCGGCTGACGGTGCGGCCGCCGCTGATGCTGGCGCTCAGCATCGCGATCGCGCTCGTCGCCACCGAGGGCGGGATCCTGCTCTCGCTCGCCCATTCGTGGCCGACGAGCTTCTACATCAGCTCGCTGTCGTTCGCGATCTACCTCGCGGCGCGCGCGTACGACGCGCTGGCCTGAGCAGCCGTCATTCGCCGCTGCGGATGTCGCCGAGCCGTCGCGACTCGAAGCGAATGTCCGTGAATGTCGCGCTGCAGCCCTCGCCGACGGGCGACTGGGCCTCGAAGCCGACGGCGACCTCCTCGGCAGGCAATCCGAAATGACGGACGAGGCTCCAGCGGCGGCCGTCCGGCGAAGCGTGGAAGGCGAAGGCCGCCCCGAGCCGCGCGATGCGGAGCCAGACCTCGCCCGCCGTCACCGTCAGCGAGTTGCAGTCGTCCGAGGCGCCGCGCGTCACCACCGACACGACCATCGGCTCTCCCTGCGGCGACTGCTCGAAGCAGAGCTTGGCCCAGCAGCGATCGTCGGCGTGGACCATCAGCACGCCCGCGTCGAACTTCGCCCGGAAGTCGACCGTGACACGGGCGCCGAGCACGAAGTCGCCGGCGACCGCACCGACGACGGCCGGGCCGTTCAGCATCGGCTCGGCCGCCCCCGCCGGATCGACGAACCAGTCGCACCGAGGCCCCGTCTCGATCGTCAGGGTGTGGCCGTCGCCCGACCAGCCCGCGGGCTCGACGAGCCAGGTCGGGCTCGACAGGAAAGCGGGCAGCACCCGGGTCGTCACACGGGGATCCTCTCAGACGCTGCCGTCGCAGACCGCGAGGAGCGCGGCTTGGATGGCTTCCGGCGTCGGCGGGCAGCCCGGGACGCGGAGATCGACGGGCAGCACGTCCTCGACACGGCCGACGAGCTCCGACGGGAGGCCGAGCATGCCGCAGCCGAGTGCGCAGTCGCCGAGGGCGACGACGCGGCGGGGCTCCGGCATCGCGGCATACGCGGTCAGCAGCGGGCCGTGCATACGCGTCGTCACGGCGCCGGTCACGAGCAGCACGTCGGCATGCCGGGGCGATGCGACGACTCCGAAACCGAAGCGCTGCAGGTCGTAGTGCGGCCCGGCCGCGGCGGTCAGCTCATGCTCGCAGCCGTTGCACGAGCCCGCGTCGACGTGGCGGATCGCCAGGCTGCGGCCGCGGCCGGGGGCCGGCAGCGCCAGCCGGCGGCGGAGTGTGCGCAGATCGCGGAGCAGCGTCAGCATCAGCGATCGGCGCAGGCGTAGCAGAGCTCGAAGCTCTTGTTGATCAGCGGGAAGTCGGGCAGGAGGTCGCCGGCCGCGGCAGCCGCCACCGAAGGCCAGTTGGCGTAGGAGCCCGTGCGCAGCCGGAGCCGGTCGAGACGGTCGCCGGTGCGCTCGACGACGCAGAGCGTCGCCCCGCGCGGGCTCTCGACCCTGCCGACGCCGATGTCGGCCTCGGCGCCGGCGCGCTCGGCGGACGACGGTGCGAAGGGCGTCGCGAGAAGCGTCTCGAGAAGCTCGAAGGACTGCCGAAGCTCGAGTACCCGCTGCTCGATCCGGGCCTGGACATCGCCCGGCGCACGCTCGGGAACGACGGCCGCGAACCCGTCGTAGGCGAGGCGGCGGCTGGTCACCCGCACGTCCTCGCGGAGCCCTGCCGCGCGCGCCGCCGGGCCGACGGTGCCGAGCCGCCGCGCGTCGGCGGCGTCGACGATGCCGATGTCGGCCAAGCGGTCGACGAACGAGCCGTTGAACGAGAGCTCCCGCCACCCGCGCTCCGCTCCGCTGCGGATCTCACCGAGCGCCCGGCGCGCTTCGGCGACCGTCGGCGGGTCGAGCGAGAGCCGGCTCCCGCCGACCTCGATCGTCCCGAACGCGAACCGGTGGCCGGTGAGCGCCTGGTTCACGCGCCGCGCCTCCTCGGTGAGGGCGGCGAAGGTCGTGCTGCCGGCGGCCAACCCGACCCCCGAGCACGCGGCGGCGACGTCGTTCAGGTGGTTCCAGACGCGCTCCAGCTCGAGCAGGAGTGTCCGCGCCCGGGCCAGCGCGGGCGGAGAGTCGAGGCCGAGGGCGTCCTCGCATGCCTGGGCGTAGGCCACGGAGCTCGACACCGCGCACGCTGCACAGGCGCGGCCGGCGTAGGCGAGCCCGCCGGCGAGCGACTGCCCCTCGGCGGCGCGCTCGAGCCCGCGGTGCTTGTAGAAGAGGCGCGCGTCCAGATAGAGGATGCGGTCTCCGACCACATGGAAGCGGAAGTGCCCCGACTCGATCACGCCGGCATGGATCGGGCCCACCGCGACCTGATACGCATCCCGTCCGCTCACGGGGACCGTCCAGTGGCCGAGATCGAGGTCGTGGTCGACCAGCGGCCGGAGCGGCTCGTGCCCGTCGAAGCCGACGCCGTACAGGTCGGCAGCCTCCCGTTCGTCCCAGCCCGCCGCCGGGGCGAGATCGACGATCGACGGCACCCGCCCGTCGTGCACGTCGACCGTCTCGAGCCGGACGCGCCCGTCGGGGTGCACGAGAGCCGTTCGCACCGACGCCCCCGCGCGGGTGGCGTGGAGGCCGGCGAACGACCAGCCCGACGCGAGCGCATCCGACACGGCTGTGCGATGGGCGGACGTCATCCGACGCCTCGAGCGAGCGCTCCGGCGAGGTCGCTGCCGGGCAGCCAGAGAGCCGCAGCGCTCAGCGCCAGCAGGCAGGCCGAGCCGACCGCCGTCAGTACGAGGACGCCGCGCAGGCCACCTGTGGCCGGGGTGCGCCGGTGCGCCTTTCCGGCGACCGTCTCGATCAGGGCGCGCAGGAGGCCGAGAAACCCGAGTGCGAGCAGAACCGCCGCCACGCCCGCCGTCCAGGGGCGCCCGGCCTGGAACCCGCCGGCGACGATCAGGATCTCGCTGACGAAGAGCGGCGAGGGCGGCAGGCCCGACAGCGCTCCGAGGGTGATCCCGAGCACGCCTCCGAGTGCCGGCTGGGTTCGGGCAACGCCCGACGCGGGGTGAGCGGCGGCGCGAGGCTCGTGGGCGAGGAGCGGTGTCGCCGCATAGAACGCGAGCGCCTTGGCGACCGCATGGCCCGCGACGTGCACGGCGACTCCGACCAGCGCGAGCGGCGTCGCGAACCCGATGCCGAGCGCGAGCACGCCCATGTGCTCGAGGCTCGAGTACGCGAGCAGGCGCTTCCAGGGCAGCGGCCGCCACAGGAACGGAACGGCGACGGCGAGGGAGGCGAGCCCGAAGCCGACGAGCACGGATCTTGCGGTCGACGTTCCGATCACCGGCGAGAGCGCCTGGCCGGCCCGCCAGGCGACGAGCAGCACGGTCGGCAAGAGCGCTGCCGAGAGCAGGCCCGACACCGGCGCCGGCGCCTCGGCGTGCGCATCGGGGAGCCAGTTGTGCACCGGCGCCCAGCCGATCTTGGCCGCCAGGCCTGCCAGCAGAAGGAGGTAGGCGACCAGGGTCGCGCCGTGGCGGGGCTGGATCGACGAGAGGCTCCGCCACGACAGCGCATCGAGGCCGCCGTGAGTCGAGCCGGCAGCCAGCAGCACGATCCCGAGCAGCGCAACCCCGAGCCCGAGCGAGGTCAGGATCAGGTACTTCCACCCGGCCTCGAGGGCCCGGGGGCGGCCGCTGAAGCCCACGAGCAGCGCCGAGGTGGCCGTCGTCGCCTCGATCAGGAGCCAGGCCCCGCCGAGGTTCCCGGCCAGCGGGATCGCGGCCGTGGTCGCCCAGAACGCGAAGAGCAGGCAGTAGTAGGCTCGCGCGCGCCGCTCGGCTCGTACGAGCCCGGTCGTCATCGCTGTGAGATAGCTCGGTGACACCAGGACGCTCGCGAGGCCGACGACGCCGATCACGCCGACGAGCAGGCCCGCGGCGGCGTCGACGACCACCCAGCGCCCGACGAGCCGCGTTGCCGGATCCGCGAGAGCGACCACCGCGAGCGTTCCCGCCGCGACGGCCGACAGCACCGCGCCCGCCGTGGCGACTGCGCTCGTTGCGCGACGCGGAGCGACCGCGGAGGCGACGGCCGCGCACGCCGGGGCGGCGACGACCGCCAGGGCCAGCAGTTCGCGGCTAGTCACGCAGGCTCCGTAGCGCGGCGGAGTCGCCTGCGCCGAACTCGGCGAAGATCCGCTCGTGGAAGACGGCGGCGACGAACGCGACGAGCGTCAGGTCGAAGCCGACGCCGAGCTCGAGGGCCTGGGACGAGCCTCGTGGCAGCTCGAGGGCGGCGAGCGCGAGCCCGTTCTCGGCCAGCACGATCCCGAGAATGTGGAACAGCGTCGCGCGTCGCGTGGCGACCGTGATCGCACCGAAGGCGACGAGCGCCAGCACGCCGCGCTCGACGTTGCGGGAGCTGAGCCCGATGGCCGGCACGAGCCAGGTGAGCGCGAGCGCCAGCGCGACACCGAGCCCGGCACGGGCGAGCGGTGGGATGCCGGCGCGGACGGGACGCGGCTCGCGCGTCCGGGCGACGACGAAGAGCAGCAGCGTCGCCAGGACGGCTGCCCGCAGCGCGAGCGCCACCGCGGCCGTCGTCTCGTGCCCGTTCGCGACGGCGGCGCCGGCGAGCACGAGGGCCTGTGCCGTGACGAGGCCGACCGCGACCGAGCGGCGGCGCACGACCGGCACGCCCACCCCGAGCGCCACGAGCAGCCAGACGAGACCGCCGTTCATGCAGTCTGCACCAGCCAGGAGGCGACACCGAGCAGGGCGGCGACCGCCCCGATGGCGAGCAGGCGCGGCACGAGCAGGATCCGCAGCTTGGCGATCAGGGTCTCGGTGAGAGCCAGCCCGGCGCAGAGCACGACGAGCCAGACGGGCAGGAGGGCGAGCTGGGCCCAGACCCCACGCGGATGCGGCAGGAAGACCTGCGCGGCGACGACGAGCATGAGCCAGTGCCGCGCGGCCGCCCCCCACTGGAGGTAGGCGAGGTCACGTCCCGCGTACTCGAGCAGCGGGCCTTCGTGGATCATCGTCAGCTCGAGGTGGGTGT
>CAYXXE010000059.1:0-12419 GCA_964468985.1 uncultured Gaiellales bacterium | reverse complement strand
GGACCTCTCCGACCCGAACGGAGCGCGCTACCAGGCTGCGCCACACCCCGAAGGGCCACAGGTTAGCGTCTCGCGACGCCCGGTCACGCCGCGACGCGTACCTCGCGGTGGAGCAGGGGCGCGAACCAGAGGAGGCAGCCGAGCGCACCGCCGACGATCAGGATCGTCGTGGGCGCGACCGCCCCGGCGGCGGCCGCCGCGATCACGAAGCCGACGGGCGTCAGCGCCGACGAGCCGAAGTAGTCGAGGCTGAACACCCGTGAGAGCAGGTTCTCGGGCACGAGCTCGTTGATGAGCGTCACCCAGGCGGCGCCGCCGACGCCGATCCAGAAGCCACGCCAGACGACGGCGCAGGCGGCGAGCCAGAACCAGGGAGAGATCGCGACGGCGACGATCCCGAGGTCGTTGATGCCGAAGGAGGCGAAGCAGACGGCGACGCGGTTGCGGGCCGGGTGCCAGCGCGCCCACACGAGCGAGCCGGCGACCATGCCGGCCGCCATCAGGCTGAAGAGGAGCCCGTAGGAGAAGACGCCACGGTGGTAGTGGACGCGGACGACGGCGGGCAGCAGGGCGGTGTACGGCGCCATCGCGACCATGAGGATGACCGTGGCGGCCGCGATCCCGGTCCAGATCCACGGCACGGCGAGGACGTAGCGGAACCCGACGGCGAGCTCGCGCCGGAGGCCGAGCTGCGGCCCGGCCTCGCTGCGCCGCGGTCGTGCCAGCCAGAGTGCGCCCGCCGAGACGACGAAGGAGGCGGCCTCGATCGCCCACACGGTGGCAGGGCCTGCCGTCCCGTACAGGCCGGCCGCGATCGCCGGGCCGACGACCGCGCTCGCCTGGCGGGCGATCCCGATCCACGAGCTCGCCGACGGCAGCAGCGGCGCGTCGACGACGAGCGGGACGATGCCGCCGAACGCCGGCTGGAAGAAGCCGTCGGCGGCGCCGAAGCAGGCCGCGAGCACGATCACCGCGGGCAGCCCGACGTGCCCGGCGACCTCGACGGCGAAGAACGCCGCCACGACGACGGTGCGCGCGAGGTCGGACGAGATCATCAGCAGCCGACGGGAGTAGCGGTCGGCGAGGACGCCGCCCCAGAGCAGCGTCGCGAGCATCGCGACCGACTCGGCGGCCAGGACGAACCCGAGGTCACCGGCCGAGTGCGTGAGGTCGTTGACCCGCCAGCCGAGCGCGACGACGAACGCGGCGTCGCCGACGAACGAGATCGTCTGCCCGCCCCACAGGAGCCGGAAGTCGCGGCTCGAGAAGGCCGCCAGCGTGCCGGGCCGCTCCCGGGTGCCCGCCTGGCCCGTCACCCGAGGCAGGCTATCCTCGCCCGGTGAGCCTGCGTGCGGTCGTGTTCGACGTCGACTTCACGCTCGTCCGGCCGGGGCCCGACCTCGGGCCCGACGGGTATCGCCGTCTCGGCGCCCGGCACGGCCTCGAGCTCGACCCGGCCCGTTACGACACCGCGCGCGCGGCCGCGGCCGCGACGCTCGAGCGGCACCCGGAGCTCGACCACGACGAGGAGGCCTGGGTGCTCTTCACCGAGCGGATCATCCGGGGGATGGGCGGCGAGGGCGACACGTACGCGGCGGCGGTCGAGATGACGGCCGCCTGGAACCACGAGCGCCACTTCGAGCTGTACGACGACGCGCTTCCCGCGGTCGCGGCGCTCCGCCGGCATGGGCTGAAGGTGGGGCTCCTGTCGAACACCGCGCGCGACCTGCCCGTGTTCGCGGCCCATCACGGGATCGAGGCCGATGCGGTGCTCACCTCGCAGGCGCACGGCAAGGCGAAGCCGCACGAGGCGATCTTCCGCCACATGCTCGACCTGCTCGGCGTCGCCCCCGCCGAGGCGGTGATGGTGGGCGACACGCTCGAGGACGACATCGAAGGGGCGCGCGCGATCGGGATGCAGGCGGTGCTCGTCGACCGCGACCGCCGCTACCCGGCCGAGCCCGGGCGGCTCGACGATCTGCGCGGCCTCGTGGCGGCGCTCGGTTTCGGCTGACCCGGCCCGTCCGCGGGCTATGGTGGACGCGTGAGCTGGCTGTTGTGGGCTTTGATTGCGGGTGGGCTCGCGATCGGCGAGGTCCTCACGCCGGGCGCGTTCTTCCTCGGGCCGCTCGCGCTGGCGGCCGTGGCGGCGGCGCTCGCGGGAGCCCTGGCAGGCGGCGTGGCCGCGCTGATCACGTTCAGCATCGCCTCGCTGCTGTCGCTGCTCGTCCTGCGGCCGATCGCGCGCCGGCACATCCGCCAGCCCGCGCTCTCGCGCACCGGCATCGCGGCGCTCAGCGGCCGCCCGGCGACCGTGCTGCGGGACGTCGACGGTCAGGACGGCCTGGTCCGGATCGGCGGCGAGGAGTGGACGGCCCGCACCTACCTCGACGGTCAGGTCTTCCCCACCGGGGCACAGGTCCATGTCGTCGAGATCCAGGGCGCCACGGCCCTGGTCGCTGAATAGAAACGAGGTCAATCGATGGTTCCCCTGATCGTGCTCGGCGTCGTCGCGCTCTTCGTCCTGGTCACGCTGGCCCGAGCCGTCCGCGTCATCCCGCAGGCCCGCGCGGGCGTCGTCGAGCGCTTCGGCCGCTACAGCCGCACCCTCACGCCCGGCCTGGCGCTCGTGATCCCGTTCGTCGATCGCGTCCGGCCGCTGCTCGACCTCCGGGAGCAGGTGGTGTCGTTCCCGCCCCAGCCGGTGATCACGAAGGAGAACGTCGTCGTCAACGTCGAGACCGTCATCTACTTCCAGGTCACCGAGCCGAAGGCGTCGATCTACGAGATCGCGAACTACCTCGACGCGATCGACCTGCTCTCGGTGACGACGCTCCGCAACGTGATCGGTGCGATGACGCTCGACGAGACGCTCACCTCGCGCGACCAGGTGAACAACCAGCTGCGCGGCATCCTCGACGACGCGACCGGCAAGTGGGGGATCCGCATCCACCGGGTCGAGCTGAAGGCGATCGACCCGCCGGCCTCGATCAAGGACACGATGGAGAAGCAGATCCGGGCCGAGCGGGAGAAGCGCGCCGCGATCCTCCAGGCGGAAGGGGTCAAGCAGGCCGCCATCCTCACGGCCGAGGGCGACAAGCAGTCGGCGATCCTGAAGGCGGAGGGCCAGAAGCAGGCGGCGATCCTCGCCGCCGAAGGCCAGTCGCAGGCGATCGAGACGGTGTTCGGCGCGATCCACCGCGGCGACCCCGACCCGGCGCTGCTCGCCTACCAGTACCTGCAGGTACTGCCGCAGATCGCCCAGGGCGACGCGAACAAGGTGTGGGTGATCCCGAGCGAGCTCACGCAGGCGCTCGGCAAGCTCGGGGAACGGGTCCTGCCACCCGGCTCTGCGCGGCCTCATGACGATGCTCGACGTGACGATGCTCGACGTGACGATGCTTGACCTAACAGGGGATAGTCCGGCGGCGCTCCCTGCCGATGAGAGGGAGCAATGCGGTACAAGCGCCTTCTCAACGCGACCTTCGTAGCCGTCGCCGCCGTCATCTCGGCGTTCGTGGGGCGGCATCTGCTGCGGTCCGGCTGGCCGTTGCACCACGCGAACCTCTGGCTGGTCGGCCTCGCCGCCTTCCTGCTCCTCTGCGCCTACGCCGCGAAGGCGTGGGGCTGGCGCCACCTGTTCCGGATCGGCGCCCGTCCGGCGACTCTGACGCTGGCCGCCGCGGGCGGCGCCGCCTCCGTGGCGGGGATTGCCCTGCCCGGCCGCTTCGACGAGCTGGTGCGGCTGGCGGTCGTCCGGCGCTGCCGGCGCGGCCGGGTCAGCCTCGGCGCCGTCGGGCTGTCGCTCTTCCTGCTCGGCCTGCTCGACAGCGTCGCGCTGGCGCCGTTCGCGTCCGTCGCGGCCGGGATCGAGCACGTCGGCGGCTGGGTGCGGGCGGGCCTGATCCTGGTCGCCGTCGCCGGTGTCGCCTCGGCGGCCGTCGTCCTCAACCTGCCCCGCATCGCGCGCGTCCCGCGCCTCTCCCGGTTCCGGCTCGCCGGCTGGGTCGCCGAGCATGCCGCGCCGCGCCGCGAGGCCGTGTGGGCCTGGTCGGGGGTCGCGCTCTCGTGGACGTTCCGCGCCCTGGCCGTGTTCGTCCTCCTCGCGGCGCTCGGCCTCGGCACCGACTTCGCGGCCGCCCTCGGCTTCCTGTGCGCCTCGTCGGCGTCGGCCGCGCTGCCGATCGCCCCCGCGGGGGCGGCCACGCAGGCCGGCGCCGGCGCAGCGATCCTGATCGCCTCGGGGATGCACGCCGAGAGCGCGCTCGCGTTCGGCGTCGCCTCGCAGGGGCTCGGCATCCTCACCGGCGCCGTGTTCGTGCTCGCGCTCGGTGCCTGGCACGCCCAGGGCCGGCTGCCGCGGCTCGGCCGCCGGCTCCTGCCCGGCTGAGACGGGCCGGGCCTCCCGGCGCCGGCGATTATGCTGCCGCCGTGTCCGAGCAGGTCGTCGATCGCCGGTCGGAGCTGGTGCGGGCCGCCGTGCGTGTCTTCGCGCGGGACGGCTTCCACGGCTCCCGCGTCGGCGACATCGCCGAGGAGGCGGGCGTCGCGCACGGGCTG
Source organism: uncultured Gaiellales bacterium (assembly GCA_964468985.1). Classification (GTDB taxonomy): domain Bacteria; phylum Actinomycetota; class Thermoleophilia; order Gaiellales; family Gaiellaceae; genus PALSA-600. The sequence goes on along the minus strand of CAYXXE010000059.1, from coordinate 7,859 downwards.
CTCTACCACTACTTCCGCTCGAAGGACGACGTCCTCGAGACGATCTTCCGGGCGAGCTGGCAGGAGCTCGTCGTCGAGACCGAGCGGCTCGAGGCTTCGGGCCTGCCGCTCGACGGCCGCCTCCGCCGGTTCGCAGGCGTGTTCCTCGGCTCGTGGCTGGCCGACCCCGATCTCGTACGGGTCCTGATCCGCGAGATCGCGCGCAGCCCGGAGGTCGGAAGACGCGTCGACGAGATCGGGCGCGTCTTCGCGGGCCTGACGCGGATGTTCGAGCAGGCGCGCGACGGGGGCGAGATCCGCCGCGACGTCGACCCGCGGCTCGCCGCGTTCATCTTCTACGGCGCGCTCGAGGAGATCCTCACCGGCTGGGTGCTCGGCCAGCTGCCCGGTGGCGAGGACGACGTGCGGCGCGCCGTCGACGCCGTCGTGGAGATCGTCGCCGCGGGGCTGGCGGAGCGCGCGTAGGACTTTCCCAAGAGATTCGTGCCCGCCGCGGCGCGCCGTCTAGGCTGGTCGGGTCGTGGGGGGAGCGCGCAAACTCGTCCTCGCCTGCCTGCTCTTCGCCGCGGCGTCGATGCCGGCGGGGGCGACTCCCGTCCCGACGACACCGGCCCCCGCCACACCGACGGCCGCGACCGACCGCGACCAGGTGACGGTCAGCTTCTTCTCGCCCGCCCTCGACGGCGTCATGCACGCGCTCGTGTTCCTGCCGGCGGGGTACGAGACCGGCGACGAGCGCTACCCGGTCGTCTACTTCCTGCACGGCCTGCCGGCGCCACCGTCGGCCTACACGGGGAGCAAGTGGCTGGCCGACGCGATCCAGGACACCGGCAAGCCCGCGATCCTGGTCGAGCCGCAGGGCTCGCGGACGAAGGACACCGATCCGGAGTACCTGAACTGGGGGCCGGGGCGCAACTGGGAGACCTACGTCGCCCATGATCTCGTCGCCTACGTCGACTCGACGTTCCGCACGATCCCGACCCGGGACGGGCGGGCCCTCGTCGGCGAGTCGGCAGGCGGCTACGGCGCGATCATCATCGGCCTGCACCACCTGCAGGAGTTCGCGGCGATCCAGTCGTGGTCGGGCTACTTCCACGCGACCGACCCCACAGGGACCACGGCGCTCGACCGCGGGCCCGAGACGAACGCCCACAACGAGATCGCCCAGCTCGTGGCGCAGGATGCGACGTCGCCGACGTCCCTGTCGTTCTACGTCGGCCGCGCCGACAAGCTCTTCGCGGGCGAGAACATCGTCTTCGACCGCGAGCTGACGGAGGCGCACGTGCCCCACCTCTTCGAGCTGTACGCCGGCGGCCACACCGTCTCGCTGTGGCGGGCGCACGCGGCGGGCTGGCTCGCCCTGGCGTTCGGTCGCCTCACCGCCGCCTTCACCGACCCTTAACCGGGCACCCGCGCGCACTCAACGTGCCGCGGCCTACAACCCAGGGCGATGATCGCCTCGCTGCCCTTCCCTGGTCGCCGGACGGCGCTCGCGCTCGGCGCGACGGCGTTCCTCGCGCTCGGCCTGGTCGGCGCGTACCGCTACGTCGACAACTTCTGGGTCTACCGCGGCTTCGCGCCGCCGAAGGACGCGAGCTGGGTGCAGACTCGCGGCACCTCCGAGCGGATCTACGTCGCGAGCCCTGCGCTCGGCGGCCGCCGGCAGGCGGTCGACGTCTATCTGCCACCCGGCTATGCCACGCATCCCCTGCGCCGCTACTCGGTGCTGTACCTCCTGCACGGCTTCCCCGGCCGTCCCGGGGCGTTCCTGGCCACCGTCCGGCTCGGCGTCGTCGAGGACGACCTCGTCGCGCGGCACCGGGCCCAGCCGCTGATCCTGGTCATGCCCTACGGGTCGACTGGTTCGTTCACCGACGAGGAGTGGGCGAACGGCGTGCGCCCCGGAAACGGCTGGGAGACGTTCGTCGCGCGCGACCTCGTCCGCGCGGTCGACGCGCGCTACCGGACGATTCGCAGCGCCTCCGGGCGGGCGCTCGCCGGCCTCTCCGAGGGCGGGTACGGCGCGCTCAACATCGGCCTCCATCATCCGCGTGAGTTCCGCCTGCTCGAGAGCTGGTCGGGCTACACCAGGGCCGACGACATCGGCTCGATCTTCGCGCACCGGCGGTCGCTGCTCGCCGCCAACTCGCCCGCCGTCACGCTGGCGCACGCCGCCGCGCGGCTCCGGCGCAACCACGTCTTCGTGTGGTTCTACATCGGCAGCGACGACGGCTTCCGGGCGCAGAACGCGGCGTTCGCGCGGGCGCTCACCCGGGAGCGCATCCCGCATCGGTTCTTCGTCGTCCGCGGCGGGCACAACTGGGCGCTCTGGCGCGGCAACGCCGCCCGCGCGTATCTCGTCGCGAGCCGGAGCCTGGCCCGTGCGTAAGGCCGCCGCCGCACCCGCGGTCCTCGTCCTCTCGCTCGCCGCCACCGGTTGGCTCTACCTCGTGCAGCCGGCGCTCCCGGGGCCGCGGATCGGCGAGGCGCTGCCGCTCGACGAGCTCTCGCGCCATTCGTCGGCCTCGCTCGCGTGGTACGCGGTCGTCTGGGCGGTGACCGGACTGGCCCTCGGCGGGGTGCTGCGGTGGGCGCGGGTCGAGCGCTTCACCGCCGGCCTGCTGCTCGCGCTCTTCGTCGGCCTCTGGGTGTACCTCACGGACGGCGTCTCGATCGCCGTCGTCCGGCAGATCGCCGCGCGCGACGCGTTCGACGCCGCGGCCCGCCTGCACGCCGTCTATCTCGCGGCCGCGCTGGCCGGGCTCGGCGGGGCGGTCGCGGGGGTGGCCCGGGGCGGCAGCCGGCGAGGCCCGGCCGTGATCGCCTGGCTCGTCGCCGCGGGCGGCGTGCTGAACGTGCTTCATGCGGTCCTCCCCGGCGACGACGCCGGTTGGCTCCGCTCGCTGACTCCCGACGCGGTCGGCCCGCTCGCTCGCGCCGTCGCGGTCGTCACCGGCATCGCCCTGCTCGTCGCCTCGCGGGGCCTCGCCCGCCGGCGGCACCGGGCCTGGGTGGTCGCCGTGGCGATCGCCTCTGCCTCGACGGCCCTGCACGTCCTCCACGGCCTGAACGACGGCACGCTCGCCTCGGCCGTCGTCCTCCTGGCGCTCGTGGCCCGCCGGCACGACTTCGACCGTCCCGGGGACAGCTCGACGCGGCGGCTCGCGCTCGTCCGCACGCTGGCGTCGGCGTCGGCGATCCTCGTCTACGGCGGCGTCGCCCTCTGGATCAACCGGATGGTCGCCGACCAGCCGTTCACCCCGGGCTTCGCCCTCCGCGAGATCGGCGCCGGCCTGTTGGGGCTGAACATCCGCGGCTCCCGCCACCTCTCGGGCGCCTTCGGGCAGTGGTTCCCGCTGTCGCTGTTGCTGCTCGCGGTGACGGCGACCGCGTGGATCCTGGCCGGCTGGCTCGCGCCGTGGCGCCACCGCGTGCGCCAGGAGGCCGGCGACCGGCAGCTCGCGCACGATCTCGTGGCGAGCTGGGGCTCCGACACGCTCGCCCCGTTCGTCCTGCGCGCCGACAAGTCGTACTTCTTCGGGGACAGCCGCGCGTCGTTCCTCGCCTACCGAGTGGTCGGCGGCGTCGCGATCGTCTCGGGTGACCCGATCGGCCCCGAGCGCGAGCTCGACTCGCTGCTCGCGGCCTTTGTCGCCTTCGCGCACGAGCGCGACTGGCGCATCGGGATCCTCGGCGCGGCCGAGCACCGGCTGCCGCTCTACCGCCGGCACGGCCTGCTCGCCCTCTACCACGGCGACGAGGCGATCGTCGACACCGCGTCGTTCTCGCTCGACGGCCGGGCGATCCGCAAGGTGCGCCAGTCGAACCACCGGCTCGCGCAGGCCGGGTTCACCGCCCGGACGCTGCGGCCCGGCGAGCTGGACGCCCCGCTGCGGGCCGAGCTCCAGGCGATCGCCGACGAGTGGCGCGGCGCCGAGCCCGAGCGCGGGTTCGTGATGGCCCTCGACAGCCTGTTCGCGCTCGGGGACGACAACGCCGTGTTCGTCGTCGGCTTCGGCCCGGACGGGCGGGCCGGCGGCTTCCTGCACTTCGCCGTCGCGCCCGCCGGGGGCGCGCTGTCGCTGTCGTCGATGCCTCGGCTGCGCTCGACCCCGAACGGCTTCAACGAGTGGCTCATCTGCGCCGCGGTCGACTGGGCCCGCCGGACGGGCTACCGCAGGGTGTCGCTCAACTTCGCCCCGTTCGCCGCCCTGCTCGCCCCCGAGGTGGAGCTGACGCGGGCGCAGGAGGTGCAGCGCCGGGCGCTCCTGCGCCTGAAGGGCCATTTCCAGCTCGACAACCTGCTGCTCTTCAACCGGAAGTTCTTCCCCCGCTGGGAGCGCCGGTTCGTCGTCTACGAGCAGCGGCGCGACCTGCCCCGCGTCGGCCTGGCGGCGCTGGCGGCCGAGGCCTACCTGCCGTTCCAGGGTGGCGGGCGCCGGTGACCCTCCGCCGGTGAGTCTCAGCCTCGCACTCGGCCTCGTCCTGGCGCTGCTCTCGGCCGGGGCGCTCAACTGGGGCTGGGTCGCCCAGCACTCGGCCGCCTCCGGGCTGCCGCCGCTGTCGGCCCGCCACCCGGTCGCCTCCCTGCGCTCGCTCTTCGGGCATCGCGGCTGGCTGGCCGGCTTCACGACCGGGCTCGGCGGCTGGGCGCTCTACGTCGCGGCGCTCGCGCTCGCGCCGCTCTCCCTCGTCCAGGCGGTCGCCGCCGGCGGGATCGGCCTGCTCGCGCTGCTCGCGCGGCGCGCGGGCGCGCCGTCGCTCGCCCGTCGCGAATGGGCGGCCGTCGCGGTCTCGATCGCGGGCCTCGTGCTCCTCGCCGGCTCGCTCGCGGGCGGCTCGTCGCCGGGCCGGGCGGGCGACTGGGGCGCGATCATGGCCTGGCTCGCCTGCTCGGCCGTGGTTGCGTTGCTGCTCGCGGGAGCCGGCGCGCGCGCGCTCGCCGCCGGCGCGGGCCTCGGTCTCGCGGCGGGGGTGCTGTACGGCGCCGGGGACGTGGCGACGAAGGGCGCGGTCGGTGGCGGCCTCTGGCTGCTGCTCGTCCCGGCGGTGCTCGCCGCGCACGGGCTGGCGTTCGTCGCGCTTCAGTTCGGCTTCCAGCGCGGCGGCGCGCTCGCGACCGCCGGGACGGCGACGCTGCTCACGAACGCCCTCCCGATCGCGGCCGGCCTCGCCGTGTTCCACGAACGCCTGCCCGGCGGCCCGCTCGGACTGCTTCGCGTCGGGGCCTTCGCGCTCGTCGTTGTCGGCGCGGCGCTGCTTTCTCGCGGCGAGGCACCCGGCCCGGTCGGCGCGCCGGGCGACGCGGTCGCCGCTGCTACCGTTTGACTGACGAGTCAATCAGGCGGAGCGGGAGGGTGGAATGGCTGTGGCCGACCAGACGGCGATCGCGACGAGGAGCGGAGTCTCGTTCGGGCTGAGCGACGAGCAGAAGGAGCTCCGGGCGCTCGCGCGCGAGTTCGCGGCGAAGGAGATCCGGCCGAAGGCGGCCGACTACGACGAGCGGTCGCAGCACCCTGCCGACGTGATCGCCAAGGCACACTCACTGGGCCTGATGAACCTGCACGTTCCCGAGCGGTTCGGCGGCGCCGAGCTGTCGTCGTTCGACGGCATGCTCGTCGGCGAAGAGCTCAACTGGGGCTGTTCGGGCATCGGCACCGCGATCGGCGCGAACGGCCTCGGCTCGGCGCCGGTGATCATCGCCGGCAGCGAGGAGCAACGTGCGCGCTGGCTGCCGCCGCTGGTCGAGGCGCCCGTTCTCTGCTCGTTCGGCCTGTCGGAGCCGGGCGCCGGCTCGGACGTGGCGCGGCTGTCGACGACCGCCGTACGCCGCGGCGACGAGTACGTGCTCAACGGGTCGAAGACGTTCATCACGAACGCCGGTCACGCCGCCTGGACGGTCGTCTTCGCGAAGACGGACCCGAAGCAGGGCCATCGCGGCATCTCGGCCTTCATCGTCCCGATGGACACGCCGGGCGTCACGATCGAGCAGCACCTCGACAAGATGGGGCAGCGCTCGACCGACACGTCCGCCTTCGCCCTGACGGATGTCGTCGTGCCGGCCGAGAACCTCCTCGGCGCCGAGGGTGACGGGTTCAAGATCGCGATGAAGACGCTCGACTTCACCCGGCCCGGCACGGCCGCCGGCGCGGTGGGCGTGGCGCAGGCGGCCTACGAGCTCGCCGTCGACTACGCGAAGGAGCGCGTCACCTTCGACGTCCCGATCGCGATGCACCAGGGCGTGAACTTCCTGATCGCGGACATGGCGACGGCGATCGAGGGCGCCCGGCTCCTCACCTGGCAGGCGGCCTGGCTGCTCGACCAGGGCGAGCGCGCGACGCTGCAGTCGTCGTTCGCGAAGCTCTTCGCCGCCGACACCGCGATGAAGGTCACGACCGACGCCGTGCAGGTCTTCGGCGGCTACGGCTACATGAAGGAGTACCCGGTCGAGAAGCTGATGCGCGACGCGAAGCTCTTCCAGATCTACGAGGGCACCTCCCAGATCCAGCGGCTCGTGATCGCGAAGGAGATCTTCATCCCGCGCGGCTGATCGGGCGAGCGCCCCTCGCTACGATTGCCCGGGTCGTGGCTGTCTCGTCTCCGGCGGTGCGGGTCCGCGCGTCGGCGCGTCTCCGCCCGTGGACCTGGCTGGCGCTCGGGTCGGCGGGGCTGGTGGCGCTGGCGGTGGTCGTCGGCTTCGCCTATGCGGGCGACGCGGGCGTGCTCGCCTCGGGCACGCGCATCGCCGGCGTCGACGTGAGCGGCCTCCGCCCGGCGGCGGCGACCCGGCTGCTCGAGCGGCGGGCGGCGCGCCTCGCCGGCGTCCCGGTCACGTTCACCGCCGGCGGCAAGCGTTTCCCGATCACGCCGCGTGAGCTCGACGTGAGCATCGACTGGCAGGCCGCCGTCGCAGCGGCCGCGCGGGACGGCGGCGGCTTCGGCTTCGTTCGCGGCTGGCGCCGGCTCGTGCTGCGGCTGTCGCCCCTGGACGAGCGGCCGTCGCCCAGCGCGTATCCCGCCGCCGTCGCCTACGAGGTCTCGCAGGTGGCCCGGTCGGTCGCCGCGGCTCATCGCGACGCCCGCCTCGTCCGCCGCGGGTTGTCGATCTCGATCGTTCCCGGAGCGACCGGCCGCGAGCTCGACACGGCCGGCTCGGGGCGCACGATCGTCGCGGCGCTGGCGCGGTTCGCGCGCGCGCCGGTGGCGCTGCCCGTGCGCAGCGACCCGCCGCGGGTGACCGCCGCGTCACTGGCGCATGCGGCCGCCGTCGCCCGGCGGATCGTGTCGGCTCCGGTCGCCGTCGTCGCCGCCGGGCGCCGGGAGACGCTCTCGCGCGGGCAGCTGGCGGCGATGCTCTCGCTCCCGCAGGCTGGGCGGACGCCGGTTCGGATCGGCGGCCCGGCCGCGGACGCCGAGTTCGCGCGGTTGCAGAAGGAGCTCGGCCACGGCCCGCGGGACGCCAACTGGGCCGTCACGGCGTCGGGCGGCATCTACGTGGTGCCGGGCGTTCCCGGCGTCGCGGTCGACGTGCCGCACTCGGCGCCGCGCATCCTCGCGGCAGCAGCGCACCTCACGGGGCGTGTCGCGCGGCTCGCGTTCGTCGCACAGCAGCCGCAGCGCACGACCGCGGACGCCCGCGCGATGGGCATCAGCGGCACCGTGGGCACGTACGAGACGATCTACGGCGGCGTCCCGAATCGCATCCACAACGTCCAGCTCGTCGCCCACCTGGTCGACCGCAAGCTGATCGCGCCCGGCGCCACCTTCTCGTTCAACCAGGCGACGGGCGACCGCTCCGCGGCGAAGGGCTTCCTGGAGGCGCCCGTGATCATCAACGGCGAGGTCGAGACCGGCCTCGG
>CAYXXE010000058.1:0-12443 GCA_964468985.1 uncultured Gaiellales bacterium | reverse complement strand
CGTCGATCGGCTTGCCGTTCGGGAACTTCAGGCCCGGCTTGATCTGGAACGTGTAGGTCTTGCCGCCGTTCGAGATCTTCGGCAGGTCGGCGATGCCGCCGATGACGACCTTGCCGGCGTCACCGGCCGCATCCGGGTAGGTGAGCAGCGGCGTACAGGTCGCGAGCGACAGCTTCCACGTCGACGCGAAGTACCAGAGCCCCGGGTCGAGGTGGTCGATGTCGCCCGAGGGCATCGCGAAGTGGAGGTTGGAGGCGGCCGACCGGGCCGAGGTCTGGCTTCGGGCGGCAGCCGCCACCACGGCCGCGAGCACGAGCAGCGCGGCGGCGACTGCCGCCAACACCTGCGAGCGTCTGGACATGCGTTGTTCCTTTCTGCTTGAGGACATGATCGGAGGGAGGTCCCGTCAGCCGACGCGGACCCGTGGGTCGAGGGCTGCCTGCGCGAGATCGGCGACGGCGTTCGCGGCCACGGCGACCAGCGCGGCGAACGTGATCGTCCCGATCGTGAGGGGATAGTCGAGGTTCTCGATCGAGCTGAGGCCGACGTAGCCGAGGCCCGGCAGCCCGAACACCTGCTCGACGAAGAGGGCGCCCCCGAGGGCGACCCCGACGTCGAGGCCGAGCAGCGTGACGATCGCGGGCGCGACGAGCGGCCCGACGTGCAGGCGGATGATCCGCCAGGTGCCCGCGCCCTTCGCGCGGGCGGTCCGGACGTAGTCCTCGGAGAGCTGCTCGAGGACGAAGGCCCGCACGAAGCGCGCGTAGAGCGCGGCGAAGCCGACCGCGAGTGCGAGCCACGGCAGGATCAGGTGGTGCGCCCACTCGAGCGGGTTGCCGAGTGGGCCGACGTACCCCTCGATCGGCAGCCAGTTCACGCGGCGGCCCAGCGAGACCCCGAGCAGCTTGCCCTGCGTCGGCTGATAGGCGAGCAGGAACGACAGCATCGGCGCCACCCAGAAGACCGGCGCGGCGATCGCCGTCTGGACGCCGATCGTGAGGATCCGGTCGATCAGGCTCCGCGGCCGCAGCGCGCCCACGAGCCCGACGCCGAGCGCGATCGCGAGCCACAGCACCGCCGCCCCCGCGACGAGCGAGGCGGTGACGCCGGCGGCCGGGAAGACGATGTCGGCCACGTTCTGGCGGCGCTGGAACGAGTAGCCGAGGTTCCCGTGGGCCAGCCGCCAGACGAACTTCGCGTACTGGAGATACCACGGCCGGTCGGTACCCATGATGTGCGCGATCTCGCGCACGCGCGCCGGCGTCGCCCCTTTGCCGGCGACGCGCTGCGCCGGGTTCGCGCCCGTCAGGTCGGCGATCAGGAAGAAGAGCACGAACGCGACGAAGGCGATGATCAGCAGCTGCACGAGCGCGGCGACGAGCCGGTGGGCGGCGTAGCGGATCACGTCGCGCTCTTGGTCGCGAAGGCGTCCCGCAGCCCGTCGCCGAGCAGCTGGAACGAGAGCATCACCGCGGCGAGCGTCAGCCCCGGGATCAGCGCCAGCCAGGGCTGCACGCGGTAGAGCCCGTTCGTGACGCCGTCCGAGAGCATCTGCCCCCAGCTCGCCGTCGGCGGCGGCACGCCGAGGCCGAGGTACGAGAGCCCCGCCTCGAACAGGATGTTCGCAGCGATCACCCCGGTCGTGTAGACGATCAGCGGCGCCGTCAGCTGCGGCAGGAGGTGGCGGAACATGATCCGCCGGTGGGAGGCGCCGATCATCGTCGCCGCCTCGATGAACGTCGCCTCGCGCAGCGAGAGCACGGCCGAGCGGACGACCCGCGCCGGGTAGTACCACGAGAACAGGGCGATCACGAGGATCACGTTCGCCAGGCCCGGGCCGATCACGGCGGCGAGCCCGACCGCGAACAGGAGCGCCGGGAACGCCATGGCCGTCTCGATCGCGCGAGAGATGACCGCGTCGATCCGCCCGCGGAAGTAGCCGGCGACCATCCCCAGGGCGACACCGATGAACAGGGCGATCGCCGTGGCCCCGAAGGCCACCATCAGCGACACCCGCGCGCCGTAGAGGAGGCGGACGAGCACGTCGCGACCGAGCGTGTCCGTGCCGAGGACGAACAGCTGCCCGTGCGGGTTCGTATGGATGCCGTCGTCGGCGAGCTCCCGCGACATGGGCGGCAGCGGGATGCCGTCGATCGTCAACCCGTTGACGTACTGGTGATTGGGCGAGTGGCCCGTCACCCAGACCGCCAGCGGCGCGCCGGCGACGGCGCCGAAGACGACCAGGGCGATGAACCCGGCGGCCACGAGCGCCACGTAGTCGCGCCGGAAGCGCAGCCAGAAGTCCTCGAACGCGCCGCGGCCCGGATGGGCGGCGAGCTCGGGCGCCTCGGGGAGGGCGGCGGCAGTGGAGCTCATCGGGGAGGTGGCCCCGTCGTGGCCCGGATCACGAGCTCCGGCTCGAGCAGCTCGTGCACGGAGTCGATCGGCCGGTCGTCGCGGCCCTCGAGCTGCTCGATCAGGACGTGCGCGGCGAGCTCGCCGATGCCGGCGCTCGGCTGGCGGACCGTCGTCAGCCCCATCCGGCGCACCCCGGCAAAGGCGATGTCGTCGAAGCCGACGACGCTGAGGTCGCCCGGAACGCTCACGCCGCGTGCCTCGAGCGCGTCGATCAGGCCGATCGCGCCGAGGTCGTCGCCCGTGACGACCGCGGTCGGCCGGGGACTGAGGGCGAGCAGCTCGTGGACGACGGCCGACCGCGGGCCGGGATCGTGCCCGCGCGGCCCCGCCCGGTCCTGCAGCTCGAGGCGCGGGTCGGCGCGCAGCCCGGCAGCGGCGAGCGCCGCGCGGTAGCCGGCAACGCGCTCGTGACGCTCGCCCGGCTCGTCGGACTCGATCACGGCCGCGATGCGGGTGTGGCCGAGGGAGACGAGGTGCCGCACGGCGAGCTCGGCGCCGAGGAAGCCGTCGACCCCGACGGTCGCATAACCGGAGGTCACATGCGCGGGATCGACGAGCACGACCGGCCCGTACGCGGCCGCAGTCCGGATCACGTCCTCGGCGAGCACGCCGCAGATGAGGAAGCCGTCGACCCGGCGCTGCAGCAGCGCCTCGGTGGCCCGCCGGTCGATCTCGGTGCTCCCGATCAGCAGGTGGTAGCCGGCCTGCGTCGCCCGCGTCTCGGCGCCGTACAGGACGTCGGCGTAGAACGGCTCGAGCCGTGGGATCGTGACGCCGAGCGTCTTGGTGCGCCGGGCGACCAGGCTCCGCGCGACCGCGCTCGGCGTGTAGCCGAGCTCGCTGATCGCGTGCTCGACGCGCGCGCGCAGCTCGGGGCGGACGTTCGGGACGCCGCGGACGACGTTCGAGACGGTCGACTTCGACACGTTCGCACGGGCGGCGACATGGTGGATCGTCACCGGCCGCAGCTGGGAGGCTCCGCTCATGGAACGTTCCGTCAAGCACCGGACATTTGCAAACCTCCTGCCCTCGAGTCAAGAGCCCGCAGGATTCTGGAACGTTCTATTCGCACTGCCGGCGTCGCTGTCAAGACGACCCGGCCGCTTGCGGAAGGGTTGCTAAAACGTTTCAACATCTGCTATGAATTGACCGTCTCCACTCCTTCCGGTAGCGAGACAGCTGGGGATGGGTGGGCGTCTGGCCGACGAGCGGGTCGGCCAGACGCCTGACCCGCTGTTCGACCCTGACCCCCCCCGTTCGACCAGGCGGCGGTTCCGCGAAACACATGACTCCACCGGCTCCCGTCCGCTTCGGCTTCCTCTCCACCGCGGCGATCAACGCCTACGCGCTCGCGGGCCTCGAGGGCTCGACCGCCGTCGAGGTGGTCGCGGTCGCAAGCCGCACGCAGGCCGTCGCCGACGCCTACGCAGCGACACATCGCCTCGCCCGGGCCCACGGCAGCTACGAGGCGCTCCTCGCCGATCCCGAGATCGACGCGGTCTACATCCCGCTGCCGAACGCGCTGCACGTCGACTGGACGATCCGCGCGCTGGAGGCCGGGAAGCACGTCCTCTGCGAGAAGCCGTTCAGCCGCCACCCGGCGGACGTCGAGCGGGCGTTCGACACCGCCGAGCGCACGGGACGCCTGCTGATGGAGGCGTTCATGTACCGCCACCACCCGCAGACGATGCTGTTCGCCGAGCTGGCGGCGACCGAGATCGGCGAGCTGCGGACGATCCGCACCTCGCTCGGCGGGACGCTCGACAAGCCCGACGACGTCCGGATGCGCACCGAGCTCGACGGCGGCGCGATGCTGGACGTCGGCTGCTACTGCATCAGCGCCGCGCGGCTGCTTGGCGGCGAGCCCGAGCTCGCCGTCGGCACGCAGGTGCTCGGGCCGTCCGGGGTCGACATCCGCTTCGCGGGCGTGCTGCGGTTCCCCCGGGACGTGGTGGCGACGTTCGACTGCGGCTTCGACCTCGCACCCACGTCGGTGATCGAGGCGATCGGCTCGAGCGGCCGCATCCGCGCCGTCGAGGCGTTCCTGCTCGGCCATTCGGCGATCGAGCTGACCCGGGCGAGCGGCGAGACCGACCGGATCGAAACCGAGCAGCCGGACAGCTACCGGCTCGAGTTCGAGAACCTCGCGGCGGCGATTCGCGGCGCGGCCGAGCCGCTGCTCGGCCGCGCGGACGCACTCGGGCAGGCCCGCACGATCGACGCCCTTTTTCGCTCCGCGGAGCAGGGCAGCCGCCCCGTGCGCGTCGGCTGACCGCCGCGGCGCCGGTGGCGACAGCCGCCCGGCACCGCGGACGTATCCTGTGAGCAGGCCGCCGCGGCCCCGAGCCCTGTGCCCCGAAACCCGTGCCCCGAACCCTGTGATGTTCAACCCCAGTCCCAGTCGATGACGGCCCGCCGGAAAGCCTCCGACACGGCAGCGAACGGCCTGTCGGAGACGATCCGCCGGCCGGTGCCCGGCCGGGTGACGATCCGGGATGTCGCGGAACAGGCAGGGGTGTCGCTGGGCACCGCCTCGAACGTGCTGAACCGGCCGGATGTCGTCGCCCCGGCGACGCTCGCGCGCGTCCTCGAGGTGATCGACCGGCTCGGGTTCGTCCGCAGCTCGGCCGCGCACCAGATGCGCGGCGGCGCGAGCCGCTGCTTCGGCGCCGTCGTGCTCGACGCCTCGAACCCGTTCTCGACCGAGATCATCCGCGGCCTCGAGGACGCCGTCAACGAGCAGGGCTGCGCCGTCGTGGTGTGCTCGAGCGACGGATCGCCCGAGCGGGAGTCGCGCTACCTGCGCCTGCTCGAGGAGCAGCGCGTCCAGGGCATCGTCATCACGCCCGCCACGCGCAGCGTGCGGCACCTCGAGACGCTCCGCGACCGCGGGACCCTCGTCGTGCTGCTCGACCGGCGGAGCAAGGACGGCGAGCTGTGCTCGGTGTCGGTCGACCACGCCCGGGGCGGCGAGCTCGCGGGGCGGCATCTGTTCGAGCTCGGCCACCGGAAGGTCGCCTTCATCAACGGGCCGCTCCACCTGACGCAGTGCGCCGAGCGGCGGCGCGGCATCCGGCGCGCCGCGCGCCAGGCCGGGCTCGACGCCGACGAGTGCATCGTCGAGTACACGATCGACCCGATCACCGCCTTCGACCAGGCGGTGCTCGCCGTCGACGCCTTCCTCGCCCTGCCCGACGGCCCGACGGGCGTCGTCTGCGTCGACGACCGGGTCGCATTCACGGTGCTCCGGGTGCTCGGCGAGCGCGGCGTGCGCGTCCCGCGCGACATCAGCGTCGTCGGCTACGACGACGTCGACTTCGCGGCGATGTTCTCGCCTGCGCTCACGTCGATCCGCCAGCCGAAGTACGAGCTCGGCCGGGCGGCCGGACGCCTGCTGATCGACGAGACCGTCGACCCGCGGCACCGGCACGGCGACATCCGCTTCGAGCCCGAGCTGGTCGAGCGCCAGTCCACCACCGCCCGGGCCCGCCTGAACCAGTACAGCCCGCGCGGTGACTGACGACTACGAGCGGGCGGCGTCGTGCGCGTCGAGCAGGCCGCGCAGCGTCCCGCCGAGCACCAGCCGCAGATCGTCGGCAGTGAAGAACGGGCAGTGCTCGCGGACGACCTCGAGCGACTGCCGGAACGTCGTGAAGCGCGTCGAGGCCGGGAAGTCGGAGCCGAAGCACAGGCGGCCGGCCCCGTAGGCAGCGGCGATCCGCTCGAGCACGGCGACCGCATCCGTCCACGGGTAGTCCCAGCCGCGGGCGGACGCGTAGTGAAAGCCCGCGACCTTGATGGCGATGCTCGGCACGGCCGCCGAGGCGAGCACCTCGGCCAGCCCCGGCGAGTCGACGCCCTCGGCTGCCTGCACTCCACCAAGGGACTGGCAGAGCACCGGCACGGACGGGTGGCGGCCGGCGAGCTTTCGCAGGTCGGCCTGCCAGGCCGTGGACGCCCCCAGGCTGACGATGAGGTGCCGCTCGGCCGCGGCGGCGAAGAGCGCGTCGGCCTCGTCGGTGCGCAGCCAGCCGTCGTTCTCCTCGGCGAGATAGTGGGCGAAGCCGGTGAGGCGGTAGCGGTCGTCGAGCGCGCGCAGCCGGCCGGCGCTCCCGGGGGCGTGATAGGTGGTGCTCCAGGTGCAGTCGAGGTCGGCGACCAGGCGGATCCGACCCGGATGGAGCTCGCGTGCAGCAGCCACGTACTCGATGTTGTCCGCGTTGTTCTCGATCGCAGCGCAGACGACCAGCGCCTGCTCGACGCCGTGGACGTCGAACTCGTGCAGGAGCAGCTCGACCGAGCCGCGGGTGTCCTCGTCCGGGACTGCGGGCAGGTACGGCCAGCGCCGCCAGGCGTGGCAGTGGCTGTCGAGGATCGCGGGATCGCCCATCTACTCGTTCCGGTGGCGGACGACGTCGGCGGTGAGCTCGAACCACGGCTCGACCCCGTCGAAGTGCCGCAGGCACTCGTCGACCATCAGCGCGAAGAAGCGCCGGCGGCTCTCCTCGGTGACCCCGGCGATGTGCGGGCTGAGGAACACGTTCGGCAGGTCGACGACCGGCGAGTCGAGCGGCATCGGCTCCGGGTCGAAGACGTCGAGGCAGGCGATCACGTCGCCGCGCCCGAGCCGCGCGATCAGGGCCGCCGTGTCCACGACCTTGCCGCGCGAGACGTTCACGAACACACTCCCCGGGCGCAGCAGCTCGAGCTCGGCGGCGCCGATCAGCCCCACCGTCCCGGGCGTCTCGGGGACGAGCACGAAGACGACGTCCGCGGCGAGGACCCGCTCGAGCGGCGCGAAGCCGATGCCGTAGGGCGCGGCGAGCTCGCGGGGGACGAAGGGGTCGGAGACCTGGATCTCGACGCCGAACGGCCGCAGCAGGTCGACAAGGCGCCGCGCAATGTGGCCGAAGCCGATCATCCCGACCTGCTTGCCGGCCAGCTCGGCCGCCTCGTAGCCGGGCCCGGAGCGCTCCGAGGCCGGCAGGTACGTCGGCTCGTGGGCGATGATGCGGCGGAAGAGCGCACCGGCGTTGCGTCGGCCGATCAGGGCCAGGGCGAGCGCCCATTCGGCGCTGGGCCACGACGAGCCGTGCGACGTGTCGACGACGAGCACCCCACGCGCCTGCGCCGCGGCCACGTCGATCCGGTGGGCGAAGCGGTCGCCTTCGAGCTCGCCGACGAACGACAGCGACGGGGCCGCGGCGAGCACCTCGCCGCTCACGAACGGGGCGCCGTGACAGACGACGAGCGCGTCGAGCCCGGCGGCGAACGCGGCCAGCTCGGCTTCCGCCGCCGCGTCGCGCGGCGCGGGATGCATCAGGTCGGAGGCGACCGAGAACTCGCGGTAGGCGAAGTCGGCCACCGGCTGCAGCCGCGCCAGGTCGGCCTCGTCGACGTAGTGGCGGCGCACGAAGTCGCTGCACGCCAGGCCCACCTGCCGCCGCCGGGTCGTCGCCGTCACCGGATCGCGACGGACCCGTCCTCGCGCACGGCGAGGCCCGAGAAGTCGGTCGAGCGCGGCGGATGCTTCGCCAGGCCGGCGTCGTCGAGCGAGATGCCGAGCCCGGGACGGTCGGGCGGGATGAGGTAGCCGTCGCGCACCTCGATGACCCGGTCGACGACGTCGGTCCACTGTGGGCCGTCCTGCGGCACGTGCTCCTGGAGCTCCCAGTTCGGCACGCACATGCCGAGCTGGACGTGCGCGGCCACGGCCACCGGCCCCGACGGGACGGCGTGCGGCAGGATCCCGGCGTTCACCGACTCGGCGAGCGCGCAGATCTTCTTCACGTGCGTGATCCCGCCGGCGATCCCCACATCGGGCCGGGCGTAGGCGATGCCCGGCCGCTCGAGGTACTCGGCGAACTCCCAGATCGTCGTGTTGCGCTCGCCTGCCGCCACCGGCAGTGAGACCTTGGCGGCGAACGCCCGCAGCCCGGCGACGCTGTCGGGCGGGATCGGATCCTCGACGAACAGCGGCCGGAACCGCGCCAGCTCGCCGCACAACAGCACCGCGTCGCCCGCGGTCATGTTGCGGTGCAGCTCGACGCCGAGATCGATCTCCCAGCCCACCGTCTCGCGGATCGCCGCGAACCGCGCGACCAGGTCGTCGATCCGCGCCGCCTGGCGGAGCAGATGGTGGTCGTGCTGGAAGAGCAGGATCTTGAGCGCGGTGTACCCCTCGTCCGCGACGGCGCGACGTGCCCCTTCGACGACCTCGTCGAACGTGCCGGTGTCGACGACGCGCATCGCACGCACCGCGGTGCGACACCGACCGCCGAGCAGCTGCCACACCGGTACCTCGAAATGCTTGCCCTTCAGATCCCACAGCGCCTGGTCGAGCGCGCTGAGCGCCCCGGTCACGGCCATCCCACGGAACGAGAGCGCCCGATACAGCGTCAGGAAGTGGTGCTCGACGTCGAACGCGTCGAGGCCCCGCAGGTGGCTCTCGAACGTGCGCGCGATCTCGGCGACCGCGGTGGGCCAGCCGAAGAAGGTCGACTCGCCGACCCCGGTGGTGCCGTCGTCGGCGGTGACCCGGACGTAGCAGGCACCTCCGGCCGGGATCGCCTCCACGGTCTCGATCCTCATTCGGGCGGAGGGTAGACGAACTCCGGCTCGATCCTGACCTTCGGCGCCTCGATCAGCTCGACGATCAGCGAGACGCCGGGAGGCTGGAAGTAGGCGAACGCGCCGTCGCCCTCCGCGCCGAAGCCGCGCGCGCTCTGCAGCGGCGTGAACCCGGCGGCGAGCGCACCGGCGACCGCGGCCGGGTGATCGGGAACGTACTTGCCGACGTGGTGCAGGCCCTCGCCGTGCGCCGAGAGGTGGTCGGAGAAGATGCTCTCGCCGTCGAGCGGCTCGATCAGCTCGAATTGCAGCTCGCCCTGCCAGGCGAGGGCATGCCGGAACGAGAAGCTCCCCTCGGCGCCGCGGTAGCGCATCTCCCGCAGGCGCTCCGGCCCGAGCCGGTACGCGGTCCACGGCCCGATCCCGAGCTGCTCGTGCCAGCGGCGCACCGCCTCGTCGAGGTCGTGGACGACCAGCGCGCACTGCTTGATCGGCGGCGCCAGGAACGGCGAACGGTCATCACTCATCTGCACCCCGCTTGTGGAAGGAAGGTCACAGCCCCGTCACCCTCGTTTGACGACAGAACGTGTCTGCAACCGCCAGGATCAAACGAGGCCGCAACCGAGGCGACAAGCGGCTTGTTCCGAACCCGTGGATAACACGTCACGCTTCGGTCACCCTCGTTTGACGACGAGACGTGGCTCGTGGAGGCCTGGTGGAGAAGGCGCTCATGCCCGCAGGCCGATCGCGACGTCGATCGGGTCCTGGGCGGCCGAGATCGTTCCAGCGGCGACGTCCACGATGCGCACCGGGCCGCCGTGCTCGGCCGACTCGGCAACGCCCCAGACGGCCGCGACGGCGCGCAGGCCTCCCTCTCCGTCGACCTCGGGCGCGCGCCCTGCGGCGATCGCCCGGATGAAGTCGTCGAGCTCGATGCCGATCGTCGCGGCGTCGACCTGGTCGAACGGCAGGTCGTACTCGGTGCCGGTCGGGCCGAAGAACCCGGCGGTGACGCCGTCCAGCTCGAAGCCGCCGAGCTCGCGGCGGAGCTCCGCACCGGTGAGCGTGCGGTCGCCGAGGCGCACGATCACGGCGCCGCCCGAGCGGTCGGGCGGGACGCTCATCGAGCCGCGCCGGCCGTGGACGCTGCGCTGCTTCCACTGCAGCCCCGGCCCGGAGGGGATGTACGCGAGCTGGATCATCACGCCGGACGCGGTCTCGTACAGGGCGACGAGCGAGTCCTCGCCGGTCGCGCGGATCACTCCGGGCGAAGCCTCCTCGATCCCGGGCACCGGCTGCGTGCCGGGCGCCCGAACCCGGAGCGGCTCGGCGACGAACGACGACCCGGTGACGGTGTCGAGGTCACCGAGGAAGTAGGCGAAGAGGTCCGTGTAGTGCACGCCCATGTCGAGTGCGATCGACCCGGCCTCGCGGACGTGCCGCCACGGGCTGATGATCACGTTGTCGTCGCCGCCGAGGTCGATCTGCACGAGCAGGTGCAGCTCGCCCAGGAGACCGCGGTCGAGCACGGCCCGCGCGAGCCGGTTGGGGGCGTCGCGCCGGTAGTTCTCGGCAGTCGCCAGCACCGCGCCGGAGCGTGCCGCGGCGTCGACGATCGCGCGGCAGGCCCGCACCGTCACCCCGAGCGGCTTCTCGCAGATGACGTGCAGCCCCGCGTCGAGCGCAGGCACGGCGATCGCATGATGGACCGACGGGTCGGTGACGATGTCCAGCGCGTCGACGGCGCCGCTCGCGACCAGCTCCGCATGGTCGGCGAACACGGCCGGCCGCGTGCCGAGCAGCTGCTCGGCGAGATCGGCAGCCGACTCGGCCGCCTCGAGGCGCGGGTCGCAGACAGCGGCGATGCGGAACTCCCCCGCTCCGACCTCTCGCAGCGCCCCGTAGGCCTTCAGATGCCGCCGTCCCATCCCGCCGCAGCCCACGAGGCCGACGGCGAGACGGTCGCCGGCCGGGCTCAATACATCACCGCGCCGGCGGCGACGTTGATGTCCTGACCGGTCAGGTTGTCGGCGGCGCTCGAGCAGAGGAAGAGCGCCATGGCGACGACGTCCTCCTCGCTGACGGTGCGCTTGAAGGCCGTGCCGTCGGTCATCTCTGCGCGCAGCTCGTCGGGACTGAGGCCACGCTCCTTCGACATCGACGAGATGACCGACTGGAGCCGCTGCCCCTCGACGAGCCACGGCGAGATCACGTTCACGCTGATGCCGTCGGGGCCGACCTCGTGGGCGAGCGTCCGGGTCAGCCCCACGACGCCGAGCTTCGCGGCGGCATACGGAGCCCGGTTCACCAACGGCTGCTTGCCGGTCACCGAGCCGATGTTGAGGATCTTGCCGTGGGCGGCGCGCTTCAGGTACGGCAGCGCCGCCTTGCACGCGAGAAACACACCCGTGAGGTTGACGGCGACGGTGTCGTTCCAGTCGGAGAGGCTGACCTCCGCCAGCGGCGCCGTCGGGCCCGCGATGCCGGCGTTGTTGACGAGGATGTCGAGGACGCCGCGCGGCCCCGCAGCGCGGGCCATCAGCAGCTCGAGGTGCGCGAGGTCGGTGACGTCGCCCGCGAAGGCGTCGGCAGAGCCGCCCGCCGCGGTGATCTCGTCGCAGACCGCCTCGAGCAGCTCCGGCCGCCGTCCGTTCAGGACGACGTGCACACCCTCGGCGGCGAGGCCGCGGGCGATCGCGGCACCGATTCCCTGCCCGGCCCCGGTCACGACCGCCGAGGCGCCGAGGAACCCGTTGCGGTCGCTCATTCGACACCCGACCCGGTGAGGCCGCGGACGAAGGCGGGCTGCACGAGCAGGAACGCGAGCACCATCGGCACGACGGTGATGACCGTCGCCGCGTACAGCTGCGGCTGCGTGACGCTGTAGCCGAAGTTGTCGCCCTGCCCGATCGCCGCGACCACCTCGCTCAGGACCTGCACGTGCGGCGCATTCGCGGCGAGCAGCGGCCAGAGGTACATGTTCCACGCGGTGATCACGGAGATCGCGAGGTAGGCGGCGGTCGCGGGCCGGGCGAGCGGCACGACGAGCCGGCGCAGCAGCAGCCACCAGCCGGCGCCGTCCATCCGCGCCGCGTCGAACAGCTCGACCGGCATGGTGACGATGTACTGCCGGAACAGCAGCGTCCCGAAGCCGGTCTGCGCCGCGATCGGGATGATCAGCCCCGGATACGTGTTGATCAGCTTCAGCTGGTTCGCGACGACGAACACCGGGATCACGGTCGTGACGACCGGGATCAGCAGCGAGATCGCGTACATCGTGGTGATCGCGTTCCGGCCGTGGAAGCGCATCTTCGTGATCGCGAGACCGCCGCTGATGCACAGCGCCCACTGGATGCCGACCGCGAAGACGACGAAGATCACGGAGTTGAGGAACGTCCGGGCCTGCAGCACCTGGTTCCAGCCGTTCACGTAGTCCTCGAAGTGCCACGAGTCGG
>CAYXXE010000057.1:0-12471 GCA_964468985.1 uncultured Gaiellales bacterium | reverse complement strand
TTCTCGGTGCGGCCCGAGCGGATCGAGCTGCACACCGCTCCGGGCAGCGCCGGCGAGCCCGCGACGGTGGTCGACACGGTCTTCGTCGGGGCGTTCACGCGCTATCTCCTCGACACGTTCGCGGGCGAGCGGCTGACCGCGATCCGCCAGTACGACGGCACGCGGATCGAGCCCGGCACCTCCGTGTCGCTCGGCTGGCGCGCCGAGGACGCCTACGAGATCAGCCCCAGCACCCAGACACACGACCATCAGGAGGTTCGATGAGGAAGGGAATGTGGTCGGCGCTCGCCGTCTTCGCAGTCCTGCTGTCGTTCCCGGCAGCAGGTAGCTCGCGGAGCCAGGGCGGGACGTTGAACATGATCGCGTGGGAGGGCTATCTGCAGCCCCAGTGGGTGAAGCCGTTCGAGAAGTCGAGCGGCTGCACGATCCATGCCAAGTACGGCGGCTCCTCCGACGAGATGGTGACGCTGATGCGCTCCGGCGGCGGCGACCAGTACGACCTGGTCTCGGCCTCGGGCGACGCCAGCCTGCGCCTGATCTACGGCAAGGACGTCCAGCCTGTCGACCCGTCGAAGGTTCCCGACTTCAAGAACTTCGGGAAGGCCTTCCAGTCGCCTCCGAACAACACGGTCGGCGGCAAGCACTACGGCATCTCGCTGCAGTGGGGGCCGAACACGCTGCTCTACAACACGAAGCTCGTGAAGCCGGCGCCCACCTCGTGGGGAGCGATCTACAGCTCGAAGTACAAGGGCAAGGTCACCGTGCCGGACAACCCGATCCAGATCGCCGACGCGGCGCTGTACCTGATGAAGACGCAGCCGTCGCTCGGCATCAAGGATCCGTACGAGCTCGACTCGGCCCAGTTCACGGCGACGATCAACCTGCTGAAGCAGCAGAAGCCGCTGATCAAGAAGTACTGGGCGCTCGCCTCGGACGAGATCGACCTGTTCAAGAACGGCGACGCCGTGATCGGCGCGTCGTGGCCGTACCAGACGAACACGCTGATCGCGGCCAAGGCACCGGTGAAGGACCTGATCCCGAAGGAAGGGGCGACCGGCTGGCTCGACACCTGGATGGTGTCGTCCCACACCAAGAACCTCGACTGCGCCTACAAGTGGCTGGCGTACGTCTCGACCCCGAAGGTGCAGGCCGAGCAGGCCATCTACTTCGGCGAGACGCCGGTGAACTCGAAGGCGTGCCCGATCATGGACAAGCTCTCACCGGGCTCCTGTGAGCAGTACCACGCGAATGCACCGCTGGCGTACTTCAAGCAGATCTACTTCTGGAAGACGCCGATCGCGCAGTGCGGTTGGTCCTCGCAGTCGAACTGCATGGACTACACCAAGTGGCAGCAGGCCTGGACCCAGCTGAAGGGCTGATCCACGTGCGCAAAGGAGTGCGCCGCCGCCTCGGCGGCGCACTCTGGCGCCGCGCGTGGCTTCGCGCCCTGTCGCTGCTCGCGCCGCCGGTCGGCGCGTTCGTGCTCGTCTACGTCGCGGCGCTCGTCGCGCTCTTCGTCTCGGCGTTCTGGACCACCGACTCGTTCACCGGCGAGCTCGTCCACCGCTGGACGACGACCAACTTCTCGCAGCTCTGGCACGGCTCCGCCTACCGGACGATCGCGCTGCGCACGATCGGGATCGCCGCCGCCGTCACGGTCACCGACGCGATCATCGCGATCCCGTTCGCGTACTTCATGGCCCGCCTCGCCTCGAGCCGGACGCGGGCGGTGCTGTTCGTGCTCGTCCTGCTGCCCCTCTGGGCGAGCTACCTCGCCCGTGTGTACGCCTGGCAGCTGATCCTGAACCACGACGGCCTGCTGAACTGGTCGCTCGGCAAGCTCGGGCTGCCGGCGGCGAACATCGGCGAGACGAACACCGCCGTCTGGCTCGTGTTCTCGTACATCTGGCTGCCGTTCATGATCCTGCCGGTGTACGCCGCGTTCGAGCGCATCCCCCACTCGTACATCGAGGCCTCGCGCGACCTCGGCGGCAAGGGCTTCCGCACGGTGCGCAGCATCATCCTGCCGCTCGCGCTGCCCGGCATCGTCGCCGGCTCGATCTTCACGTTCTCGCTCACCCTTGGCGACTACATCACGCCCCTGCTCGTCGGCGGAGCGTCGAGCCAGTTCATCGGCAACGTCGTGTACGACAACATCCTCCAGTCCCAGCAGCCGTTCGCCGCCGCGTTCGCCGTCGTGCCGGTGCTCGTGATGGGCGTCTACCTCGCGATCGCGCGCAAGCTCGGCGCGTTCGAGGCGCTGTAGTGGAGAGTCGCCGCACACGGGCCGCGCTCGGCATCTGGGTCGCGCTGGTGCTGGCGTTCCTCTACGTCCCGATCGCGGTCATCTGCCTGTACGCGTTCAACAAGTCGAACGTGCAGAGCTGGCCGATCCCGGGCCTCACGACGAAGTGGTTCTCGAAGGCGATCCACAACGGCGACATGCAGAGCGCGCTCGAGCTGTCGCTCGAGGCCGGGGCCGTCGCCACGTCCGTCGCGCTCGTGCTCGGCTCCGCCGCCGCCTTCGGCGTGCACCGGTTCCGCTTCTTCGGACGCGACGCGGTGTCGTTCCTGCTCGTCCTGCCGATCGCGCTGCCCGGCATCGTCACCGGCATCGCGCTCAACTCGTACTTCACCTACTGGAAGATCAACTTCGGCTTCTGGACGATCGTGATCGGCCACGCGACGTTCTGCGTGGTCGTGGTCTACAACAACGTGATCGCCCGCCTGCGGCGCGTGCCAGGCTCGCTCACCGAAGCGTCGATGGACCTCGGCGCCGACGGCTGGCAGACGTTCCGCAACGTCACGTTCCCGACCATCTCGACGGCGCTCATCTCGGGCGGGCTGCTCGCGTTCGCCCTGTCGTTCGACGAGGTGATCGTCACGACGTTCACGGCCGGCGCTCAGAACACGCTGCCGATCTGGATCTTCGGCCAGATCCGCCTGGGTCAGCAGCTGCCGCAGGTGAACGTCGTCGTGTTCATCATTCTCGCGTTCACCATCATTCCCGTCGCGATCGCCCAGCGCCTGACCCGCGAGAGCGGGATCCTGCGCACCGAATAGGAGGAGAAACCATGGCCACCACCGAGGTCACCAAGCAGGTCTTCATCGGCGGCGCCTTCACCGATTCGGTGTCCGGCGCGACGATGGAGGTCGTCAACCCGTCGACCGGCCTCGCGCTCGGCCGCGTGCCGAGCTGCACGGCGGAGGACGTCGACAACGCCGTCGAGGCGGCGCAGGCCGCCCTCACCGACTGGCTCGACGCCACCCCGGGCGAGCGGGCCGGGCTGCTGTTCGCGCTGGCCGACGTGCTCGAGGAGAACGCCGAGGAGCTGGCGCAGCTCGAGTCGCGCAACGTCGGCAAGCCGATCGGCCTGGCCCGCGAGGAGATGGGCTTCGGCGCCGACAACCTGCGCTTCTTCGCCGGGGCGGCCCGCGTGCTCGAGGGCAAGTCGACCGGCGAGTACATCAAGGGCTACACGTCGATGATCCGCCGCGAGCCGATCGGGATCGTCGCCGGCATCTGCCCGTGGAACTACCCGCTGCTGATGGCGATCTGGAAGATGGGGCCGGCGCTCGCGGGCGGCAACGTCCAGATCCTGAAGCCGGCCGAGCAGACGCCGCTCTCGCTGCTGCGCTTCGTCGAGCTGGCCAAGGACGTCATCCCCACCGGCGTGCTGCAGGTCGTCACCGGCGACGGCGTGCCCGTCGGCGACCGGCTCGTCAAGCACCCGGCGATCGGCCTCGTCTCCCTCACGGGCGACGTCGCAACCGGCAAGCTGATCGCGCGCAACGCCTCCGACTCGCTCAAGCGTGTCCACCTCGAGCTGGGCGGCAAGGCGCCGATGGTCGTCTTCGACGACGCCGACCCCGAGGCCGTCGCCGAGGGAATCAAGATCGCCGGCTACGCGAACTCGGGCCAGGACTGCACGGCGCTGACGCGCGTGATCGCCGGGCCGGGGATCTACGACGCGCTGCTCGAGGCGCTCGTCCCGGCAGTCGAGTCGATCAGGGTCGGCGACCCGTCCGAGACCGAGGACATCGACATGGGCCCGGTGATCTCGCGGGATCAGCAGGAGCGCGTGCTGGGCTTCCTCGAGCGGGCGAAGGGGGCGACGGTGCTGACCGGCGGCACGACGACCGGCGAGCGCGGCTACTTCCTGAAGCCGACCGTCGTCACCGGCGTCGCGCAGACCGACGAGATCGTGCAGGACGAGGTGTTCGGGCCGGTGGTCACGGTGCAGCGCTTCGCCGACGACGCGCAGGCGATCGCCTGGGCGAACGACGTCCGCTACGGCCTGTCGGCGTCGGTGTGGACGCGCGACATCGGGCGGGCGCTGAACGCCGCGCGGAAGCTCCAGTTCGGCGCCGTCTGGATCAACGACCACCTCGTGCCGATCACCTCCGAGATGCCGCACGGCGGCTTCAAGCAGTCGGGCTACGGCAAGGACATGTCGTCGTACTCGCTCGAGGAGTACACCCAGATCAAGCACGTGGTGGCGAAGCTCGATTGACGCGCCGAACGGCGCGCGTCTCGACAGGAGACGGCCAGGCCGACGATCGCCGGCGGACGGCGCGGGCAGCGCTCGCCGTCGGGGCGCTCGGGGTCGTCTTCGGCGACATCGGGACGAGCCCGCTCTACACCGTCCAGACCGTATTCGACCCCGGCGATCCCCACGTGGTCGCGCCGTCGACGACCGATGTCTTCGGGATCATCTCGCTCATCTTCTGGTCGGTGACGATCGTCGTCACCGTCACGTACGTGCTGCTCGTGATGCGGGCGGACAACGACGGCGACGGCGGGATCATGGCGTTGATCACGCTGATCCGCGGGCGCGGCATTGCCGGGAGCCGCCGGACGAAGCTGATCCTGGCGGCGCTCGGGGTCTTCGGAGCGTCGCTCTTCTTCGGCGACAGCATGATCACGCCGGCGATCTCGGTGCTCTCGGCGATCGAGGGTCTCAAGATCGCGGCCCCGTCGCTCGGCCATCTGATCGTGCCGATCACCGCCACGATCATCGTCGTCCTGTTTCTGATCCAGCGGCTCGGGACGGGTGCGATGGGGCGCCTGTTCGGGCCGGTGATGGGCCTCTGGTTCGTCTCGATCGGCGTGTTCGGGATCCGGGGCATCGCCGACCGGCCCGGGATCCTGCGCGCGCTGTCGCCGACGTACGCCGTCGGCTTCCTGGCGAACCACTTCTCGATCGCCTTCTTCTCGCTCGCCGCCGTCGTGCTCGCCGTCACCGGCGCCGAAGCCCTCTACGCGGACATGGGCCACTTCGGCCGTGCCCCGATCACCCGCGTCTGGCTGATCCTCGTCTTCCCGGCCTGCATCCTCAGCTACCTCGGCCAGGGCGCGCTCGTGCTCGGCGACCCGAAGGCCGCGATCGCGAATCCGTTCTTCCTGCTCGTGCCGCACTGGGGTCGGCTGCCGATGGTCGTCCTCGCGGGAGCCGCCACGGTGATCGCGTCGCAGGCGGTGATCACCGGCGCGTTCTCGGTCGCGCAGCAGGCGGCCCAACTCGGCTACCTGCCCCGGCTCCGCATCGCGCACACCTCCGCCGAGCGCTTCGGCCAGATCTACGTGCCGTGGATCAACTGGATGCTGCTGGCGGCGGTGCTGACGCTCGTCGTCACCTTCAGGTCGTCGACGTCGCTCGCCTACGCGTTCGGGATGGCGGTGACAGGGACGATCACGATCACGACCCTGCTCTTCTTCTACATCGCCCGCCACCACTGGGGCTGGCCGCGCTGGGCGGTTGCCCTCGGTGGGACGTGCCTCCTGACCGTCGACCTGCTCTTCCTCGCGGCGAACCTGACGAAGCTCGTCCGCGGCGCGTGGCTGCCGCTGCTGATCGCGATCATCGCGTTCACCGTCTTCACGACCTGGCAGCGAGGTCGCGAGCTCGTCACCGCGCGTCGGGAGCGCGACGAGGGCTCACTCGTGGCGTTCGTCGAGGAGCTCCATGCCCGGCAGCCGCCGCTTCCGCGCGTCCCCGGGACAGCGATCTTCCTGAACCGTGGCCGGACGACGACGCCGCTCGCGATGCGGGCGAACGTCGAGCACAACGGCATCCTGCACGAGCACGTCGTGATCCTCTCGATCGAGACCCTGCCCGTGCCCCACGTGCCCGAAGCCGAGCGGCTGGTCGTCGACGACCTCGGGCATGCCGACGACGGCATCACCTTCGTCCGGGCCCGCTTCGGCTACACCGACGCGCCGAACGTGCCGGCGCTCCTGCCCCTGATCCGCGACTCGGCCATCGAACGACCGCTCGACGAGGACAACCTCTCGTACTTCCTCTCGACGATCGAGCTCCACTGCGGCGACGAGCCCGGGATGAGCCGTTGGCGCAAGCGGCTCTTCCTCGCCACGAGCCACGTCACCTCGGACGCCGCGGAGTACTTCGGCCTGCCCCGCGACCGCACCGTGATCATGGGGTCGCGAATCGAAGTCTGACGCTGTCCGCTAGAACAGAATGACGCTGCGGATCCCGTCCTGCGCCTCCATCAACTCGAAGCCGCGGTTCACCTCGTCGAGGGTGAGCGTGTGCGACACGAAGGCGCCCACGTCGAGTCGCCCGTCGAGCGCCAGCTGCACCAGCTCCGGCACCTGGTCGCGGCCCTTGACGCCGCCGAACGACGAGCCGCACACCCGGCGCCCCGTGATCAGGTAGCGGGGCACGATGTCGAGCGTCTCGCCGCGTCCCGCGACACCGGCGATCGTGCAGAGCCCCCAGCCCATACGCGCCGCCTCGACTGCCTGGCGCATCACGTCGGTGCGCCCGGTCGCCTCGAACGTGTAGTCGGCACCGAAGCCGCCGGTCAGCTCGAGGACCGCAGCGACCGCGTCGGGCCCACCCGCGATCGTGACTGTCGCGCCCTGGGCGCGGGCGAGTGCGAGGCGCTCCTCCGACAGGTCGACGCAGACGATCTGGTCGGCGCCCTGCAGCCGGCAGCCCGCGACCGCGCCCAGGCCGACCATCCCGGCGCCGAACACGACGCACGTCGAGCCCGGCTCGACCCGGGCCGTGAACATCGCCGCGCCGAGGCCCGTCGACAGCCCGCAGGCGAACAGCGCGGCGTGCTCGAACGGCGCCTCCGGATCGACCTTCGCGAGCGCGATCTCGGGCATCACCGTGTACTCGGCGAACGTCGAGGTGCCCATGAAGTGCCGGACCGGCTCGCCGTCGAGCGAGAGCCGGGTCGTGCCGTCCGGGAGGTAGCCCAGGTTCTGCTGCTCGCGGATCGCGAGGCAGAGATTCGTGCGCGGGCTCAGGCAATGGACGCACTCGCGGCACTGGGGGGAGAAGAGGGTGACGACGTGGTCGCCGGGCCGGAGCGACGTGACGCCGTCGCCGACGCGCTCGACGACACCCGCGCCCTCGTGGCCCAGCACGGTGGGCGCGTAGCCCGACGGGTCGGCTCCCGACGCCGTGTACAGGTCGGTGTGGCAGACACCGCAGGCGACGAGCCGCACCAGCACCTCGCCGGCCTTCGGCTCGGCGAGCGACACCTCGCGCACGACGAGCGGCCGTCCGAACTCCTCGAGGACCGCCGCCCGGATCAGCACGGCCGCCTACAGCGCCGCGAGCTCGACGAGCTCGGCGGGCGACGGCTCCCAGGCGCCGGCGGCGGCGTTCGCCCGCACCTGCTCGGGCTTCGTCGCCCCGGCGATCACCGAGACGACGGCGGGCTGCGCGGCGAGGCCACCGACCGCGACGTCGAGGAGAGTCACGCCGTGGGCCTCGGCCCACGCGCGGAGCCGCTCGACCCGCGCGAGCGTCCGCTCGTCGATCGTCTGGCCGTGCAGGCGGGTCCCCGCGGCGGGCGGCCGGCCGGCGGCGACCTTGCCGGTGAGCAGCCCGTTCGCCAACGGGAAGAACGGGATGAAGCCGAGCCCGAGCTCGTCGCAGGCCGGCAGCAGCTCGCGCTCCACCCCGCGCTCGAGCCAGGAGTACTCGCTCTGCTCGGAGACGTACGGCAGGCCGAGCTCGGCCGCGAGGGCGGCAACCCGCCGAACCGTCGCCGGCGCGTAGTTGGAGGTACCGAAGGCGCGCAGCTTGCCCTCGTCGTGCAGCTCCTTCAGTGCGCCGAGTGTCTCGTCGAGCGGTGTCTCGGGCTCCTCCTGGTGGTGCTGGTAGAGCTCGACGTGGCCGGTCTGCAACCGCGCCAGCGAGGCGTCCAGCGCGGCGCGGATGTACGCGCGGGTCGCGCGTCGCGTCGCCCCGTCGCCCATCGACTTGCCGAACTTCGTCGCCAGAACGACGCGGTCGCGACGGCCTGCGAGCACGCGCCCGAGGAGGTCCTCGCTCGCACCCGTGCCGTAGATGTCGGCCGTGTCGAGGAACGTGACGCCCACGTCGAGCGCCGCGTCGACGACGGCGCGGGTGCCGTCCTCGTCGACGCGCCTGCCGAAGTTGTTGCAGCCGAGCCCCACGACGCTCACCTCGAGATCGCTGCTGCCGAGCCGCCGCGTGCGCACGTGCCAAGGCTATAGGTTGCGTTCCGTGCGGTACTGGGAGGACTTCGAGGTCGGCGAGGTGACGGAGCTCGGAACGGTCGATGTGACCGAGGCGGACGTGCTCGAGTTCGCGCGGCGCTTCGATCCGCAGCCGTTCCACGTCGACCCGGAGGCCGCGGCGGCGAGCCCGTTCGGCGGCCTGATCGCGAGCGGCTGGCACACGACGGCGCTGTTCATGGGCCTGTTCGTGCGCGGGCTCCTGCTCGACACGGCGTCGCTCGGCTCGCCCGGCGTGGAAGCGGTGCGCTGGCTCGCGCCCGTGCGTCCCGGCGACACGCTCAGGGGCCGGGTGACCGTGTCCGACAGCCGTCCCTCGGCGACGAATCCCGGCCGCGGGACGGTGTTCACCTTCAGCGAGGTGTTCAACCAGCACGACGAGCTCGTGATGACGCTGACGGCCCGCGGGCTCTTCGCCCGGCGGACTCCGGCGGGGTCTTAGCGCCAGGTCGCGTCGAGCACGCGCAGCCAGTTGCCGTGCGTGATCTTCGCGCGCGCGTCGTCGTCGAAGCCGGCCGCGGCGAGAGCTTCGACCAGGCGCGGCAGCCCGGCGACCCCACCGAGCTCGGCGGGAATGGTCGCGCCCTCGAAGTCGGAGCCGAATGCCACGTGGTCGATCCCCATACGCCCCGCCAGGTGCTCGATGTGCCGGACGACCTCGGTGAGCGGCGTCGCCGGGTCGTTCAGGCCGTCGGCGCGGAGGAACGTGACCGCGAAGTTGACGCCCACCACGCCCCCGCTCCGCGCGACCGCGTCGAGTTGCGCGTCCGTGAGGTTCCGGGTCGCCGGGCAGAGCGCATGCGCGTTCGAGTGGGTGGCGACGAGCGGTGCGTCGCTCGTGCGGGCCACGTCCCAGAACCCGGCCTCGTTCAGGTGCGACAGGTCGACGAGGATGCCGCGGCGATTGCACGCCCGCACCAGGTCGAAGCCTGCGCGCGTGAGCCCGGGCCCGGTGTCCGGGGAGCCGGGAAACGCGAACGGCACGCCTTCGGCGAAGGCGTTCGGCCGCGACCAGACGAGCCCGATCGACCGCACGCCGCGCTCGTACCAGGCGTCGAGGTTCGACAGGTCGTGGGCGATCGCGTCGGCGCCCTCCAGGTGCAGGATCGCCGCGATCCGGCCCTGCCGGAAGTCGGCGACCGACGTCGCGAGGGCGACGGGCAGAGTGAGAAAGGTGGCGTAGAGCTCGTCGGCGACCCGGGCCGCCTCGGCGCGGTCGAGCGCCTCGGCCAGCGGCATCGCATACGGGGTCGACGTCGGGTCCGGCGGCGGCGCCGACGGGACGTAGAGCGCGAAGAAGCTGCCCGAGACACCCGCGGCGAGCGCCGCGTCCAGATCCAGGTGCGCAGGCGCGAGGCCGCGCCACGTGCGCAGCACGAGGTCGTTGTGGCCGTCGATGATCAGCCGGCGGTCGCCTCCCACGGGCTCGGTCGGCCCGAGCCCGGCAGGCAGCAGTCAGGCGCACACACGTCCGGCCCGGCCGCGAGGCGCCCGAGCGAGCGGCGGGTGCTCGACCCGTCGAGCCGCTCCGCGACGAGCTCGCCGACCATCGCGACGAAGGCCGGGTGGGTTCCGGCCGTGCCCGCGCGCACCATCGCGAGCCCTTCGGCGTCGGCCACCTCCCGCGCTTCGCGATCGAGGTCGAACAGCACCTCGAGGTGGTCGGAGACGAACCCGACCGGGGCGACGACGACCGCTTCCACCCCGTCGCCGGCGAGCGCGCGCAGGTGATCGCAGATGTCAGGCTCGAGCCACGGCACCTGCGGCGAGCCGCTCCGGCTCTGGTAGACGACGTCGAACGCCGCCACGCCGACCTGCTCGGCGATCAGGCGCGCCGACTCGGCGAGCTGCGCCTCGTAGGCGCAGGCACGGGCCATCGCGCTCGGGATGCTGTGCGCGGTGAACGCGATCACCGCGTCGCCGCGAAGCTGCGCGGGCAGTTCGCCGAGCGCGGCGCGCACACGGTCGACGTTCGCCTCGATGAAGCCCGGATGGTTGTGGAACTGGCGCAGCTTCGACACCTCGGGCGCGCCCGGGCCGACCTCCTGCTGCGCGACGAAGATGTTCTCGCGGTACTGGCGGCAGCCCGAGTAGGAGCTGAACGCCGAGGTGAAGAAGGCGAGCGAGCGGCGCACGCCGTCGGCGCGCATCTGCCCGAGCGTGTCGGCGAGCAGCGGGTGCCAGTTGCGGTTGCCGAAGTACACGGGCAGCTCGATACCCCTGGCGGCGAGCTCGTCCTCGACGGCGGCGATCAGGGAACGGTTCTGCGCGTTGATCGGGCTGACGCCTCCGAACAGGTCGTAGTGGTGCGCCACCTCCCGAAGGCGCTCGGCCGGGATGCCGCGCCCGCGCGTCACGTTCTCGAGGAACGGCAGGACGTCGTCGGGCCCCTCCGGCCCGCCGAACGACACGACGAGCAGGGCGTCGAACGGGGCAGCGGGGATCCGGCTGGTCGCCCGGTCGGCCGGTGGGATCAGCTCGATCACCACCCCATCCTGCCTGGTCGTGCGTCCACTACGATGCCGGATGTGCGCGCCCTGGTCCTCACCGTCGTCGTCGCCGCCGTCGCGGCGGCCGGCGCCTCGGCGGCCGGCCACCCGACTGCCCTGCCCAACTGCCTCGGCAAGCCGACGGTGCGCCCGGCGAGCGTCGTCCTGGCGTGCGCCGACGCGAACTTCGGGCTGAAGAAGCTGAGCTGGATCGGCTGGGGTGGTGCCCGCGCGGCCGCCACCGGCACCGCCTACGCCAACGACTGCACCCCGAACTGCGCCGCCGGCCACTTCCACGACTACGTGGCCGTGATCGTCGTCGACGGCGCCCAGAAGTGCGGCGGCCGGGTCGAGTACCGGCGACTGACGATCGCGTTCGCCGGGCCGACGCCGTACCCGAAGGCGAAGCCGGCCGACCTCGTTTATCCGCTGCGCTGCAGTTCCTAGCGCCGCCGGTTCCTAGAGCCGCCAGTTCCTAGAGCCGCGCCGGCAGGCGCTCCGCGTACCAGGTCTCCCACGGCTGGTCGGGTTTCGCCTCGACATAGTCACGGTCGAGCTGCACGAGAGCGTGGACGAGATGGCTGCGCACCGGAGTCGCCGGGAGCAGCGACGGCAGCTCGGACAGGTCGAGGAGCCAGTCGGCGTACCACGATGCCCAATCCGGGTCGTCGCCGTCGACGATCCGGTACACCGTGTGATGCGTCTCGGCGGCCTCACGCAGCAGGCCGCGAATCGTCTTCTGAGTCATGCGAGCGCAGACCCGTCTCGGCGCACGTTCGTTACGCGGCGTTGCTCACGGGGTCCGGAGCCTGCGGGCCTCGAACGCCGCGTCGAGCTCCTCGGCGACGGCCGTCAGCACCTCGTTCGGCGTCCCCGGGCGCTCCGCCACGTCGCCCCAGTGCCAGCGCTCGAGGTACGCGTCGCTCCCGACGAGCCCGAGACGCATCGCCTCGCGGTCGATCTCCTGCTGGAACCAGTCGTCGAGTGGCCGGGAGGTCGCCGTCCCGTCGTCGGCGAACGCCTTCACCAGCGACGGGATGTCACCCCAACAGAGCACCTGATAGCGCGCCACGGCCGGAAGTTCTAGCGTACGCGCACCTTGCGGTTCCCCACCTTGCCGTTGCCATTGCGCAGCTACGACCTGCACCGCGACCTGACGACCTTCTTCGTCGTCGCCGTCTCGACCGTCGTTTTCACCCGCGCGCTCCTCGCCGCGACCGGCTACCCGCAGGTCGGTGGTGCCAAGCTCCACATCGCCCACGTGCTCTGGGGCGGGCTGCTGCTGCTGGCAGCGCTGATCGCCACGCTCGCGTTTCTCAGCCCGGCCACGAAGCCGGTCGCCGCGTTCGCCGGCGGCGTGGGGTTCGGTCTCTTCATCGACGAGGTCGGCAAGTTCGTGACGAAGAACGTCGACTACTTCTACAAGCCGGCGATCGCGATCATCTACGTCTGCTTCATCGT
>CAYXXE010000056.1:0-12617 GCA_964468985.1 uncultured Gaiellales bacterium | reverse complement strand
GCGCTCGCGCGGCTCGTCGCCGACTTCGCCGACCCGCGCGTGGGCGCCGTCGTCGGCCACGCCGACGCGCTGAACAAGACCGCCAACTGGCTGACGCGGATGCAGCAGGTGCGCTACTACGTCGCCTTCCGCGTGATCAAGGGCTCGGAGTCGATCTTCGGCGCCGTCACCTGCGCGTCCGGCTGCTTCTCGGCCTACAAGCGGAGCGCGCTCCTGCGGGTCCTCGACCGGTGGGAGCACCAGCATTTCCTCGGCCGGCCGTCGACGTTCGGCGACGACCGCGCGCTGACGAACTACATCCTGCGCGACTGGCGCGTCACCTATCAGTCGGAGGCCCGCTCGCACACGCTCGTGCCCGAGAAGCTGCGCGTGTTCGGCCGCCAGCAGCTGCGCTGGAAGAAGTCGTGGCTGCGCGAGTCGCTGCACGTCGGCCGCTTCATGTGGCGCAAGCACCCGGTGGCGGCCGCGCTCACCTACTTCGGCTGCCTTTTCCCGTGGGTGGCGCCGATCGTGCTCGTGCACGCCGTCTACTTCCGCGCGATCGGTGTCGGCAGCCCGCTGTTCTACCTGGTCGGCGCCTACGTGATGGCCGTCCTCTACTCGCTCTTCTACGCGATCAGCCGGCGCAGCCCGCTGTGGTGGCACGGCGTCACCTTCGTCGCGCTCTACATGGCCTTCCTCGTCTGGCAGACCTACTACGCACTCCTCACGATCCGGAACACCGCCTGGGGCACGCGTGACTCGACGCACGGGCCCGGCGGTGGCGCCGTCACCGTCGTCGGACCGCAGATCGCGCTCCAAGAGCCGACGCTGTGACCGCCGTTCATCGGATTTTCGGTGCGCGCCGGCGCGGAGCGATCGAGGCCGTCCTCGGCCTGCTGATGGTGCCGCTGTCGGCGGTGCCGATCTACCTCTACACGATGAAGACACCCGACGGGTACCTCATGTACCTGCGCGGCCGCTACGCGATCCTGCCGCCGTCGACGCCGACGCTCGACCGGGCCAGCGCCCGCTACGCCCAGACGGCGTTCGCGCGGCTGGCGGTCGACGGCGTGCCGGTGCTCGTCTACCAGGGCATCGGCACGGCCGGCAACGAGGATCCGGGCCATCGCTTCATCGTCTCGCGCGACCACTTCGCCCAGCAGATGCGCGCGCTCGACGACGCCGGCTTCCACCCGATCAGCGTCGACGACGCCGCCCGCTACATCCGCACCGGCGACGCGGCCGTCCTGCCGTCGAAGCCCGTGCTGATCACCTTCGACGACGGGCGCACCGAGGCGATGCTGCAGGCCGACCCGATCCTGCGCGACACGAACATGCGCGCCGCGGTGTTCGCGATCGGCAAGGAGGCCTCCTCGTCGAGCCTCTACTACGTCGGCTGGGGCGGGCTCGGCGGCTACGCCTCGAGCGGGCGCTGGGAGCTCGAGAACCACACCTACGACCTCAACCATTCGATCGACGACGTCAAGGGGAAGCCGCCCGTCTCGCAGCTCGTGCGCCTGAACAAGGGTGAGACGCTGGCCGCGTACGCGCGGCGGGTCGCCGCCGACCTCGACCACGACCAGGCGCTGATCAGCGCCCACGGCGGCGGGCGCGCCGTCGCGTTCTCGTACCCGTTCGGCGACTGGGGCCAGCACGCCCGGACACCGGGGGCGGTGGCGGTGCTGCAGGACGTGCTGCGGCAGCGCTTCCAGATCGCGTTCGACCAGGACCGGCAGGCCGGCTGGCGCTTCGCGATGCCCGGTGACGACCCGCTGCACGTCCACCGGCTCGCCGTCGAAGACTGGACCGGCGCGCAGTTGATCGCCCGGCTCGTGGCCGCCGCCAAGCTGAGTCAGACCGCGTTCCGCGAGCGCGGCCTCGACGTCCAGCTGACGCGGCGGCAGCTCGTGTCGGCCGCGGTGAACGCGTCCTGCGCGCCGGCCCAGTCGAGCCCGGTGACGAGCCTCGCTACCAGCTCGAAGGTCGTGGCGCTGAGCTTCGACGGCGGGCCGTCGCCGTACACCCCGCAGGTGCTCGACGTGCTGCGGCACTTCGGCGCCACCGCCACCTTCTTCGTGCAGGGCCAGTACCTCACCGACCGGTCGCGGGTGCTCGGCCGGATGCTCGTGTCGGGCAACGAGATCGCGAACGGCACCTGGTCGGGCAGCCACGCCGCGTCGATCACCGACGCGCAGCTCGAGCGGGAGCTGCGGCAGACGAATGCCGAGATCGAGGCGGCTGTGCCGTTCCGCCCGTGCCTGGCCCGGCCGCCGTACCGCGAGAACGTGAGCCGCCTCGACCGCATCGCCTCGAGCCTCGACCTGACGACCGCGCTGTGGTCGGTCGACCCGCGCGACTTCTCGCTCACCGACCCGAAGAAGATCGCGCAGCGGGTCGTCTCGCAGGTGCGGCCGGGCTCGATCGTGATCCTGCACGACGGCGGCAGCGACCGGTGGGCGACGGTGCAGGCGCTGCCGCTGATCCTGCGCGTGCTCGATGCGAGGGGCTACAAGGTCATGTCGATCTCGCGGCTCCTCACCGACCGGTCGGCGACGCAGACCACGCCGACCACGGCGACCACACGGATCGCGCGGAGGCCGAGGTGAGGCCGTTCGCCGCCGGCGCCGGCGCGGCACTCGCGCTGGCGTGCGTGCTCGTCGCCTCGGCGGGCGCCGGCGCGGCGCGCAGCGCCCACTCGACCGCCTGCGCCGCCCGGCCGGTCGGCCTCCGGTTCGTGCGGACTCCGCACGTCCCGTCGGGCGTCCTCACCTGGAAGCAGCCCGCGAGGCTGCCGTTGCGTCCGGCCGGCTACCGCATCTACCGCAACGGCAAGGTGGTCGGGCAGACCGCCGTCCGCGTCCACCGGCTGCGGGTCACGTTCATCCCGGGCAAGCCCGTCACGTTCATGGTGCGCGTCGCGCTGCGCACCGGGGCGACGGTGCCGTGCGCCGGCCGGCTGACACAGACCGTCGCGTGGACGCCGCCGACCGCCCCGCTCGACGTCGTCGCCCAGCCGCAGAACGACGCCGTCACGCTCAGCTGGCAGCCGGCGAAGGTCGGCGACGGGAAGCTGAACGGCTATCGCATCTTCCGCGACGGGAAGGCGTTCCGGAACGTGAAGGACACGACTCTCACCTTCGCCGTGCCGCCGCTGCGCACGTTCACGCTGAGCGTGGCCGCGGTCGACACGCAGGGCCAGCTCTCGCAGATGTCGAACGTCGTGACGATCCGCGCCGACCACGCCCCGCCGACCCAGCCGGCCGGGCTGACGGCGCAGGCGACCTCGTCGACCCAGATCGCGCTCAGCTGGCAGCCCGCCACCGCGGCCGGCGGCGCCCACCTCGCCTACCGCGTGCTGCGGAACGGCGCCACGTTCGGCCAGACGGCGGGCACCTCGATCGTCATCGGCAACCTCGCCCCGGCGACGGGCTACACGTTCACCGTGATGGCCGTCGACTCGCTCGGCTACGCCAGCGCCCAGAGCGACGCGGCATCGGCGACGACCCAGGTGCCGCCGGCGTCGACCGGGGTCGCCCACGTGTTCCTGCTCGCCTCGACGGGCACCAGCTTCAAGGACCTCCAGGCGCACTACACCGAGATCGGCACCGTCTATCCCACGTATTTCGAGTGCAACAA
This sequence comes from uncultured Gaiellales bacterium, assembly GCA_964468985.1. Lineage (GTDB taxonomy): Bacteria > Actinomycetota > Thermoleophilia > Gaiellales > Gaiellaceae > PALSA-600. The sequence goes on along the minus strand of CAYXXE010000056.1, from coordinate 8,999 downwards.
CACCGGCGCGTTCACCGGCGCCGACGTGCCGCTCATCACCGGCTGGGCGCGCCTGCGCGGCATCAAGGTGGAGGCCCGCTGGAACTGCCAGCAGACGACGACGCTGCACCGGCTGCTCTCGAGCCCGTCGGCCCGGTCGGCGCTCGAGTCGCAGATGGTGAGCGCCGCCGTCGCGAGCAACTGGGACGGCATCAACATCGACTTCGAGGCCGGCGCCGCCGCCGACCGCCCGTACCTGACCACCTTCATCACCGAGCTCGCCGCCGCGCTGCACGCACAGGGCAAGACGCTGTCGATGGAGGTCTCGGCGAAGGTGAAGGACGTCCCGAACCACCCGCGGTCGACCTTCTTCGACTACAACGCCCTCTCCTACCAGGCCGACACGATCTTCGTCATGTGCTGGGGGATCCACTGGCGGACCTCGACGCCCGGCGCGATCGACGACATGACCTGGGCGAACCAGGTCGCCGCCTACGTCGCGGGCCGCCCAAACAAGCAGAAGTTCGTGCTCGGGTTCGGGATGTACGGCTTCGACTGGCCGAACGGCGGCGGGCCGGCGAACGGCGCGACGCCGCTCGAGTACGGCGACGTGCAGGCGCTGCAGCAGCAGTCGAACGCGCCGGTGCAGTGGGACCCGGTCGCCGTCGCGCCGCACTTCTCGTACACTGACGCGAACGGCGCACCGCACGACGTGTGGTTCACGAATGCGCAGTCGATCGGCGCGCGCATCGCCCTCGCGCACAGCTACGGCCTCGGGATCGGCCTCTGGCGGCTCGGCGACGAGGATCAGGGCATCTGGAGCGACCCGCTGCTGCAGCCGGGCGCCTGGTGATTCACACCTTTACGAGCTTGCGGCACGACAACGAACCAAAGAGAGGAACAGCAATGGCCATGCTCCGCATCTGCTCCATGGAGGGTTGCAAGACGAAGACCCTCGGTGACCTCTGCATGCAGCACGAGCCCGTCCGGACGCCGGCGCCTCGGCGCCACACGACCCTCATCGTCCGGGCCGCGGCCTGACCCGGTAGCCACGCGGCCGGCGCCCTCCGCGGGGCGCCGGCCGCGGACGCCTCGACCTAGCCGTGCGCGCGACGCGGCGCCGGCGGGGCGATCGCACGCGCAAGCGCCGTCACCAGCAGGTGGGCGGTGGAGTCGCCGAGCTCGCGCTGCAGGCGGGTCGCCGCTCCCGGGCGGCGCGCCGTCAACAGGTCCAGCGCACGCAGGTCGCGGAGCAGATGTTCGTCGCCACTCACGAGCTACACCCCCTCGAATTCGGCTAGCTCACATGATTGTCCCCGGATGCTAAGAAACGATGAGGACGGAGCCCTCGGACGGCAAAATCGGCTCCCTCGAACGAGGCACTCTGCGCGTGTCCGGGTCGCTCAAGTGGCGTGGCGGTTCCGCCGATAGAGCCTCTGTCAGAGCTATTGAGACGACGGAGGCCACGACCATGGACGCAGCAGGCGCAGAGCTGATTCGTCAGCGGATCGAGCAGCACGAGCATTGGCAGCTGGCGGACGCGGTTCGCAGCGGCGAGCAGTCGTCGACCGACCCCGACCGCGACCTGCTGGAGGAGATGCTGGCCGACCGGCGCCTCTACGGCACGCAGCAGCGGCACGAGATCGTCTCGGGCGCGCACGCCCTCACCACGTACCGGGTGCAGAAGCGCCTGGTCAACGGCCAGTGGGAGCGCGAGCTGGTCGTCGAGAACGTCGAGCACGTCGAAGACGTCCAGCACGTCGCGTAGCCCCGGATTCACTCGTTCGAGACTCCGCCGCGTACGCGCGGCTGTCGATGACCGGGATATGCGGTTCCTTTCTGTGCGGTCGGTGTGGGTCCTGGCCTCGGTTGCGGCACTCGTCGCGATCCTCGGCGCCGGGCCTGCCGCCGCGTCGCAGTTGATCGACCGGAACGCCACCCACGTGACGCTCGCCGTGAACCGCAAGGGCGAGGCGCTGATCACCTACCGGGCGGGCGGCGTGGTCAAGCATGTCCTGGCGTGGGGCGCGGTGAACGCGCTGGCGCCGACCCAGAGCCGGGTCCAGGTTTCGCTGCACGTCGACTACGCGGGCGGCTGGGGCAAGTACCACCGCGACTACTGGAAGACCTTCGGGCATGCGTGCGGCGCCTACACGGGGCCCGCGCTCGCCTGGAAGGTGACCGCCTGCACCGCCCCCGACGGCTCGTACTGGGCGCTGCAGGCCTGGCAGCGCGAGCTGCCCGACTTCGGCCGGCGCCCCACCGCCGCGCAGGCGGTGTGGGAGCTGCGGCTCTCGCACTGGACCGGGGCGCTGCCGGTGCTCGCGATCGAGACGAACTGGGCCTACCGGCACTTCGACCACCTGTTCGGGACGTTCATGTACAGCGGCTCGAGCGTCTACGGGTTCCGGTCGACCTCGACCGGCTCGCCGCTCGACTCGTACGGGCGGAACGTGTACCTCGACACGTTCGACTCGGCGTACGGGCCGGGCTGGCGCCGCGAGAACAGCTTCCTGACCCATCGGGCGACAGGGGCCTTCTGTTACGGCTTCTATCCGCACGGGGCGAACCCGGTGGGGCGTGGGCTGCGCTACCGGGCCACGATCGAGGGGCCGGGGGTGACACCGGACGTGATGTGGCAAGGCCCGGCGCCGGGGCCGTTCGACCAGGCAGCCCAGCGCCTCGCCGACGCGCAGATCCGAGCACTGGGTGACAATCAGTGCAAGGCTGTGTGACCTGCCGAGAGGAACCCGAGGCTCGAAGTCGTAACTCTGTCATTGCCGGCATGGCTCGGGAAGCCGGAACAACGCCTTGAAAGGACTCGCATGGACGCGTTCAACAAGCTGTCGAAGAACACCCAGGTGGTGTTCGTCGCAGCGGTCCTCTACCTCATCTTCTCGTTCTTCGACTGGCAGCAGGTCTCGCTCGGAATCGGCACGTTCGGGTACACCGAATGGCACGGTTTCGGCGACGTCGCGGCGCTGACCGTCCTCGTCCTGATCGCGTGGGAGATCTCGCGCGTGCTCGACATGAAGATCCCGGTCGGCTCGCTCTCGCCGGGGCTCGTGTCGTTCGGGCTCACGGTCCTGCTGTTCGTGTTCACGGTCATCACGTTCCTGACGCACGGCACGGCACGCCACTGGCCCGCCTGGGTCGGCCTGCTGCTGTCGATCGTGGTCGTCGCCTTCGGCTACCTCCGTTCGCAGGAGGAGGGCGTCGAGCTCGCGATGCCGTCCGGCGGCTCGTCCGGCGGCACCTCCGTCTGAGCCTTCGGGCCGGGCAAAGAGCAGACGAACGGCGCCCCCGACCTCGACGGGCCGGGGGCGCCTGTCGACCTCTCGCCTACCGGGTGTCGGTGAGGGCGGGGTGGCCGCTCTGCGGCTTCGACGGCAGGTGGTCGCGGAGGCAGACGATCAGCCAGATCCAGCTCAGCAGGAGATACGTCACCGCCGGGATCGTGATCACCGCCAGGCCGAAGATCACCGCCAGCGCATGCGGGAAGGTCGCGGTCGAGAGCCGCACCGCCGGCGGCACGAGCCGGACGAGGATGTAAGCCAGCCCGACGTGGGCCACCGCGGCCCTCAGGCCGGTCGGGCGGCGGTGCGCCGCCTGCTTGTACGCCCAGGTCGCCAGGACGGTGCTCCCGGCGAGGACGAGCGCGACGAAGAGATAGGTCATCAGCATCTCAAGCTCCCATCGGCAGTTGTCGTTGCGACTTGAGCGGTGGCCATTCCGAACCTCCTCAGCCCGTGAAGTACCCGACGAGCGCCCCGAGGGCGAGCAGCGGCCCGAACGGGATCGTTGTCTTGAGCCCACGCCGGCCGCGCGTCGCGACGAGGTACAGCGCCACGGCGACGAGCGCGACCGCCGTGTCGAACATCGCGGCGATCGTGCGGCTGCCGAGCGCGATCCCGATCAGGAAGACGAGCTTCGCATCGCCCATCCCCATCCCGGCCGGGTTGACCAGCGAGACCACGAAGAGAATGCCGCCCGCCACGAAAGCCGCCGCCAGATGGGCGCGCAGGTGATGCGGCTCGCCGAGGGCGACGACGAGCCCGATCACGACAGCCGCCGGCCCGACGATGATGTTCGGCAGAAGCCTGTGCCGGAGATCGATCGCAGACAACACCGCCAGCACCGGGCCGAGGATCGCTCCGACCAGCGCATGGGCCGTCGCGCCGTAGACGGCGAAGCTCGCGCCCGCGAGCGCCGCGCCCGCAACCCCCGCCACGGCCGCCGCGCGGGGCGTGAGCAGCTCGCCGCGCGGCACGCGTCTGTCGAGGGTCTCCTGGTCGGGCACGACGTGGTCGTTATGCCAGCGCCGTCGGTCGGCGGAGCCCGGCGGCGGTGACCCCGGGAGTCGGCCCGGCCACCCGTGCGGCGGTCGGGCTCTCGATCGGATTCGCGGCCGTCTTCTCGCTCGTCGGCGCCGACGCACGCTGGCTCGGCGCGCTCGGGGCGGCGATCGTCCGCGACGGCCGCATCCCGCACGGCGTGCCGTACGCCTCCGACCCGACGGGCTCCTGGCCGAACGTGCCGGCGCTCGGCGAGCTCGTCTTCCACGGCGTGCTCGCGCTCGGGCCGCGCGGCCTGCTGCTGGCGCAGCTCGTCGCGGTCGCGGTGGCCCTCGCCGTCATCGCGCGCGACGCGGCGCTCGCCGGTGCGCGCGACGCAGGGATCGCGCTGGCGGTGCTGATCGCAGTCGTCGGCGCCTTCCCGGCGCTCGCGATCATCCGCGTGCAGCTGTTCTCGCTCGCCCTCTTCCCCGTGCTGCTCGGCCTGTTGCGCGCCGAGACGCGCCGGCCGAGCCGGCGCCTGTGGCTCGCGCTGCCGCTCCTCGCGCTCTGGAGCAATCTGCACGGGGCAGTGCTGGTGGGGCTCGCCGTGTTCGGGATCCACCTGGTGTTCGAGCGGGCGCGCCGGTCGCTCGGCGAGGCGGCGGTGCTCGCGGTCGCGGGCGCGCTCGCCTGCTGCGTGACACCGGCCCTCGAGCGCACGCCGCGCTACTACGAGGGCGTGCTGAAGAACGTCGCGGCGCAGCGCGGCGTCGGGCTGTGGGCGCCCCTGTCGTTGACGAAGCCGTTCGACATCCTGCTCGCCGCCGCCGGTCTCGTCCTGCTCGCGCTGGCGCTGCGGGCGCGTCCGCGCACCTGGGAGCTGGTGGCACTCGCCGCGCTCGCGGCCGTCGCGGTGCACGCCCAGCGCAGCGGTGTGTGGCTGCTGCTGGCTGCGGTGCCGGCGGCAGCGGTCGGCCTGCCGCGCGCCCGGGCCACCCAGACGCGCCTCGCCGTCGCGGCGACGCTCGCGGGGCTCGCGATCGCGGCGATCGGCCTGGCGAAGGGGCCGGCCTCGAGCGGGGCCTCGGCCGGCCTGCTCGCGCTCACGATCCGAGAAGCGGCCGGGACACCCGTGCTCGGCCAGGATCTGCTCGCCGAGCAGGTGGCCCTGGCCGGTGGGCGGATCGTGATCGGCAACCCGATCGACGCGTTCTCGCACCACGACCAGTCGGTCTACCTCGACTGGATCGGCGGCAAGGCCGCCGGTGACGCCGACGTCGACCGCGCCCGGGTCGTGCTCGTCGAGCGCCACGGCACGGCCGAGCGCCGGCTCGCGCGCGATCCGCGGTTCGTACTGCTGCGGCGCGACGCGCACGCCGCCCTCTTCGTGCGGCGGGGCGGCTCGTGAGCGCGCCCGTCATGAGCGCGCCCACGCTGTGGCTCGCGTTGCGGAAGACGGTGGTCTACGGCGGGCTCTACGTCGTCCCGGTGCTGCTGCTGCTGCTCGTCCTGGCGCCCTTCCACCACGGCTACGCCTACGACTACAAGATCTTCCGCACTGCCGGCCACGCGTACCTCCACGGGCGCTCGCCCTACCCGCCGGCGAATGCCGCGGTGCTCCGCAAGCAGCACAGCTTCGTCTACCCGGCGCCGATGGCCGCGCTCTTCGTGCCGTTCGCGCTGTTGCCGGTGAAGGTGGGCGCGGTGATCTTCGGCTGCCTGCTCGCGGCCTGCATCGCCGCCACGCTGCGGCTCCTGCGGATCCGCGACCGGCGGCTCTACTCGATCGCCTTCCTGCTGTTGCCCGTCGCGCTCGGCATCCGGCTCGGGACGTTCAGCCCGGTGCTGGCCCTGCTCGTCGCCGTGCTCTGGCGCTACCGCGACCGCACCCGGCCGGCCGGCCTGGCTTTCGCGGCGATCGTCGTCTCGAAGCTGTTCCTCGCGCCGCTCGTGGTGTGGCTGCTCGTCACGCGGCGCTGGCGCGCGGCCGTGCTCGGCTCGGCGGTGGCGGCCGCCGTCACGCTCGTCGCCTGGGCGCCGATCGGGTTCGCGAGCTTCACCGCGTACCACCGCATCCTGTCGCTGCTCGCGACCGGCGAGGAGCGTGAGAGCTTCTCGCTGTCGTCCTTCGGGCTGGCCGCCGGCCTCGACGCGCACTGGGCGCACCTGCTCGCCGAGGGTGCGTCGGGGGTGCTGCTCGTCGCCGCGGTGGTCGTCGGCCTGCGGCGCCCGGACGCGCGCGGCGGCTTCGTCTCGTTCACCCTGGTGCTCGGCGCGTCGCTCGCGCTGTCGCCGATCGTGTGGAACCACTACTTCGAGGTGCTGCTGGTGCCGCTCGCGCTCGTCGCCCCGACGCTGCGGCGCATCTGGATCGTCCCGTTCGCGCTCTGGGGGGTGCCGGCCCAGAGCTACCACCAGATCGTGCCGATCGCGGTGGGGGTGGTGGCGCCCGCGGTGGCGCTCGGCTGGGCGATTCTGCGCGGTTTGCGCGTCCCGGAGGCGGAGTTGTCGGACGTGCTACGCCCCCCGAACGTCTAGGTCGCCCCACCGTTCTCGACAGCGACGAACCCGCCCCGGTCTGCCTCAATGCGCCGGATAGGGGTGTTCAGGAGTCGAGTGAAAGGCAAGCGATGCAGCGGATTCGCAATATGTGGGCGCATCTGGCCGATGCCGTGGCCAACGAGGCGGGGCAGGGGCTGATCGAGTACGCGCTGATCGTCTCGCTCATCTCGGTGGTCTCGGTCGTGGCGCTGTCGCTTACGGGCACCAGCGTGGCGGGCGTTCTGACGACCGTCGCGAACGCGGTCTAGCCGGTCTTCGCTTCACCGGCCGCGTAGGATGCGGCCGGTGAGCAAGGCCTCCGCATGAAGGTTCTCGTCGTCGGAGCCGGCGGTGTCGGCGGCGCAGCTGCGGCCGTCGCGCGCACGCGGCCGTTCCTCGAGCGCATGGTGCTCGGCGACGTCGATCTCGCGCGGGCCGAGCAGGTCGTCGCGGGGCTCGACGACGGGCGGTTCGCGGCGGCCCGCCTCGACGCGTCCGACGCCGGCGCGATCGCGGCGCTCGCGCGCGCCGAGCAGGTCGACGCGATCCTCAACGCGTGCGACCCGCGCTTCAACCCGCCGATCTTCCAGGCGGCGTTCGACGCGCGCTGCACGTACCTCGACATGGCGATGACGCTCTCCGAGCGCCACCCCGAGCGGCCGTACGAGCTGCCGGGCGTCCTGCTCGGCGACGCCCAGTTCGCCGTCGCGGCGGAGTGGGAGCAGGCGGGCCTCCTGGCGCTCGTCGGGATCGGCATCGAGCCGGGGCTCTCGGACGTCTTCGCCCGGCACGCCGCCGACGAGCTGTTCTCGGAGATCGACGAGGTCGGCATCCGCGACGGCGCCGACCTGGTGGTGGAGGGCTACGAGTTCGCCCCGACGTTCTCGATCTGGACGACGATCGAGGAGTGTCTCAACCCGCCGCTGATCTGGGAGCGCGACCGCGGGTTCTTCACCACCGAGCCGTTCTCCGAGCCGGAGGTGTTCGAGTTCCCCGAGGGGATCGGCGCGATCGAGTGCGTCAACGTCGAGCACGAGGAGGTGGTGCTCGTCCCACGCTGGGTCGACTGCCGCCGCGTCACCTTCAAGTACGGGCTCGGGCAGGAGTTCATCGACGTGCTGCGGACGCTGCACAAGCTGGGCCTCGACTCGACGGTGCCCCTCGACGTTCGCGGGCAGCAGGTGTCGCCGCGCGACGTGGTGGCCGCGGCGCTGCCGAACCCGGCGCTGCTCGGCGACCGCATGACGGGCCGCACGTGCGCCGGGACGTACGTCACGGGCACCGGCAAGGACGGGCGGCCGCGGCGCACGTACCTCTACCACGTCGTCGACAACGAGCGCGCGATGCGCGAGTACGGCTCGCAGGCTGTCGTCCTGCAGACGGCCCTCAACCCGATCGTCGCGCTCGAGCTGCTCGCCGAAGGCGCGTGGGGCGGCGTCGGCGTGCTCGGCCCGGAAGCCTTCCCGGCGCAGCCGTTCCTCGACAAGCTGGCCGACTACGGCTGGCCGCACGGCATCGACGAGCGCTAGCCACCGGGTTCGGACGTGTCCCCGCGGGAGGCCGCTGTGGAAAAGTTCTCAGGTTCGTCTCAGATACGTCTCAGACACATCTCCGAGCGGTCTCTGAGAGGTATCAGAGACCGGAAGTTGGGCTGAGCAGCGCTTTTCCGCGGCGGTCAGCGGGTGCCGAGGCCCAGTCCGAGCAGGCGTGGGATCGACCCCACCGCTCGGCCCACGAGCGGTGCGCGGAGGCCTGCTTCCTCGGCCTCCTCGCAGGCGAGGATCGCCTTGCGGATCGCGGCGCCGCCGAGGAAGCGGAGCGGCTCGGGCGGGACGCGCGCGCCCGGCCGGTGCACCAGCGGCAGCCGCGCGAACTCGTCGTCGGTGCGGGTGACGAGCGAGCCGAGGGCCTGGCCGGCGAGCCACGACGGCCCGACGCCGTTGCCGGAGTAGCCCGCCGCGTAGTGGATCCTCGTGCCGGTTGCCGTGCCGGGCACCGTGCCGGGCACCGTGCCGACGAACGGCAGGTGGTCGGCCGAGACGTCGATCGGGCCGCCCCAGGCGCGCTCGACGCGCGCCGTCGCGAGGCCCGGCAGCAGCCGCCGCAGGCCGAGCTCGGCGCGGGCCGCGGTCGCGGCGTCGTGCGTGAACCGCCGGTCGATGCGATTGCCGCGGCCGATCGGGCCGGAGCCGCTGCCCATCA
>CAYXXE010000055.1:0-12657 GCA_964468985.1 uncultured Gaiellales bacterium | reverse complement strand
GCCGCGAAGATGGCGATCCTCGCCACGGTCGCGTTCCATTCGCGCGTCGAGCTCGCCGATGTCGCACGCGAGGGGATCGAGGCGATCACCGAGGAGGACATCCGGGCGGCGAAGGAGCTGGACATGGTCGTCAGGCTGGTCGGCAGCGCGAACCTCGTCGACGGCCGGCTCGACGTGCGCGTCCATCCCGCCTTCGTCGACCGCCATCATCCGCTCGCCTCGGTCGAGGGCGCCTTCAACGCGGTGATGCTGCAGGGCGACGCGATCCGCGAGATCACGCTCGAGGGCCCGGGTGCGGGCGGCATCGAGACCGCGTCCGCGGTCGTCGCCGACATGGTCTCGGTGATCGGGACGATGGGCACCGGCTTCCTGCAGAACGACCCCTGCTGGCGGACGCTCGAGAAGCTGCCGCCCGGTGACCTGCAGTGCCCCTTCTACCTCCGGCTGCACGTCGTCGACCGGCCCGGCGTGCTCGCGCAGGTGGCCGAGACGCTCGCCCGCCACGAGCTGTCGGTCGCGCGCATCGTGCAGCACGGCAACGGCGCCGACGCGAGCCTGCATGTCGTGACGCACGAGGGCCCGTCGGGCTCGATGTGGGCGGCGCTCGCCGACATCGCCTCCCTCGCCGGCACGAAGGAGCGCCCCGTCGCTCTGCCGGTGATCTCGGAGCGCGGCGTCGCGGAGCTGCAGTGGGCCTGATCGAGCGCTGGCGCGACCGGCTCCCGGTCACGGACGCCACGCCCGAGCTGACGCTGGGCGAGGGCGGGACGCCGCTGATCCCGGCGCCCCGGCTCTCGGCCGAGCTCGGCGCGCACGTCTTCCTGAAGCTCGAGGGGACGAACCCGACCGGCAGCTTCAAGGACCGCGGCATGGTCGTCGCGATGGCCTGCGCCGCCGAGCGCGGCGCGAAGGCGGTCGTCTGCGCCTCCACCGGCAACACCGCCGCTTCGGCCGCGGCCTACGCCGCGCGCGCCGGCCTGCGGACGCTCGTCCTGCACCCGGCGGGCGCTGTCGCCGGCCCCAAGCTCGCGCAGGCGCGCATCGTCGGCGCCGACGTGGTCCCGGTCGACGGGAGCTTCGACGACACGCTCCGCCTGGCCCACGAGGCCGTCGAGTACGGCTACATCGTCGTCAACTCGGGCTACAACACCGACCGCATCGCCGGCCAGCGAACCGCGGCCTACGAGCTCGTCGAGCAGCTCGGAGCCGCCCCCGACGTGGTCGCCCTGCCCTACGGCGGCGGCGGCAACACCGTCGCCTACAGCTCCGGCTTCGCCGTCGAGGACGTACGCGTGCACCTCGTCGCGGGCGAGTCCGACCAGCGGCCGACCACGCTCGCCTCGGCGATCCGCATCGGCGAGCCGGTGCACATCGCGGACGTCGAGGCATCGGGGGCCGAGGTCGTCACCATCTCCGACGAGCAGATCGTCGCCGCGTGGCGCGACCTCGCCCGGCTCGAAGGCGTCTTCTGCGAGCCCTCGAGCGCCGCCGGCCTGGCCGCGCTGCGCGCACGGCTGCCACGCGCGGGCGCGACCGTCGTCTGCGTGCTCACCGGCAGCGGCCTGAAGGACATCGCCGCCGTCGAGCAGCTCGTGCCCGCGTCGGCGACGGTGCCGGCGCGGATCGACGCGATCCTGGAGGCCCTGGGTTTGGAGGCTCCGCAGTGACGACCTTCGCCGTGACGGCCCCTGCGACCAGTGCCAACCTCGGCTCCGGCTTCGACTGCTTCGCGCTGGCGCTCGACCTCTGGAACGAGCTGGAGGTGACGCCCGGCGAGTTCGGCGTCGAGGTCGAGGGCGAGGGAGCGGGCGAGCTCGCGACCGATGCCTCGAACCTGGCGCTACGCGCCTTCGCGCTCGTCGCCGACCCCGCCGGCTACCGGTTCCGGCTCGTCAACCGGATCCCGCTCGAGCGCGGGCTGGGCTCGAGCGCCGCCGCGATCGCCGCCGGCTACGCGGCCGGATGCGCCGTCACGGGGGTGGAGTTCCGCCCGTTCGAGCTGCCCGCCGAGGCGGTGGCGCTCGACGGCCACGCCGACAACCTCGCCGCCGCCTTCGCCGGGGGCGTCTGCCTCACCTGGAGCGACGCCACCGGCAGGCACGTGCGCCGGCTCGCGGACGCGGCGCCCCTCGAGGCCGTCGCCGTGATCCCGTCGACCCGCGGGCGCACCGCCGACTCGCGCGGGCGGCTGCCCGCCACCGTCTCGCACGCGACGGCCGCCGTCGCCGCCGGTCGCGGCGCGCTGCTCGGCGCGGCCGTCGCTGCCGGCGATGCAGACCTCTTCGTGGCCTCGGCCGGCGACGTCCTCCATCAGCCGTTCCGGTCGGCCGACGCATTCACCTTCGCGGCGCTCGAGGCGGCGCCGCCGCCGGGCGTGCGCGCCGTGACGTTGTCCGGCTCCGGGCCGACCGCCATCGCCTGGGTCGACCGTGCCGACGCGGAGCGGGTCGCCGAGCTTCTCGCCGAGCGGTTCGCCGGTGAGGCAACAGTCAGCGTGCTCGCGGCGGCCGCCGCGGGCGTGACAACGAGGGAGACGATCGCCAGATGAGCAATCCATACGACCGGCCGTCCGACCCGGCCAAGCGCAAGAGCGCCGCGCTCACCGACGGCCCCGACCGCGCGCCTGCCCGCGCGATGCTGAAGGCGATCGGGTTCGACGACGATGCCCTCGCCCGGCCGATCGTCGGCGTGGCGACGACGTGGATCGAGACGATGCCGTGCAACTGGAACCACCGCATCCTCGCCGCGAAGGTGAAGGAGGGGATCCGGGCCGCGGGTGGGACGCCGATGGAGTTCAACACGATCTCGGTCTCGGACGGCGTCTCGATGGGCACCGAGGGGATGCGGTCCTCGCTCATCTCCCGCGAGGTGATCGCCGACTCGATCGAGCTCGTCGCCCGCGGCCACCTCTTCGACGGCCTGGTGTGCGTCGTCGGCTGCGACAAGACGATTCCCGCCGCGGCGATGGCGCTCGCACGGCTCGACATCCCCGGCCTCGTCCTCTACGGCGGCTCGATCGCGCCCGGCCGCTTCCGCGGGCGTGACGTGACGATCCAGGACGTCTTCGAGGGTGTCGGCGCCCACGCGGCCGGCACGATGGACGGGGCGACGCTGCACGAGCTCGAAGGGGCCGCCTGCCCCGGCGCGGGCGCCTGCGGCGGCCAGTTCACGGCCAACACGATGGCGATCGCCCTCGACTTCCTGGGGCTCAGCCCACCCGTCGAGAGCGGCATCCCGGCCACCAACCCGGGCAAGGGGCAGGCCGCCTACGACACGGGGGCGCTCGTGATGCAGCTGGTGCGCGAGAACCGCCTGCCGTCCTCGCTGCTCACCCGCACCGCATTCCAGAATGCGATCGCGGCCGTCGCCGCCACCGGCGGCTCGACGAATGCCGTGCTCCACCTCGTGGCAATCGCCGACGAGCTGGGGATCGAGCTCCCGCTCGAGGAGTTCGACGCGATCTCGGAGCGGACGCCGGTGATCGCCGACCTCAAGCCGGGCGGCCGCTACGTCGCCAAGGACCTGCACGACGCGGGCGGCATGCCGCTGCTCCTGCGGGAGCTCGTCCGCCGCGAGCTCGTCGACGGCAGCGCCTGGAGCGTCGCCGGCTCGACCCTCGCCGCGGTCGGCGATGCCGCGGTCGAGGCCGACGGCCAGGACGTCGTCCTGAGCGGCGCGCCGCTGAAGGAGCGCGGCGGCCTGGCGATCCTGCGCGGGAACCTGTCGCCCGACGGCTGCGTCGTGAAGCTGGCGGGGCACGAGCGCACGCACTTCAGCGGCCCGGCCCGCGTCTTCGACTCCGAGGAGGCGTGCTTCGCGGCCGTCAAGGCCCGCACGATCGAGGCCGGCGACGTGGTCGTGATCCGCTACGAAGGCCCCGCCGGCGGCCCGGGCATGCGCGAGATGCTGCACGTGACGGCGGCACTCGTCGGCGAGGGGCTCGGCGACGACATCGCGCTCATCACCGACGGCCGCTTCTCGGGCGCGACGCACGGGCTGATGGTCGGCCACATCTCGCCCGAGGCGTTCCGCGGCGGCCCGCTCGCGGCCGTCCGTGACGGCGACATCGTCACGATCGACATCGACTCACGCGAGCTGAATGTCGAGATCGACGCGGACGAGCTCGACCGGCGCCAGCTCGAGTGGCGCGCGCCGGCACCGCGCTACACGCGCGGGGCGCTCGCGAAGTACGCCGCGCTCGTCAGCTCGGCTTCGCAGGGAGCGGTCACGAAGCCGTGAGACCGTGAGCCTCTCAGCTCTCCAGGAAGCGGCGGATGTTGCGTACCGCCTGGCCGATCCGCTGCTCGTTCTCGACGAGCGCGAAGCGGACGAACCCCTCGCCGTGCTTGCCGAAGCCGATGCCGGGGCTCACCGCGACGTCGGCATTGCGGGCGAGCTCGAAGGCGAACTCGAGCGAGCCGGCCGCCCGGAACCGCTCCGGCACCGGCGCCCAGACGAACATCGTCGCCTGCGGCGGGTCGACCGGCCAGCCGGCGCGGGCGAGGCCGGCGCAGAGCACGTCGCGGCGGCCGCGGTAGATCCCGGTCACCTCGTCGGGATAGTCGGGAGCCTCGCGCATCGCGACGATCGACGCGATCTGGATCGGCTGGAAGGTGCCGTAGTCGAGATACGACTTGAGCTTGGCGAGCGCGGCGACCACGTCGGCGCGGCCGGCGACGAAGCCCACGCGCCAGCCCGCCATCGAGAACGACTTGGTGAGGCTGTACAGCTCGACGCTGCAGTCGAGCGCGCCCGGGATCTCGAGCAGCGACGGCGGCCGGTAGCCGTCGAAGGCGATGTCGGCGTAGGCGAAGTCGTGCACCAGCAGCACGTCGCGCTCGAGCGCGAAGTCGACGAGGCGCTGCAGCTCCTCGCGGCTCGCGATCGCCGTCGTCGGGTTGTGGGGAAACGAGAGGATCGCGACGCGCGGCTTCGGCAGCGTGCGCTCCCAGGCGTCGACGACCGCGTCGACGAAGGACGGGGTCAGCTCGGCCTCGACGGTGGTCGCACCGGCGAAGACCGGCGCGAACAGGTGGATCGGATAGCTCGGCGAAGGCACGATCGCGGCGTCGCCCGGCTCGACCAGCACCCACATCAGATGCGAGAGCGCCTCCTTGGCGCCGATCGTCGCCACGACCTGCGTGTCGGGGTCGAGCGTGACGCCGAAACGGCGGTCGTAGAGCTCGCTCAGGGCCAGGCGCAGCTGCGGCAGGCCGCGGCTCACCGAGTAGCGGTGGTTCACCGGCCGGAGCGCGGCCTCGCGGAGCTTCTCGACCGCAACCGGCGGCGACGGGATGTCGGGGTTGCCGAAGCCGAGGTCGATCACGTCACGCCCGGCGGCGCGGAGCTCGCGCTTCAGGTCGTTGACCTGCGCGAAGACGTACGGGGGCAGCGAGCCGACGCGGCGGAACTCGAGCTTGCGAAACTTCATAAGGTAAAGTTTTATCTGGAGCGCCTGTGACTGTCGAATCGATCCGTTGTCGCATCTGCGAGACGCAGTACGAGCCGGTTGCGGTCGGCATCTGCGCGCGCTGCTTCGGGCCGCTCGAGCCGGTCTACGACTGGGACGTGCTGCGCTCGACCGTGACGCGCGAGTCGATCGCGGCCGGGCCGCGCAGCCTCTGGCGCTACGCGGCGCTCCTGCCGGCCGTCAACCACGACGACCCGCTGTCGCCGGGCTTCACGCCGCTCGTCGGCGCGCCGCGCCTCGCGCGCGAGCTCGGCCTGCGCAGCCTGCAGCTGAAGCTCGACCTCGCGAACCCGACGCACTCCTTCAAGGATCGGGTCGTGGCCGTCGCGGCCGCCAAGGCGGTGGAGCTCGGCCTCGCCACCCTGGCCTGCTCGTCGACCGGCAACCTCGCGAGCGCCGTCGCTGCGCGCGCTGCAGCCGAGGGGCTCGACGCGGTCATCTTCTCGGCGATCACCGTCGAGCGCGAGAAGCTCGCCGCCGCGGCGGTGTACGGGCCTCGCATCTACACGGTCCGCGGCAGCTACGACGACTGCAGCCGCCTTGCCAGCGAGCTCGACGGCGAGGTCGACTGGGGGTTCGTCAACAACAACCTCCGCGCCTACTACGCCGAGGGCTCGAAGACGCTGGCGTTCGAGGTGGCCGAGCAGCTCGGCTGGCAGGTCCCCGACGTGGTCGTCGCGCCCGTCGCCTCGGGCTCGCTGTTCACCAAGGTCTGGGCGGGCTTCGACCAGCTGCGGACGCTCGGCCTGACCGGTGGGGAGCTGCCGCGGCTGATCGGCGGCCAGGCCGCGGGCTGCGCGCCGGTGGCAGCCGCCTTCGCGGACGGCGTCCAGGTGACGCCGGTGCGGCCCGCCACGATCGTGCAGTCGCTCGCGATCGGCAACCCGGCCGACGGCGATCTCGCGGTCACGCGCGCGCGGCTCTCGGGCGGCGGCATCTACAGCGTCCCCGAGGTCGAGGTGGGCGAGAACATGGAGCTGCTCGCGTCGACGACCGGCGTCTTCGGCGAGACGGCGGCAGGTGTCGCGCTCGGCGCGCTGCGCACCGCGATCGAGGCCGGCACCGTCGGGCGCGACGATCGTGTCGTGCTGCTGGTCACCGGCACCGGGCTGAAGACGCCGCATCCGGTCGACCATCTCTACCGGCCGGTCGAGATCGACCCCGACGTGGACGCACTGCTCGCCGAGCTCGGGGTCCAGGTTTGAGCACCGAGACCTCCGATTCGCTGGTCGAGGGGCTGCGCGAGCAGATCACTGCCGCCGACGTCGAGCTCGTCGAGCTCGTGAACCGCCGGTTGCGGATCGTCGCCGAGCTGTGGTCGCACAAGCGCGAGCACGCGCAGCCGCTGCGGTCGCCCGAGCGCGAGGAGTGGCTCCTGCAGCATCTGCTCCGGTCGAACAGCGGCCCGCTCAGCGAGACAGGCGTGCGCAGGCTCCACGAGCTGATTCTCGAGCTCACCCGGAACGAGCTCGCTTGACGCCGCCGACCGGGATCGTCGCGGCCCTACCGGGTGACGGGGTCGGGCCGGAGGTCGTCGCCGAGGCCGAGCGCCTGCTCGCGCAGGTCGCGCCCGGGATCCGCGTCGAGCGGCATCTGTTCGGCGGCGCCGGCATCGACGCCGCCGGCGACCCGCTCCCGGCCGAGACGCTCGCGGCCGCCCGCGCGGCGGACGCCGTCCTCCTCGGAGCGGTCGGCGGGCCGAAGTGGGACGGCGGCGCGCGCCGCCCGGAGGAGGGGTTGATCGGGCTCCGCTCCGAGCTGAACGTGTACGCCAACCTCCGGCCGGCCCGCTACGGGAACGTCGACCTGCTGATCGTCCGCGAACTGCTCGGGGGCCTCTACTACGGCGCCTCCGGCGTGCGCGACGACGGGACGGTGTTCGACACGCTCGAGTACCGCCCCGACCAGGTGGAGCGGGTGGCGCGGCGCGCCTTCGAGCTCGCGCGCGGGCGCAGCGGCCGCCTCGTCTCGGTCGACAAGGCGAACGTCATCTCGACGTCCCGCATGTGGCGCCGGGTCGTCGGCGGGCTGGCCGCCGACTATCCCGACGTCGAGTTGACCCACGCGCTCGCCGACAGCACCGCGATGCGTCTCGTCACCCACGCGGAGACGTTCGACGTGCTGGTGATGGAGAACACCTTCGGCGACATCCTCTCGGACGTCGCGGCGGGCGTCGCCGGCGGTCTCGGCATCGCCGCCTCGGCCAGCCTCGGCGACGGCAGCGGCCCGGGCGTGTACGAGCCCGTGCACGGCTCGGCGCCGGACATCGCCGGCAAGGGGATCGCGAACCCGGCGGCGATGCTGCGCTCGGTCGCGATGATGCTGCGCCACTCGTTCGACGACGGAGCGCTTGCCGACGCCGTCGACGAGGCGGTGGACGCGGCTCTCGCGGCCGTCCCGACCCCGGATCTCGGCGGGACGCACACGACCACCCAGGTCACCGACCACGTTCTGGCGGCCCTGGCATGACGGAGATCGTCGCCGGCTACCCCGGCCCGCCCGGGTCGCACAGCTCCGTCGCCTGCGAGCGCCTCGTGCCCGTGGGCGAGCGCCGGGCGATGCCGTCGTTTGCGGCCGTCATCGACGGGACGACCGCCTGGGACCTGACCGTCGGCGTGCTGCCGATCGAGAGCTCGCTCTCGGGGCCGGTCGCCGAGACCCACGACCTGCTCTACCGCTCGTCGCTCTCGATCGTCGCCGAGACCGTGATCCCGGTCGAGCACTGCCTGCTCGCGCGCCCCGGAACGGTGCTCGAGGACGTCCGCGTCGTGCGGACCCATCCCGAGGCGTTCGCCCAGTGCCGGCAGCTGCTGCGGGAGCTCGGCATCACGCGCCGGGTCGCCTCGGCGACGACGGCCGATGCCGCCCGCGAGGTCTCCGAGCGGGAGGGCGGCGTCGAGGCTGCGATCGCGAGCCGCCACGCGGGGGCGCTCTACGGGCTCGAGGTGCTGGTGGCCCGGGCGGGCGACCGTGACGACGCCTCGACGCGGTTCGTCGCCGTGAAGCCCTTCACCGAGCTCGTGCGCGACGGCCGTCCCTGGCGCTCGGCACTCACCTTCTGCACCGACCATGCCCCGGGAGCGCTCTACCGGGCGCTCGGCCCCATCTCCGAGCTCGACGTGAACCTGGTGCAGCTCGTCTCGCGGCCGCTGCCCGACTCGCCGTGGCGCTACCGCTTCGACGCGGTCGTCGACGGCCATCCGCTCGACGACAACATCGCCGAGGCACTCCGCCGGCTCCGCAGGTTGACGAAGGAGCTGCGGGTGGTCGGCAGCTACCCTGCCGAGCACCAGCGATGACCGCTTCGACCCTCGTACAGAAGATCTGGGACGCGCACGTCGTCGAGGAGCGTGACGGCGAGCCGGCGCTGCTCTACATCGACCTGCATCTCGTCCACGAGGTCACGAGCCCGCAGGCGTTCGAGAGCCTGCGCCTGAACGGTCGCCGGGTGCGCCGCCCCGACCTGACGGTGGCGACGATGGACCACAACGTCCCGACGCGCGACGGCCCGGTGCGCGACCCGCTCGCGAAGGCCCAGCTCGACGCGCTGCGGACGAACTGCGCGGACTTCGGGGTGCCGCTGCTCGCGACCGGCAACGGGCGGGAGGGCATCGTGCACGTGATCGGCCCCGAGCTGGGGTTGACGCAGCCGGGCATGACGATCGTGTGCGGCGACAGTCACACCTCCACCCACGGCGCCTTCGGCGCGCTCGCGTTCGGCGTCGGCACGTCCGAGGTCGAGCATGTGCTCGCGACCCAGTGCCTGCCGCAGGGCCGCTCGAAGACCCTCGAGGTCCGCTATCTCGGCAGCCGTGCGCCGGGGGTCACCGCCAAGGACATGGTGCTCGCCACGATCGGCCAGATCGGGGTCGCCGGCGGCACCGGCCAGGTGATCGAGTACCGGGGCGCAGCGATCGAGGAGCTGTCGATGGAGGGCCGGATGACGATCTGCAACATGTCGATCGAGGGCGGCGCCCGCGCCGGCCTGATCGCGCCCGACGACACGACCTTCTCGTATCTCGAGGGCCGCCCCGGCGTCCCGAAATGGGCTGCCTGGGAGGCCGCTCTCGACGAGTGGCGCAAGCTGCGCACCGACGACGGCGCCGCGTTCGACCGCGTGGTCGAGGTCGATCTCGCCCACGTGTTCCCGCAGGTCACGTGGGGCACGAACCCTGCGATGGTCACCGACATCAACGGCGTCGTCCCGGACCCCGCCGACCTCGCCGACGCGTCGGCCCGCGCCGCCGCCGAGCGCGCGCTCGTCTACATGGGGCTCGAGCCGGGCACGCCGATCCAGGAGATCGAGCTCGACCGCGTCTTCATCGGCTCGTGTACCAACGCCCGTCTCGAGGACCTCCGCGCCGCAGCGCGCGTCGTCGAGGGGAAGCGCGTCGCCGGCCGGGTCACCGCGATCGTGGTGCCGGGCTCGGCCAAGATCCGCCTGCAGGCCGAGGCCGAGGGGCTCGACCGCGTGTTCACGGCCGCGGGGTTCGAGTGGCGCCGGGCCGGCTGCTCGATGTGCCTGGGCATGAACGACGACGTCGCCGCGCCGGGCGAGCGGTGCGCCTCCACGTCGAACCGGAACTTCGAGGGCCGGCAGGGCGCCGGCGCGCGCACGCATCTCGTCTCCCCCGAGATGGCCGCCGCCGCGGCGATCGCCGGCCACTTCGTCGACGTGCGGGAGCTGCTGCCGGCATGAGGCCGCTGACGCAGGTCTCCGGCACCGCCGCCGTCCTCGATCGCGAGAACGTCGACACCGACCAGATCATCCCGAAGCAGTTCCTGAAGCGGATCGAGCGGTCGGGCTTCGGCGAGTTCCTGTTCTTCGACTGGATGCGCGACCCCGCGTTCGAGCTGAATCAGCCGCAGGCGCAGGGCGCGTCGATCCTCATCGCGGGCGCGAACTTCGGCTGCGGCTCGTCGCGCGAGCACGCGCCGTGGGCGCTCGAGGATTACGGCTTCCGCGTCATCCTCGCGCCGTCGTACGGCGACATCTTCCGCCGCAACTCGATCAAGACCGGCATGGCGCCGATCGTCCTGGGCGACGCCGATCTGGCCATTCTGAAGGAGGCCGTCGCCGCGGATTCCCGTCTGGCGGTCGATCTCGAGTCGCAACGGATCACCCACCCGGGTGGGGTCGAGGTCGCATTCGACTTCGACGCGTTCGACCGGAACCTGCTGCTGAACGGTCTCGACGACGTCGCGCTGACGCTCGCGCGCGCCGACCTCATCGACGACTTCGAGGCGACCCATCCGGGCCGCTACGACGGCCGCGTCGTCACTGCAGCGTAGATCGGCTCGGTGACCGTCGCGGCGAACGCCGCCGTCGGCCCGATGACCGTGAGCGCCGGTGACGGCAGGCCCGCCGCCAGCTCGCCGATCTCGTCCAGCCGTCCCGCCACCGTCAGTTCCCGATCGGTGGTGCCGCTGCTGACCACGGCCGCGGGCGTCGCAGGGTCCTTGCCCGCCGCGACGAGCGCTTCCACGAGCTCGCCGAGCCGCGCCACGCCCATGAAGATCACGAGCGTGCCGGGCGCGGCCGCGAGCGAGTCGAAGTCGAGGTCGTCGTCGGCGGCGGAGCGCGCGGTGATCACCGTCACCTGCGCCGACAACCCGCGGTGGGTGAGCGGGATGCCGGCCGCGGCGGGCACGGCCGTCAGGGCCGAGACGCCCGGCACGACCTCGTAGTCGACTCCGGCAGCGGCGAGCGCGTCGACCTCCTCGCGGCCGCGCCCGAACAGGAACGGATCGCCGCCCTTCAGGCGGACGACCGTCTCGAACGTGCGCCCGAGCGAGACGAGCAGCTCGTCGATCTGCGGCTGGCGCATCCCCGCGCGCGAGATCTGCAGCGCGTCGGCGGGCACCTCGTCCAGGAGCTCGGGTGCGGCGAGCTCGTCGTAGACGACCGCGTCGGCCTGCCGGAGCAGGTCGAGGCCGCGCACGGTGATCAGGCCAGGATCGCCCGGGCCGGCACCGACGAGGTGGACGGTCACGAGAGCTCCGAGTCGACGAGCTGCTCGAAGAACACGCGCCGGTCGTGGTAGGTCGGGTAGCGCTCCTTCGCCCACGGCCGCAGGGCCTGAAGGCGCAGCGCCAGGTCGGCGTGCTGCGGCTCGACCAGCTCGCCGATGCGGTCGCGGAGGCGCTTCGCGAGCGCGGGGGAGGCGCCGCCCGTCGACACGGCGACGGCGATCGGGTCGCGGCGGAAGATCGACGGCAGGATGAAGTTGCACAGGTCCGGGACGTCGGCGACGTTGCAGAGCATCGACCGCCGCTCGGCGTCGCGCGCCACGCGCTCGTCGACGGCCCGGTCGCCGGTCGCCGAGATGACGAGGAACGCGCCGACGAGGTCGCGGGCGCGGTAGCGGGCCCGGCGCCAGGCGACGTCGAGCTCCAGAAGCTCCGGCACGACCGTGGGAGCGACGACCGTGACCGCCGCGCCGACGTCGAGCAGCCCGAGCGTCTTCTCGAGCGCGATCGGGCCACCACCGACCACGACGGCCCGGCGGCCCTCGAGGTCGAGGCAGGCCATGTAATGACGCTTCGCCACGCCTACGCTTCGACCGGCGACAGCCGCACGCCCGACCGGCCGAGCCGCGCGGACAGCTCGAGGCCGCCGGCGGCGATCGAGACCGAGAACTCGCCCGGGCTGACGACGTGGAGCGTGATCCCCTCGACCGTGCGCCCCTCGAGCGCCGCGAGCGCGTCGCTCACCTCGCGCGCCGAGTCGGCCGCGGCCCGCCCGCGCGGCAGGCGCCGCAGCAGCGAGACGACCGCCGCTTCGGCCTCCGGGCCGTAGAGCGCCCGGATCCGCCCGTTCACGAGGCCGAGCTCGAGCAGCTGCTCGGCAGCGGCCGCGTCGGCGTCGCCGAGCTCGCCGTCGTCCACCGCGGCGATCACGTCGGCGAGCGCGACGCGGCGGACCGGTTCGACGATCATCGCCAGCACCGCCTGCGCCTCCGCCCGCAGCACCTCCGCGGCCTCGCCACGGATGGCGATGCTCACTTGTGCTGCTCCAGCAGGGTGTTGAGCTCGTGCTCGAGGCCGCCGCTCTCCACCGAGCAGTGGATGCCGCACTCCTTCGGCGCGCCCGACTCCCACCACCAGCGACCGTCGCGCGACGCCTCGCCCGGCTGGATCGCCCTGGTGCACGGCGCGCAGCCGATCGACGTGAAGCCCTTGCCGTA
>CAYXXE010000054.1:0-12719 GCA_964468985.1 uncultured Gaiellales bacterium | reverse complement strand
AAGGCGACCGGCGGCAACGCGAACGGCTGATCGAGCTCCCGGCGAACTTCCCGCGGGACCTGCGCGTCGTCGCGACCGACTTCGACCAGACGCTCGTCTGGCGTGACGGCGAGCTCCGTCCTCGCACGATCGCGACGCTGCGCCGGACGCACGCCGCCGGGCTGCACGTGATCGTCGTCACCGGCCGGATGGTGCAGTCCGTGCAGCGCTTCCTCGAGCCGCTCGGGCTGCCCGAGGCGCTGGTCTGCTACCAGGGCGCCGTCGTCGTCGACGAGTCCGGGGTCTGGCTCCGCCACGAGCCGATCGGGCTCGAGCTGGCGCGGGAGACGATCGCCGCGGTGCAGGCCGAGGGCTACAGCCCGAACGTGTACGTCGGCGACCGGCTCTACGTCTCGACCGAGACGCCGGAGGCGCACGGCTACGCCAGCTTCCAGCACCTCCACGTGAACACGGTCGGCGACGTGCTCGAGTGGCTCTCGGAGCCACCGACGAAGCTCGTCTGCGTCGGCGACCCGCTCGCGCTCGAGGGGCTCGAGCTCAGGATGAAGGAGCGGTTCGGCGTGCGCCTGCACATCTCCAAGTCGCTGCCGCACTTCCTCGAGTTCGCGGCGGCCGGAGTGACGAAGGGCTCCGGGCTGCAGTTCCTCTCCGAGCGCCTCGGCTTCACCCGCGAGCAGACGATCTCGTTCGGCGACGGCGAGAACGACGTCGAGCTGATCGAATGGGCGGGGTACGGCGTCGCGGTCGAGAACGCGCATCCGCGGGTCAAGGCCCTCGCCGACTGGGTGTGCCCATCGGCAGCCGACGAAGGGGTCGCGCTCGTGCTCGACGCCTACCTAGACTCCGTCGCATGATCGACCTCCGAGCGGCCCGCGCCGAGCCCGAAGCCTTCCGGGCGGCGCTTGCGCGAAAAGGGGCAGCCGAGCGCTTCGACGCGCTGCTCGTGGCCGACGAGCGCTGGCGCGAGCTGGTGCCACGGGTGGACGCGCTCAGGGCCGACCAGAAGCTGAAGGGCAAGCCGACGCCCGAGCAGCTCGAGCAGCTGAACCGCGTGAAGGCCGAGCTGCGCGAGCTCGAGCAACAGCTGGCGGCTGCGGAGGCGGAGCGCGACGCGGCGCTCGCCGTGGTGCCGAACCCGCCCGACCCGTCCGCGCCCGACGGCGACACCGACGACGACGCCGAGGAGCTCCGCCGCTTCGGCGACCCGGCGCCGGACGGGCCCGAGCACACCGAGGTCGGCCGGTTCGAGATGGAGCGGGGCGCCCGGCTCTCGGGCTCGCGGTTCGGCTACCTCGCGGGCGACACGGCGCTCGTGGCGATGGCGCTCTACCGGATGGCGCTCGACCGGGCCGCCGCACACGGCCACACGCCGCTGCTGCCGCCCGTGCTGGTGCGCGAGGAGGCGATGTACGGCACCGGCTTCTTCCCGACGGAGAAGTCGAACATCTACGCGCTCGAGGCCGACGACCTGTACCTCACCGGCACGTCCGAGGTCGCCCTCGCCGGCTTCCACATGGGCGAGATCCTCGACGAGGTGCCGCTGCGCTACTCGGCCTTCTCCACGTGCTTCCGCCGTGAGTCGGGCGCGGCCGGGAAGGACACGCGGGGCATGTTCCGCGTCCACCAGTTCAACAAGGTGGAGCTGTTCGTCTTCTGCGAGCCGGCGCGCTCGGGCGAGGAGCACGACCGGATCCTCGCGATCGAGGAGGAGCTGGTCCAGTCGCTCGGCCTCCCCTATCGCGTCGTCAACGTCGCCGCGGGCGATCTCGGCGACCCCGCGGCGAAGAAGTACGACATCGAGGCGTGGTTCCCGTCGCAGCAGCGCTACCGCGAGATCACGTCGACCTCGAACACCACCGACTACCAGGCTCGCCGGCTCGGCATCCGCTACCGCGCCGACGACAGGCGCCTCGAGACGCCCCACACGCTCAACGGCACCGCGGTCACCGACCGCTGGCTGCTGGCGCTGCTCGAGAACTTCGGCGGCGACGTTCCGGAGGCGCTCCAGGCCTTCGGCGCGCCTGCCCGCGTCGTGCGGTAGACGACAGCGCTCGGGCCGTGCGCTAGGTTGAGCGCGGCCGGAGTTCGAGGCGGGGTGCCGGAGCGGCCGAACGGGGCGGTCTTGAAAACCGCTGACGGGGCGACTCGTCCGTGGGTT
Organism: uncultured Gaiellales bacterium; assembly: GCA_964468985.1. Taxonomy (GTDB): domain Bacteria; phylum Actinomycetota; class Thermoleophilia; order Gaiellales; family Gaiellaceae; genus PALSA-600. Next base: position 10,561 of record CAYXXE010000054.1, on the reverse strand, counting down.
CGAATCCCACCCCCGCCGCTCGAGCGAGCAGGAACCGCGCCGGCTTCTCAGGCGACCGCGATCTCGCGCAGTTGCGTCAGACGGAACTGGTTGCCCGACGGGTCGCGGAAGGCGGAGTCGATGCCGTACGGCCGCTCCTCGGGCGCCTCGGTGAACTCGACCCCTCGCGCTTTCAGCTCCTCGTACGCTGCGTGCACGTCGTCGCTCGTGAGCAGGACGTTCCCGCCCCAGCCCTTCGCCATGACGCTCCGGATCTGATCGGCGGTGGCGGCATCCAGCACGGGCGGGCCGGGGATCGCGTTCAGCACCAGCGAGAGCTCGGGCTGGTCGGCAGGGCCGACGGTGAGCCAGCGGTAGCCGCCGAGCTCGGGCAGCGTCACGTCGGCGCGGAGCTCCCAGCCGAGCTTCCCGGTGTAGAACGCGAGCGCCTCGTCCTGGTCGTGCACCCACACCCCGGCGAAAGAGATCTTCATGGTCCTGGCCTCCTGTCTCGACGAACGAGCCGTCCTCGACGACTCAACGGGGCCGATGCTACGGCCGAGGCGCCCGGCCGGCTTCTCGAAACGTGCGGTATTGCGGGCGCCCGTGCGCGCGGAGCACACACGCCGGGATTCGCGCGTGCTGCGACGCCGGCGGGAACGCCGCGCGATAGGCCGTCGGGGTCATCCCGTAGGCGCGGGTGAAGCTCGTGGTGAACGAGCCCAGGCTCCGGAGGCCGACGGTGAAGCAGATCGCGGTGACGGGGCGGTCGGTGGCACGAAGCAGCGCGGCCGCACGCTCCAGCCGCCGTGTCAGCAGGTAGGCGTGCGGCGACTCGCCGAACGCGCGCCTGAACTCCCGGCTGAAATGCGCTCGTGAGAGGCCGGCTGCGCGGGCCAGGTCGGCGACCCCGAGCGGGTCGGCGTACCGGGCGTCGACCAGGTCCCTGGCGCGGAGCAGGTGACGCTCGGGTGGAACGAGCCGCATACGGCGCAAGTATCGCCGGGAGCACGGGTCCAGCCGGCAGCACGTCGCTTCGGCGGCCTGGTACGTTGTCGCCCATCACTCGCTTCACCTATGTATTGCCATGGCATAGAGTGAGAAGTCCCGTCGAACAGGAGCCCCTCAACGTGTCTGCATCGATCAGCCGAGCGCAACTGCTCTCCCGGAGCGCCAAGGGCGGCGCTGCGCTGCTCGTCGCCGGTTCGGCGCTCGGGCAGCTCGTCGACACGGCCGCGGCCGCCCCGCTGCCCGTCTCGGATCTCGCCTATACGCGCCTGCTCGTCGGCGCCGAGCTGCTCGCCGCCGACTTCTACGCGCAGGCGATCGCCGCGGCAAACGCCGGCGCGTCCGTGGCGAGGTACCTCAAGATCGCCGCTTTCAACGAGCAGGAGCACTACCAGGCGGTGGCGCGCGTGCTCACCGGCGCGGGTCTGACGCCCGCAGTCGCGGGCGACTTCGAGTTCAGCTACCCGGACGGGACGTTCGACACCGTCGGCTCGATCGTCACCTTCGGCCTGCAGCTCGAGACGACGATCCTCGGCGCCTACCTCGGCGCGCTCGGCGCGGTGCAGACCGACACGGTGCGCACCGGGATCGCGCCGATCGCCGCCTGCGAGGCCCAGCATGCCGCCTACTTCGCGGAGGTCAAGGGGCTCAAGGCGTTCAGCCTCTCGTTCCCGCCCGCGCTCACCATCGACCAGGCGTCGAACGCGTTCGACGCCTATACGGCATAGGAGGGGTCAGCTTGCGCTTCTCTCGCACCACCGCACACCTTGCGTTGCTGCTCGCGCTCGTCGCGCTCTGCGCATCGGCGGCCGCGGGCGGGGCGTCGGCCACGTCGGCGCGCGCGACCGCGGGCCTGACCATCTACGCGGGCTCGTCGATGACCACCGTCCTGCCGCAGATCGACTCCGGCAACCAGTACTCGTTCGGCAGCTCGTCTGCGCTGGCCACGCAGATCAAGAACGGCGCTCCCGCCGACGTCTTCATGTCGGCCAACACCAGCGCGCCGGCCGCCCTCTACGCAGCCGGCGTGGTCGAAAAGCCCGTCAACTTCATCCGCAACACGCTCGCCGTGGTCGTGCCGAAGTCGAACCCGGCCGGGATCAAGTCGATCTACGACCTGACGAAGCCGGGCGTGAAGATCGCCGTCGCCGCCCCGTCGGTGCCGGTCGGCGCGTACACCGTCACGGTGCTGAACCAGATGGGGCTGAACGCGGCTATCCAGGCCAACGTCGTCACGCAGGAGACCTCGGACGCGAACGTCGTCGCGAAGGTCGCTCTCGGCCAGGTCGACGCCGGCTTCGTGTACCTCTCCGACTACGTCATCGATCCCGGTGAGCTGACCCTCGTCAAGGTGCCGGCCTGGGCCCAGCCGAAGATCACGTACGCCCTGGCGATCGTCACGAAGAGCCCGAACCAGGCGGCGGCGCAGGCATGGATCGACAAGGTGCTGAGCCCTGCGGGGCAGGCGTTGTTCGTGAAGAGCGGCTTCCTGCCGCTCACCGCGCCGGTGCCGGCGATCGCCTCCTTCTCGCCGGCGAAGGCGACCGGCGGAGCCACCGTCACGCTGTCCGGCACGAATTTCACCGGCACCACCTCCGTGACGATCCAGGGGGTGCCGGCGAAGTTCAAGGTCGTGTCGCCCGCGAGGATCACGCTCACGGTCCCGACCAGGGCGAAGACCGGCACGATCACCGTCACCAACCCGTCGGGCACGGCGACGACGGTGAAGCAGCTCAGGATCGGGTGACCGACCGCACGCCGCGCTAGCGTGCCTCGCACATGCCGAGGGAGTACTACAGCGTCGGCGAGGCGGCGAAGACGCTCGGGATCAGCGTCGACACGTTGCGCCGCTGGGACAAGGCGGGCCGGATCGCCACCGAGCGCGACGCCGGCAACCGCCGGATCGTCGCCGCGGCCGAGATCGACCGCCTCCGGGGCGAACCGGGCCTGGCCAGGCTCACCGCCCGCAACCGGTTCAAGGGCGTCATCACCGAGGTCAAGGTCGACGGGCTGCTCGCGCAGGTGGAGCTGGTCGTCACCGACCCGGTTCGCCTGACGGCCATCGTCACGCGCGACGCGGTCGAGGAGCTCGAGCTGCGTCCCGGCATGTCGGCGACGGCGATCGTCAAGTCGACGTCGGTGATGGTTCAGCACTAGCGTCTCATGCAGGCGAGGCAAAGGGTCGTACGCGGCCTGCTGGCGGTGCTGTTCTTCCTCGCGATCGCCGTCGCGCTGGCGTTCCTCGTGCTGCCGGTCGTGGCGATCTTCACGCACGTCCCGGTCGGCCGGCTCCTGCACGAGTTCTCCAACCCGGTCGTCACGGATGCGCTCGTCGTCAGCCTGAAGACGATCGCCGTCTCGCAGGCCGCGATCCTGCTCCTCGGTACGCCGACGGCCTACTTCCTCGCGTCGCGCCGCTTTCCGGGGCGGCCGCTGCTCGTCACGCTCGTCGAGCTGCCGATCGTGCTGCCGCCGGCCGTCGCAGGGCTCGGCCTGATCGTCGCGTTCGGGCGCTTCGGCCTGCTCGGCTCCACCTTCGACGCGCTCGGCATCGACGTCTCGTTCAACCAGGCGGCGGTCGTGTTCGCCATCTCGCTCGTCGCGGGGCCTTTCTACCTCCGGCAGGCGATCGCGTCGTTCGAGGCCGTCGACCAGAACCTGATCGCTGCCTCGCGCACGCTCGGGGCGGGGCCGGTGCGGACGTTCTTCCGGATCACGCTGCCGCTCGCCCGCGGCGGGCTGACTGCCGGCGAGGCGATCTGCATCGCGCGCGGCCTCGGCGAGTTCGGCGCCACGATCATGTTCGCCGGCAGCCTCCAGGGCGTGACGCAGACGCTGCCGCTCGCCGTCTACACGACGTTCGAGGCCCAGAACGGGCTCGATGTCGCGCTTGCGATCAGCGCCCTGCTCGTGATCGTCAGCCTGGCGATCCTGCTCGCGCTCAAAGGCACCGGGCTCTGGGAGCGGTCGCGTCCCACCGCCGTGGCCGTCTCCCGCCGCGGCCCGGGCTGACCGATGGCCGTGCTCTCGACCAGGCTCACGTTGCCGCTCCGCTCGTTCGACCTCGAGCTCGCCCTCGAGGTGGCGGGGACGGTGGCGCTGGTCGGGCCGTCCGGGGCCGGCAAGACGTCGGTGCTCCGCTCGATCGCAGGCCTCGCCAGGCCGGCCACGGGCCGGATCGCGCTCGGCGCCGACGTCTGGTTCGACTCCACGGCGCGCATCTGGCGCAGGCCGGACGAGCGCCGGGTCGGGCTCGTCTTCCAGGAGTACGCCCTGTTTCCGCACCTGACCGTGCGCCAGAACGTCGCGTACGCCGGGGAGAGCCGCGCCGACGAGTTCCTCGAGCGCTTCGGCCTCGCCCGGCTCGCGTCGGTGAAGCCGGCCGAGCTCTCGGGCGGCGAGCGGCAGCGTGTCGCGCTGGCGCGTGCCCTGGCCCGCGATCCCGGTGTGCTCCTCCTCGACGAGCCGCTGTCGGCGCTCGACGCGCACACGAAGTCGTCCGTCCGAGGCGAGTTGCAGGAGTTGCTCCGCGAGCTCGACCTGCCGACACTGCTCGTGACCCACGACTACGAGGACGCGGCGTCGCTCGCGGAGCTGGTCGGCGTCCTGGTCGACGGCAAGCTCCGGCAGCTCGCCTCGCCGGAGGAGATCGTCGCGCGTCCCGCCGACGCGTTCGTCGCGTCGTTCACCGGCGCGAACCTGCTGCACGGCGTGGCGCGAGGGCGAGAGAGCGATCTCACGGTCGTCGAGCTCGAGGGAGGCGAGGTCGTCTACTCGACCGACCACGCCGAAGGCCCCGTCGGGCTCGTCGTCTACCCGTGGGACGTCTCGGTCGGCCGCGAGCGCCACGCCGACTCGGCGATGAACGCGATCGAGGGGACGATCCGGTCGGTCGTCCACATCGGCAACCGGGCCCGTGTGACGATCGGGCCGGTGACCGGGGAGGTCACCGGCGCGTCCGTCGACCGGCTCGGGCTCGTGCCCGGGGCCCGCGTCGTGGCGTCGTTCAAAGCGACGGCGACGCGGCTCGTCCCGTCGGCCTAGACCGTCGGCGCTCCCGCGAGACTCGGGTACCGGCCGGTGACCAGGTAGACGTAGGCATACGTCTGGATCTCGTAGCGCAGCAGCCAGGCGCTGAGGTCGCGCATCCCCCGGTTCATCCGCCCGGTGAAGATCGCGTAGAACCAGCCGAGCAGCGCGACGATCTCGTTCACGAGCCGGAACACGTACGCCAGGACGAACGCCGGGATCGCGAGGAGCACGCGGAAGAACACCGAGAGCCGGCTCTGGCCGGGGTCGTCGTCGACGCGGAGGTCGACCGGGTACGACGCGCCGCCGGAGAACGGCGGGAACGGGTCCGCGAGCAGCAGGAGATACGCCGAGACGTGTGTCATGTAGCGGAGATAGCTCGCGATGAACGAGTGGAGCCCCGCCGGGATCCGGCCGGTGACGACACCGGCGATCCAGGCGAAGAAGATCGCGAAGACCACGGCGATCGACCAGAGCTCGAGCCAGATGAAATGCGGGATCGCGAGCAGCAGCCGGAAGAAGACGGTGAGGCGGGACCGCTTGAGGTCATCCGTGACGATCAGGCCGATCGGATGGCTGGCGGGGAGGGCGGATTCGGACATATCGGGCCTTTCTGGAGCGCAACGACCCGCTGAGCCTGCGGGAATCTGCACTACCCTCGCATCGTGACACCCTCTCGCGCAAGCGCCGTCGCGGAGCTGCTCGTCCGGGCTGACTCCGGTGCGCTCGGCGACCCGCTGCCGGTGCTGGCGTACCTGGCCGGCCAGGAGGTCGTCATCCCCGACGACGAGCTGAACGGTGCCCGCCGGCGCGCGATCCTGCTGGTCGCGGCCGGCGGCGACCCGCATCGCGAGCTCGGGATCGACGACCGTGCGGTGAAGGCGCTGGCCGAGGACCTGTTCGACGACGCTCGCCGGGCGCAGCTCGGCCGCGGCGTCGACGAGGTGGCGCTGCTCGTCCGCGACCTCCCGCGGGCCCGCGAGGCGGCGCTCTTCCTCGCTGCCGATCTCGATCTCGCCTGGCGGCTCTTCGCACTCGGGTTGCTCGCGGAGGAGCTCTCGGAGTGACGCCGGCGGTGCAGGCGGCGAAGCGCGGCGGGCTCGCCTTTCAGCTCCACGAGTACGCGGGCGTCGAGCCGGGTGACGGCGACTATGCCGTCGCCGTGGCCGAGGCGCTCGGGCGGCCGGCGGGGCAGCTGTTCAAGACCCTGCTGGTGGACGTCGACGGCACGCTCGGCGTGTTCGTCGTCCCGGCCGACCGCCAGCTCGACCTCCGCTCGGTGGGCAAGCGGGCGCGACTCGCGGATCGCGCGGCGGCGGAGCGGGCGACCGGCTACGTCGTCGGTGGGATCAGCCCGCTCGGCCAGCGGCGACGGCTGCCGACGACCGTCGACTCTGCCGCGCTCGCCTGGGAGACGATCCTGGTGAGCGCAGGGCGCCGTGGGCTCCAGCTCGAGCTCGCGCCCGGCGACCTCGTCCGCCTCACGGGCGCCACGGTCGCGGCGGTGGTTGCGTGACTCCCGAGGAGGGCGGAGCGCAGCGGGCGTTCTTCCGGCGGTGGCCTGCGGGGGTGTCGGTCGTGGTCGCGGAGGTCGACGGCCGCCGGATCGGCCTGACGGTGTCGGCGCTCGTCTCGCTCTCGCTGTCGCCGCCGTTGGTGGGGATCGCGATCGCGCGCGCTGCGGCGCTCCACGAGCTGCTCGCGGAGGCGGGCGAATGGGCGGTGTCGGTGCTCGCCGGCGACCAGGAGCAGCTCGCGCAGCACTTCGGCCGGGGCGTGCCGCCGATCGCGATGTGGGTCGGCGTCGAGACGCGCGAGGACGATCCGCGCCTGCTCGCCGGTGCGGCCGGGTGGCTCGTCGCGCGCACGGTCGAGCAGATCCCGACCGGCGACCATTCGCTGTTCGTCGGCGAGATCACGCTGCTGGAGGAGGGCCGCGCCGCGACCTCGCTCGTTCGCGCAGGCGGGGGATACGGCGCCCTGTGAGCCGCGTCGACGCGGTCGTCTTCGACCTCGACGGGGTGATCGTCGACTCCGAGCAGGTGTGGGTCGAGGTGCGCGAGGCGTACGTGCGGAGCCTCGGCCTGCCGTACCCGGCAGAGGCGTCCAGGGCGATGATGGGGATGAGCTCGACCGAGTGGTCGGGGTACCTCGCGCGCGAGCTGGGGGTTCCGGGCGCGCCGTCCGAGATCAACGCGGCGGTGGTCGGCGCGATGCTCGCGCGATACGGGAGTGCGCCGCCGCTGATCCCCGGCGCGGTTGCGTGCGTGCGGCGCCTCGCGGAGCGGTGGCCCCTCGCGATCGCGTCGTCGTCGAACGCCGAGCTGATCGAGGCGGTCCTCGCCGCCGCTTCGCTCGAGTCCGTGGTGCAGGTCGCCGTCTCGTCCGAGGAGGTCGGCCGCGGCAAGCCTGCGCCGGACGTCTATCTCGAGGCGGCTCGCCGTCTCGGCGTCCGCCCGTCGCGCTGCGTTGCCGTCGAGGACTCGGAGCCGGGGATCCGGTCGGCTCGCGCAGCCGGGATGCGCGTCGTCGCGATCCCGAACCAGCACTTCCCGCCGAGTGCGGCGGCGCTGGCGCTCGCCGACGTGGTGCTCGAGTCGATCGAGCAGCTCACGGTCGACGTCAGCGAACGGGCGTAGCTTCCGTCGACCAGCCCGGCAACGCTCGTGACGGTCCCGGGGCCATGTCCTGGGTGCTACGAGCTCTCCACAACCCACTGCCCGAAATGGCCGGGCAAGCCCGGAGCAAGCGGCCCCCAAACCGCCGGTGGACATGTCCCGGCTGTGGACGGTCCGTCACGGTGGCTGCCGCCAGACGGGTCTCGCCGGGCCATGGCTCCGTGGGGCGGTTTGTGCGGTGCTTCGGGCTTGTGAGGATCGTCAGTCCGTGACGGCTACGGGAGGTGATTCACGGCTGCGTGACGTCCGTGAGGGCTGCCTGAGGTCCGTGAAGGTTGGTCAGGGCACCACGCGAGGTGCGCGGCGGATTCGGGACTACGCCCGGCCCAGCAGGACGCAGCCGTTGTGGCCGCCGAGGCCCATTGCGTTCGAGAGCGCGACATCGACCTTCGCCGCCCGGGCGACGTTCGGGACATAGTCGAGATCGCAGTCCGGGTCGGGCTCCCGGTAGTTGATCGTCGGAGGGAGGATCCCGTCGCGCAGGGCCAGTGCGCACATGATCGCCTCGATCGCTCCCGCCGCGCCGAACGTGTGGCCCATCATCGACTTCGTCGACGACACGGCGAGGCGATACGCGTGGTCACCGAAGACGTCCTTGATCGCCTTCGTCTCGGCGGCATCCCCGAGCGGCGTCGCGGTGCCGTGCGCGTTGATGTAGCCGACCCGCTCCGGCTCGACCCCCGCCCGCTCGAGGGCGGTGCGCATCATCGCCGCGACCCCCGTCGCCGCCGGCTCGGGCTGGGCCAGGTGGTGCGCGTCGTTCGACGCGCCGTAGCCCAGCACCTCGCAGTAGATGTTCGCGCCGCGCCGCTCGGCCGCCTCCCAGTCCTCGACGAGCACGGCGCCCGAGCCCTCGCCCATCACGAAGCCGGCACGGGTCGCGTCGAACGGCCGCGACGCGCGCGGCGGGTGCTCGTCCTCCGCCGCCAGCCCGCGCATCGCCGTGAACCCGGCCAGCACGAGTGGGACGATGCACGCCTCGGTCCCACCCGCGAGCACCGCGTCGGCCCCGCCGCGCTTGATCAACTCCGCGGCCTCGCCGATCGCATGCGAGCCGGTCGCGCAGGCCGAGACGACAGCGTAGTTCGGGCCTGTGATCCCCAGCGAGATCGCGAGCTGGCCCGAGCAGGTGTCGACCAGCACGTTCGGCAGGAAGTTCGGCGACACGCGATCCGGCCCACGCTCACGGAGGATGTCGGCCTGCTCCGCGATGCCGGGAACCCCGCCGATCGCCGAGCCGAAGATGATCCCGACCCGCGCGGGGTCGTAGCCCGTGAGGCCGCTGTCGCGTAGCGCCTCGCTGCCCGCGGCGACGCCGAACAGCACGTTGCGCTCGAGCTTCCGCGCCTCCTTCGCCGAGACGACCTCCGGCGGCTCGAACCCCTTCACGGCGGCCGCGATGCGGATCGGCAGCCCCTCAGTGTCGAACGTCGTGATCCAGTCGATACCGCTCTCGCCGGCCAGCGCGGCCCGCCACGTCGAGGGCGCGTCGAGCCCGAGGGGGCTGACGCAGCCGATGCCGGTGAGCGCAACGCGTCTCATCTCCGTCCATCACCCTAACGCCCTCTAGGCTTGTCGCGATGCCCGTAGAGGACGTTCCCGCAGCGCTCCCGTTCCCGCCGATGGAGGCCGAGCTCGTCCGCGAGCTTCCCGAGGGGGACGGCTGGCAGTACGAGCCGAAGTGGGACGGCTTCCGCGGCGTGCTCGAGAACCTCGACGGAGAGCTGCGGCTCTGGTCGCGGAACGGCCGGCCGCTGCTGCGCTACTTCCCCGAGCTGCGCCCGCTCGGCGAGCGGCTGCCGCCCGGCTCGGCGCTCGACGGCGAGATCGTGATCGCGCGCGACGGCGCCCTCGACTTCGACTCGATGCAGACCCGTCTGCACCCCGCCGAGTCGCGGATCAGGAAGCTGTCGGCCGAGATTCCCGCGGAGTACGTCGTCTTCGACCTGCTGCTCTGGGCGGGGGAGCCGGTGTGGAAGCTGCCGCTTGCCGAGCGGCGGCTGCGGGTCGAGCGGCTCGACGGCTTCGTCGTGTCGCCCGCGACCCGCTCGGCGGCCGAGGCGCGGGCCTGGCTCGGGCAGTTCGAGGCGCTCGGCCTCGACGGGGTGATCGCGAAGCGGCTCGACGCCGTCTACGCCCCGGGCTCCCGCGACGCCGTCGTGAAGGTGAAGGAGCATCGCAGTGCCGACTGCGTCGTGATCGGGCTGCGCCACAAGGGCGACCCGGCGCAGGCGGCGACCCTGCTGCTCGGCCTCTACCGCGACGACGGTGGCCTCGACTACGTCGGCTCGTGCGCAGTCGCCGCCGGCCGTCGGGCCGAGATCGCGGAGCGCGTCCTCCCGCTTCTCGAGCCGAAGCGGGAAGGCCGGATCTCGGAGCCGAACCGGTGGGGCGGCGGGGAGCTCGAGGAGGCCTGGGTCCGTCCCGAGGTCGTCGTCGAGGTGCGCTACGACAAGGTGCAGGGCAACCGCTTCCGGCACGGCACGAGGTTCCTGCGCTGGCGGGACGACAAGGACGCCGCCGCCTGCACCTGGCGCGAGGTTCGCCCTCCGGGCGCCGCCGGTGGCGTCGAGGCGCTGTTCGGCCGCTGACTACAGCGCCAGGCCGAGCCTCTCGAACCGCGGGCGCAGCGACGGCGGGCTGCGCCACATCCCACGCATCGGGTCGCCGACGGAGGCGATCCTTGCCGACATCGTCGCGATCGTGAATGCCGCCGGGTCGACGTCTGCCACCTCCTCCCAGCGCAGCGGCGCCGAGACGCGCGCGTCCGGGGTCGGGCGCACCGAATAGGCCGATGCGATCGTGCGGTCGCGGGCGTTCTGGCCGAAGTCGACGAACACGCCCACCCGGTCGGCGACGCGCCAGGT
>CAYXXE010000053.1:0-12920 GCA_964468985.1 uncultured Gaiellales bacterium | reverse complement strand
CGGTGACCTACCTCTGGCTGAACAACACGGTCAAGCCGTTCGACAACCCGAAGGTGCGGCAGGCCGTCAACTACGCCATCGACCGCGACGCGATCCTGCGCGTGTGGGGCGGCCGCAGCCAGGGCCAGATCACGACGCAGATCCTGCCGCCGACGATGGGCGGCTACAAGAACGTGCAGCTCTACCCCGCGGCCGGTGACCCGGCCAAGGCCAAGGCACTGCTCCAGCAGTCCGGCGTGAAGCTCCCGATCACCGCGGTGCTGCGCACCCGCAGCGACTCGCCGGGCTTCCTCCAGATGGCGCAGGTCGTGCAGAGCGAGCTCGGCGCGGTCGGCTTCAAGATCTCGATCAAGTCGGCCCCGGACAGCGTCAACGGCGGCGTCATCTCGACGACCGCGAACAAGGTGCCGATGGGGATCAACAACTGGACGCAGGACTACCCGGACGGCGACGACTTCTTCGTCCCGCTGCTCGACGGCCGCCACATCACGCCGACGAACAACAACAACTACGCGTCGTTCTCGAACGTGGGCGTCGAGAAGGCGATCGACAGGATCAACCCGATGGTCGGTGCGCCGAGGGATGTCGCGTGGGAGAGCCTCGACCTCTCGACGATGAAGAACCTCGCCCCGTGGGCGCCGCTGATCAACCCGACCTGGGTCGACCTGCTGTCGTCCCGGCTCTCCGGCTACGTCTACACGCCGGTCTACGGGATCGACCTCACCACGCTGAAGGCCAAGTGATGAGCGGCGGCGGCGATGTCGTCCTCGCGGTCGGGGCGCACCCCGACGACCTCGAATGCACCTGCGCCGGCACGCTCGCGGCGCTGGTGCGGCGAGGCGTCGAGGTGCACTACGCCGTCGCGACGGACGGCTGGTGCGGCTCGTACTCGCTCAGCGGGCCGGAGATCGCCGCCGTCAGGCTGGAGGAGGCGCGGCGCGCCGCGGAGATCGCGGGCGCCGCGTCCTTCCACCATCTCGGCATGCACGACCAGGGCACGGCGACATCGATCGAGCGGCGGCGGGAGCTCGTCGACCTGATCCGCCGGCTCAAGGTGACCGTCCTGCTCGGCCACGCGCCGAACGACTACCACGTCGACCACCGCAACTCGAGCGACCTGCTGTTCGCGGCGCGGTGCGCGGCGGGCGTGCCGAACTTCGCCGACGAGCCGCCGCTCGCGAAGATGCCGCACCTGGCCTTCGTCGACAACGAGCAGGGGCTCGACTTCGAGCCGCACCTCTGGATCGACATCGGCGAGACGGTTGACGTGAAGCGGCGGATGCTCGCCGCCCACGTCAGCCAGGTCGACCTGATGCGGCAGATGTACGGCGAGGACCTGATCGAGATGGTGGAGCGCCTCGGACGGATGCGCGGTGGGCAGCGCGGCTGCGAGTTCGCCGAGGCGTTCCGCCATTGCGGTACCTATCCCGAGCCGGACGGCGCGCTCCGGTTCCTCATTCGGACGCTGGAGGGATGACGATGCGGTGCGGGGTCTTCACGGACGGGTTGGGCCATCTCTCGCTCGAGGCAGCGGCGGCCTGGTGCGCCGAGCGTGGGGTGGGCGAGCTCGAGCTCGGCGTCGGCGGCTACTCGCCGGCGCCGCATCTCGACCTCGAGCGGCTGCTCGCCGACGGCACCGCCCGCGACGAGCTGCTCCGGACGGTCGACGGCGCCGGCTGCCGGCTCTCGGCGCTGAACGCATCCGGCAACCCGCTCCACCCGGACGCCGCCGTCTCGACGGCGCACGACCGGGCGCTGCGCGGCGCGATCCGGCTCGCCGGGTTGCTGGGCCTCGACACGGTGGTCGCGATGAGCGGCTGCCCGGGCGGCCCGGGCGGGGGTGCGTGGCCCGTCTTCGCCGGGGGCGCCTGGCTGCCCGACATGGAAGGGCTGTGGGAGTGGCAGTGGGCGGAGCGGATCGCGCCCTACTGGCAGGAGCTCGGCGCCTGGGTCGCAGCCGAGGCGCCTGGCGTCCGGATCTGCCTCGAGCTCCACCCGGGGACGTCGATCTACAACCCCGAGTCGTTCCAGCTCCTGCGGGCGGTGGCGGGCGAGCACGTCCTCGTGAACCTCGATCCGAGCCACTTCTGGTGGCAGGGGATCGATCCGGCGGTGGCGGTCGCGCGGCTCCACGGCTGCATCGGCTTCGCCCACGGAAAGGACACGACGGTGCACGCCGAGCGCGTTGCGCAAAACGGCGTCCTCGACTTCCTCTGGCCGAGCGCGGCTCCCGAGACGCGGTCGTGGCACTTCAGCGCCGTCGGTGCCGGGCACGACGACGACACCTGGCGAGGGCTGGTCGCCGCCCTGCGGCGGGCGGGCTACGACGGTCTCGTCTCGGTCGAGCACGAGGATCCGCTGCTCGCTCCCGAGGCGGGGATCGAGGCGTCGCTTGCCGGGCTCGCCCGCGTGCTCTGAGCGCGCCGGCACGCGGCGTGGTACATACCCGGCGTGATCGAGGACGACCTCCGCGCCGTTCCGCTGTTCGCCGGCGTCGGCGAAGCGGGCCTGGCTCGTGCTGCGGCGGCGGGCTCGACCGCCGTTCCTGCCGGCACGGTGCTCGCCTCGGCGGGCGATCCCGGCAGCGGCATGTACGTCGTGCTCGACGGGACCGTCGTCGTCGACGCGCACGGGCGGCGGGCCGAGATCGGCCCCGGTGGCTTCTTCGGGGAGCTGGCGCTGCTCGTGCCCGGCGCCGAGCGGGTCGCACGGGTTCGGGCCGCGACCGACGTGCGCCTGCTGCCGATCGGCCGGCCGGCCTTCGAGCACCTGCTCGACACCGAGCCGAGCTTCGTCCTGGCGCTGCTGCGCGAGCTTGCGGCGCGATTCGTCCTGCTCTGAGCCCCGTCACCGGCAGTGCGCGGCCGCCGGCCGCGCGAAGCCGGGCGGGACGACGTAGATCCGCTGGTCGCGTAGCACGCTCGAGCTCCAGGTCGTCGTCGGCGGTGCGCGGAAGACGTCGATGTGGCGGCCGATGATCGCGCCTCCCTGGTCGGCGGCCGTCAGCCAGCCGTGGCCCGGCGACGAGCAGTAGGCAGGCACGAAGAGGTGGCTGCCCGCCGGGATCAGTCGCGGATCGACCGCCGCGTCGCGCCAGTAGGTGAGCCGGAGCGCCGGGCCGGCCGCGAAGGTCGCCGAGGCCGCGGCACCGATCGTGACGGCGGGAGGGCCGCCCGACCAGCCACCGGCGCCGAGCGGGTACGTCACCGCATGCGAGGCGCTGAGTGCCGTCGGGCCGATCCACGCCGGCGAGCCGTTCGTCCAGTAGCCGGGCGCGAGGCGGCACGGGTACGTCGTGTGGCCCGACGTGGTGCGCCACGTGAGCGAGTAGGGGCCGGCGAAGTGGTAGAAGCGCCCGTCGAGACCGATGCCCTCGCCCTGCATCGCCAGGCCGCGGGCGCTGTAGAGCCAGTCGATGCGGTGCCGGCCGGGGAGCCCCGGAGCGCGGACGAGGCGGCCGTCGAAGAACCGCTCGGGGGCGGGGAAGTACTCGGTGATGAGGACCGACGCCAGCCAGCGCGGGCGCCTGATCTGCGTCTCCGCCGGCGGCTGCTGAGGTGCCGGGCAGGCGCCGGCCCTGACGGAGCCGGCCGCGCTTGTCGCGCCGGCCGGCCAGGAAGCGCCGGCCGCGAGCCCGGTGAGCGCGGCGGCGGTGGCGATGGCGAGGCGGAAACGGCCGGGTGTCACCGCGCCATTGTGGCGCGCGTACCGAACGGCGAGCACTCCCGGGCTTCGTCGACTGGAGTTGAGGGGGCCGGTGCCGGCTCCTGGAGCCCCCGCCCGGCTCGTCAAGCGAGCCCGTTCAAGCTTTGGTCGAGTTGTGCCGATGCGTGTCGGAACGGGGGCTTGTCTCCTGTCTCGACGGGGGTCGCGATGGATGGTCTGGGTGAGGATCGGACGGGAGCAGGGCCGCCGGCGCAGCTCGGGCACGAGTCCCGGCCGTCCTGGTCGGCTCAGTCCGATGTGATCGCCCGCAGGATCGGCTTCGTGTTCGTCGGCGCGGGCGCCACCGGTCTTCTGTCGATGCTGTTCCCCCCGTCCCGGTACGGCTCGGTCCCTCTGACGGCCGTCGCCGCGGTCACCGCGCTCGGCGTGGGTACCGCTCTGCTGCTCGGCCGGGTCCGGGCCGGTTCGGTCGTCGCGACCCAGGCGGTCCTCGCGTTCGCCACGCTGCTCGTCTCGGTGAGCGTCTACGCGAGTGGGGCGCCGTCGAGCGGAGCGATGTTCTTCTACCTCTGGGCAACGCCGTACGCATTTGCGCTCTTCACTCGCGCCCAGGCGTCCATCCAGACACTCTGGATGGCGGTCTGCGCCGCGGTGGTGCTCGTGATCCAGATGCAGATCCATCCGGGCATCGGCACCCCTGCCGATCTCGCCGGGATGTGGTTCCTCGCGGTCGCGACGGTGATCGCCGTCGGGACGCTCGTGCGCGGGCTCAGCCGCTCGCTCCGGGACGTCGACCGCCGCTTCCACCGTGCGTTCCAGGACTCGCGGGTCGGCGCGGCTTTCGTCTCGACCGACGGGCGCTGGCTGGACGTCAACGATGCGTTGTGCCGGATGCTCGGACGCGAGCCGGCGGAGCTGCTCGGGACGCCGCTCGTCTCGTTGACGATTCCCGAGGACCGTGGCTCCACGACTCAGGCGATCGGACTGGCGACCAAGGGCTTCACGACGTACGAGAAGCGCTACCTGCGTCCCGACGGCGCGGTCGTCTGGGTCGAGGTCTCCGCGTCCCTGATCACCCCGGAGATCGGCGCCCCGTATCTGTTCGCCCAGTACCGGGACCTGACCGCCCACCGGCACGACCGCGACACGCTCGCCTACCAGGCTGTCCACGATCCGCTCACAGGGCTGTTCAACCGGACGCTGCTGCTCGACCGGCTGCAGACCGCGCTCGCCCGTGGCGACCAGGTCGCCGTCATCCTGCTCGACCTCGACGGGTTCAAGGTCGTCAACGACTCGCTCGGCCACCATGCGGGCGACGGCGTCCTCACCGCGCTCGCGCCCCGGCTCGAGGCCGCGACCCAGCCGACCGACACGCTGGCGCGACTCGGTGGCGACGAGTTCGTCGTGCTCTGCGAACGGCTTGCCGGGCCGCTCGACGCCGTCGACCGCGCCGCCCGCCTGGCAGCGGCGGTCACAGAGCCGTTCGAGCTGGACGGCGGTCGCCACAGCGTCACCGCGAGCCTCGGGGTCGCCGTGTCGGACGGCCCGGCGGACACGGCGACCACGTTGCTGCGCGACGCCGACGCCGCCATGTACCGGGCCAAGGCGAAGGGGCGCGGCCAGGTCGAGCTGTTCGACCACACGATGCGTGACGAGGCCGTCGCCCGGCTCCAGCTCGAGCACGACCTCCGGCTCGCGATCGACGAGGAGCAGTTCGTCCTCGAGTACCAGCCGATCGTCGACACCGTCACGCTGGCACCGGTCGCCCTCGAGGCCCTGATCCGCTGGAACCATCCCACCCGAGGCCTGCTCGCGCCCGCCTCGTTCATCCCCCTCGCCGAGGAGACCGGCCTGATCGACCCGATCGGCGACTGGGTCCTCGACACCGCCTGCACGCAGCTCGCTGCCTGGCAGGAATCCGCCGGCCTCCGCACGCTGAAGGTCGCGGTCAACGTCTCACCCGTCCAGCTCGCGAGCGCCGGCTTCGCCCCGCGCGTCGCGCGGGTCCTCCGCCGCTCCCGGCTCACACCCGGAAGCCTGTGCCTGGAGATCACCGAGAACGTGATCCTCGCGACCCAGGCGCCCGCCGCCGCGCTCACCGCGCTGAAGGCCCTCGGCACCAGGATCTTCCTCGACGACTTCGGCACCGGCTACTCGTCGCTCGCGTACCTGACCCGCTTCCCGATCGACACCTTGAAGATCGACCAGGCCTTCATCGCCGCCCTCGACGGCAGCGCGCACAGCTCGGCGATCACGAAGGCGATCATCGCGCTCGCGCACGAGCTCGACCTGGGCGTCGTGGGCGAGGGCGTCGAGACCACGGCCCAGCTCGAGCAGCTGCGGCGGCTCCATTGCCCCGCCATCCAGGGCTACGTGATCAGCCGGCCGATCCCGGCGGCGTCCGTGCCGGCCTATCTCGTGCAGTTCCGCCCGCAGCCGGCGCTCACCGGCGCGGCTTGACGGGGCCGCCGTCGCGGCCCCCGAACCCGTACCGGCCGTTGACCCCGGGCTAACACACCGGCCGTATCGTCGAGGCATGCGGAGTCGGCTGCCGGTCGGTGCCGCCGTGCTGAGCGCGGCGCTCGCGCTCGCCGCCGCCCTGTCAGGCTGCGGCGGCTCGACGGCGAAGGTCGCGAGCCTGCCCGGGACGACGGTCGCCACGACCGCTCCGTCGCCGGTGTCGACCGCCGCAACGACGACCGCCCCGGCGAGGACAGCGGTTGCCGCCGGTTTCGTCCCGCAGTCGTTCACCGCGGTGAGCGAGGACGACTACTGGGTGCTCGGCACGGAGCCCTGCGACCGCGGCACGTGCACCGCGATCGCGAGGACGACGGACGGAGGCGGCAGCTTCGACGCCATCGCGGCGCCTGCGCTCGGGTCGGCCGGCGGTGCGGGCGGCGAGCCCACGCTCCGGTTCGCCGACCGATCGGACGGCTTCGCGTTCGTCACGGGCGCCGGCGGCGCCTTCTACGCGACGCACGACGGCGGCTCGAGCTGGCAGCGGCTGCAGGTCGGCAGCCTCGTTGCTTTCGCAACCGGCGGCGGCGACGCGTACGCCGTGACCGCCCGCTGCTCGACGGCCGGCTGCGGTGGCTTCCGGTTCGAGCGCTCGCCGATATCGCGCGATGCCTGGACGAGCGTCCCGCTCCCGTTCGCTCCGGACGGATCGGTGCTCGACCTGAGCGCGCACGGCGCGAGCGTGTGGCTGCTCGGCACGCCCGCCGGCGATGGGACCACCCAACACGACCTGCTCGCCCGCTCGACCGACGGCGGCCGCTCGTTCACAGTCGGAGCCGGGCCGTGCTACCCCGGTCTCGGCGGCGGGCTCGCTCCGAGCTCTGCCGCGGTCGTGTGGGCCGTCTGCCCGACGGGGATGCTGGCGTCAGTACTGCGCTCGACGGACGGCGGCGCCACCTTCGCCTCCGTCCACACCCCGACCGAGCTCGCGAACTCGACGCTGCTCGCTCAGGCGTCGGACACCACCGCGCTGCTCGTCCCGGGCGGCGCGGGCTCCTCGCCGCTGCTGACGACGGACGCGGGCCTGACGTGGCGGGCGCCGGCGATTCCCACCGGAGGGACGTTCTGGCCCTGGGCCGGGTTCACCGACTCGACGACCGGCGCCGCGCTCGTGCAGCCCGCCGCCGGAGGCGGGGCGGAGGAGCTGTGGCGGACGACGGACGGCGGCTCGAGCTGGCACGACGTGCGGTTCGGGTGAGCGGCGGTTCGCCCGCGGTCGGAACATATGATGTTCTGCAGATGCATACCCGGTCATCTTCCGCCGAGCCGCTGCGCCTGCACCTCGACGGCACGTGGTCGCGGCGGCCCGGCCGGTTCGCCTCGGTCGTGGTCGAGGAGCTCGGCCGGCAGATCATCAGCGGCAGGCTCGCGACCGGCGCCGTGCTGCCGACCGAACCGGCCCTCTGCGAAGAGTTCGGGTTCAGCCGGACCGTCGTTCGCGAAGGCGTGAAGCTCCTCGAGGAGCGCGGTCTGGTTCGCGTCGAACAGGGTCGCGGCACGACGGTGCAGTCCCGCGACTCGTGGAACCTGCTCGATCCCGTCGTCATCCGGATCGCGCTCGAGTACGACGCCGACATGTCGCTGCTCGACAGCCTGCTGAGCGTCCGACGCGTGCTCGAATGGGAGATGGCACGGACCGCCGCGGTGCGGCTCACCGAGGACGAGCTCGCCTCGCTCCGCGACAACCTGGAACAGTCGGAGGCCTCGTTGGCCGACTACGGGAGGGACGCGTCGCTCGAGAATTACGAGCGTTTTCGCTCCTTCGACACGGGCTTCCATACGGTGATCATGAGGGCGTCCGGGAACGAGGTCGGCCTGTCGATCGTGCGGGCGATCCACCGACATGGAGGCGTTCGGCCGCCGCTGGCGACGGCCTCCGACCGGGCCTCGCTCGAGCGCACGGCGGCAGAGCATCGGGCGATCTACGAGGCGCTCGCGGCGCGCGACGGCGAGCTCGCAGGCAACCTCGTCTCAACCCACATCGAGAGTGCCTGGGCGGAGCGGAGGCGGCTGAACAGCACCACGAATTAACCATACGACTTGACAGCAGCTGATCATTCGTATGATGATCGCCGCGATGCGCATCGCGGCAATCGACGTCGAACTGGTTCCCCTCCCCGCGGTCACCCCGTCGTTCCAGTGGCGGCGGGGTCTCCGCGGCTCCCATCCGGCCCGCACCACCGCGGTGCTCCGCATCACGACCGACGACGGCGCGGTCGGCGAGGCCTACCACGAGTGGAGCGGTGCGATGCTCGCCGACATCGTCGATCGGATCCTCCGCGAGGAGCTCGTCGGCGAGCGGGCCGATCGCCGCGAGTGGCTCTGGCACCGCCTCTGGGAGCTCGACCGCACCGAGGAGTTCCCCATCTGGCTGCTCGGGGTCGTCGACGTGGCGCTGTGGGATCTCGAGGGGCGCGTCCTCGGGGTTCCCGTCCACCGGCTGCTCGGCACCTACCGCGAGTCGATCCCCGCCTACGCGTCGACGACCACGTTCGCGACGGTCGAGGAGTTCCTCGACGTCGCCGACCAGTGTCTCGAGCTCGGCTATCCGGCGATCAAGCTGCACGCCTGGGGGGATGCGCGGGCCGACGCCGACCTGTGCCAGCGGCTCCGCGCGCACGTCGGGCCGGACATCGACCTGATGTACGACGGCTCGGCGGGCTTCGACCTGCCCGATGCCGTCTACCTCGGACGCGCGCTCGCCGAGGCCGGCTACCGCTGGTACGAGGAGCCCATCCACGAGTTCAGCGTCACCGCCTACCGCTGGCTCGCGGAGCGGGTCGACGTCCCGCTCCTGGTCGGTGAGACCTCGGACGGCAGTCACCTGAACACCGCCGACTTCATCGCCTCGGGCTGCGCGACCTACGTGCGAACGAGCGCCAACCACCGGGGCGGCATGACCGGAGCGATGCGGATCGCGCATCTGGCGGATTCGTTCCGGCTCCGGGCCGAGGTGCACGGCCCGACCGAGACCGCCGTCCACCTCTGCATGGCCGTTCCGAATTGCACCTACTACGAGTCGCTCGTCACCTCGAACCCGGTCACGCGCGAGGCGCGCGTCGGGCCGGATGGGCTCGTCCAGGCGCCGACGGCACCTGGAATCGCGTTGCCGGAGTTCGTTCACGAGCTCCGCGCAACGGCACGTCGTTGATCCACGACTCGTCAAGTCGTCAAACTCGAAGGAGGAGTAACCGAAGATGAAGTTCAAACGTCAGTGGCTAACGCTCGCGCTGCTCATCGTTGCAGCAGTCTCCGCGCTCGTGGTCACCTCCACGGGTGGCGCGGCGAGCCCGAGCCCATCAGGCTCGATCACCGTCTGGGTCGACGCCGTCCGGCTGCCCGTTGCGAAGCTCTACGCCCAGACACATCCGAAAGTGCATGTGAACATCGTCACCTTCGACGGTGACGGCAACGGCGCAACGACGATGCAGACGAAGATCCAGCTGTGGAACCGCACCGGCCATGGGTGGCCGGACGTCATCTTCAGCGAGCAGGCCAACGACCCCGTCTGGATGGCGCAGAAGCCGTTCGACTTCGCGCTCGATCTCAATACCGTCTTCCCGAAGAGCCTTCTCAAGGGCTGGCCCGCACCGTCGCTCGCGCAGTGCACGGTCAACGGCAAGCTGGCCTGCCTCCAGGACAACCTGGCCCAGGAGGTGCTCTACGTCAACAAGAAGCTGATGACCAAGTTCGGCTACTCGGTTCCGACCACGTGGCAGGGCTGGGCGGCCATCGGCCAGAAGGTCGCGACCGACCACCCCGGCTACATCATCGGGAACATCGGCGATTCGTACGGCGCCTGGCTCTACCTGTGGGCCGACAAGTGCCCGATCTCGCAGGTCATCGCGCCGAACACCGTCAGGATCAACGCCGGCGACATCCACTGCACGCGTATGGCGAGCCTCCTCGACCCGCTGATCAAGAGCGGCGTCGTTCCGGACGAGAGCGTCTTCACCTCGGACTTCGCCAAGACGTGGGGCGGCGCGAACGACAAGATCCTGATGATGCCGGGCCCGGTGTGGTACGCCAAGGACATCTTCAGCGGCACGCTGGGCGTCCCGGCCGGTGAGCTGACGGCAGCACTGCCGCTGAGCTGGGGCACCGAGGGGCTCGTGACCGGCCAGGTCGGCGGCGGCCCGTGGATCGTCTCGAAGCACTCGAAGAACGTGGCGGCTGCCGTCGACTTCGTGAAGTGGGCCACGACGTCGCTCGCGGTCAAGTCGAAGGTCGGGGCTCTTTCCCCCGGCTACCCGTCGTACGGCCCCGCGGCCTCTGTGTGGTTGAACTCGCTGAACGCGGACCCGTACTTCGCCGCTCCCGAAGGACCGGCCTTCAAGGCGGCCGCGAATCTGGTCTGGAAGGGTTGGAGCATGGTCACCTATCCGGATCAGCCCGTCTGGTCGAACACCGTCGTCACCGGGCTCGTCGCGGGTAAGTCGCTCAGTTCGCTGCTGCCGGCCTACGGCGACGGCCTGGCCCAAAACGCGCAGGCGGCGGGATACAAGGTCGTTCGGAACTAGCAGTTGGCGCCTTCTGGACGGTCATCGAAAGACGCGGGGGCCACGCTGAGGCGTGGCCCCCGCAGCTTGCAGGGCTTGCCCTTCGTCCTGCCGTACCTGCCGTTCCTGATCGCGTTCGGCGTGGCACCGACGATCTACGCCCTCGTGCTCGCGTTCACGAATGTCGGCGGCGGCTTCGTCGGCTTCCACAACTTCGTCCGGACGTACCACGACTTCCGCTTCGTGTCCGCGTTCAAGCATGTCCTCGAGTACACGCTCGTCTGGCTCGCTGCGCTGATCGTCTTCGTCGTCGGCCTCGCGCTCCTCCTCCACGGTCGCGCGAACCGGGTCTCGTCGACGTTCCGCTTTCTCTTCTACATGCCCGGCGCCCTGGCCGGCTCGGCGGCCGTCCTCGTGTGGCTCTTCATGCTCGATCCGAGCGTCAGCCCCGGGGCGTTCCTGCTGCACCACGTGCTCGGGGCGAACATCTTCGCCCAGTCGATCGCGCCCGGGAACCTGCCGTTCATCTTCGCGATGATCGCGTTCTGGACCGGCGCCGGCGGCTGGATCGTGGTCATGTACGGCGCGCTCAACACGATCCCGCACGACCTCGAGGAGGCCGCCCGCATCGACGGCGCCGGGCCGATCGCGATCGCGCTTCGCCTGAAGCTGCCGCTGATCCGCAAGTGGATCGCGTACATGGTGATCCTCTCCTTCGCGACGGGAACGCAGCTTTTCGTCGAGCCGCAGGTCGTGCAGACAGCGAGCTTCGGCCTCGTCCCCGACACGTGGTCCGCCAACCAGCTCGCGTATCAGCTGGCCTTCAGGTACGCCGACTTCAACGGCGCCGCCGCGATCGCCGTCGACCTGCTCATGATCGGGCTTGTCGCCGCGGTGCTGATCGTCACGCGCAGCGGGCTCTTCAGGGCGGAGGACTGATGCGGGTCCGCGTGGTCGGCCTCGGGGTGCGGCTCACGATCCTCGCGACGTTCGCCGTCTTCTTCATCGGGCCGGTGCTCTGGCTCATCCTCGCGCCGACGAAGAGCGACCACGCGCTCATCACGAGCAGCCCGTTCTCGTTCGGAGACTTCCATCACGTCGCGCTCGCGTGGAAGCACCTGGATGCCTTCAGCAGCCACATCTACCGCCGCTGGATCGGCAACACGCTCTACTACGCCTTCAGCGCGACGGCGATCACCCTCGCGGTTGCGGTGCCGGCGGGGTACGGCCTCGCATTCGGGAGGTTCCCGGGCCGAAAGCTCGTGCTCTCGGTGACGCTCGTCGTGATGATCGTGCCGGCGGCCGCGCTCGTGCTGCCGATCTTCCTCGAGCTGAACGCCGTCCACCTGATCGGGAGCGTCCTCTCGGTGATCCTGCCGTTCTCGTTCTTCCCCTTCGGCGTCTATCTCGCCTACCTCTACTACGCCACCGCACTCCCGCCCGGCCTGCTGGACGCGGCGCGCGTGGACGGTTGCAGCGAGCTGCAGACGTTCATGCGCGTGGCGCTCCCACTCGCGAAGCCGATCGTCGCGCTCGTCTTCTTCTTCAGCTTCGTCGCCGACTGGAACAACTTCTTCCTGCCGTACGTGGTTCTCGCGGACTCGAACCAGTACCCGATCACGGTCGGCCTCTGGGACCTGCTCTCGGCGACGCCCTCGTTCAACCCGTCGGTCGGCGGAGGCGGACAGTCGGTCAACATCTTCAAGCCGGAGCTCGCGCTCGCGACCCTCATCGCCGTCGTCCCGGTGGCGGTCGTCTTCGTCCTCTCGCAGAGGGCGCTCGTGCGGGGTCTCGTCGGCGGAGCGGTAAAGGAGTAAGCATGGCTAACGTCACATTTGAGGGAGTCTCGAAGTCGTACGGGGAGGGTGTGCTCGCCGTCGACCGGCTCGATCTGGAGATCGTGGACGGGGAGTTCATGGTCCTCGTCGGGCCGTCGGGCTGCGGGAAGACCACGGCGCTCCGGATGGTCGCGGGACTCGAGGACATCACCGACGGCATCGTTCGCATCGGCGAGCGTGTCGTCAATCGCCTGTCGCCGAAGAGCCGCGACATCGCGATGGTGTTTCAGAGCTACGCGCTCTATCCGCATCTGAGCGTGTACGACAACATCGCGTTCCCGTTGAGGATCGCGAAGGTTCCGAAAGCCGAGATCGGGCGCCGCGTCGGCGAGGCCGCGCGGATCCTCGACCTCCAGCCGTACCTGAAGCGGAAGCCGCGCGCGCTCTCCGGCGGCCAGCG
>CAYXXE010000052.1:0-13059 GCA_964468985.1 uncultured Gaiellales bacterium | reverse complement strand
GGCCGCGCGCGGTCGCGGTCGCCGGCGGTCGTGATCGGGACGAACGCGATCTCGATGCCACGCCGGCGCAGGAGAGCGGCCGCCTGCTCGGCCTGGGTGAGCGCGAGCCTAGAGCCGCGTGAGCCGAGGCGAACCAGCACGAGCCGTCCCTCCCTGGGTGGAACGCGCGCAGCCGCTCACCGGTCGTCCTCCAGCCCGAACAGGTGGCGGACGGCATCCGCGTACACGGCGCCGTCGGCGGTCACCGCCGCCTCCTTCATCCGCACGGTCGGCAGGTGCAGCAGCTTGTTCAGGATCTGGGTGGTCACCGAGTCGAGCGCCTGGCGCTCGCGTTCGGACAGGCGCGGCTCGGCCTTCGCGAGCTCGCCCTGCCTGATCTCCTCGGCCCGGGCGCGGAGCGACGCGATCGCCGGGACGACCTCGAGCGAGGCCTGCCACGAGCGGAACCGCGTCGCCTCCTCGGCCACGAGCTGCTCGGCCCGGGTCGCCTCGGCCCGCCGGCCCGCGAGCGTCTCCGCCACGACCGCCTCGAGGTCGTCGATGTCGTAGAGGAAGCAGCCGTCGAGGCTCGCGATCGCCGGATCGAGGTCGCGCGGGACCGCGATGTCGACGAAGAAGAGCGGCCTGCCGCGCCGAGCCGGCACGTCGGCGGCGCGGAGCACACGGTCGGCCGAGCCCGTGGACGAGATCACGACGTCGACCTCGCCGAGATGGGCCGGCACGTCGGCGAGGGCGATCGCCGAGCCGCCGAACCGGTCGGCGAGTTGGCGGCCTGCGGACAGCGTGCGGTTCGCGACGTACGCGATCCGCGCGCCGCGCGAAGCGAGGTTCCCGGCGGCGAGCTCGCCCATGCGGCCCGCGCCGATCAGCAGCACCGGGCGGCCCGTGAGGTCACCGAACACCTGCGCGACGAGGGCGGCGGCCGCCGAGCTGACCGAGGCGGGGCTCTCGCCGATCGCCGTCTCGGCCCGTACGCGCTTCCCGACGGTCAGCGCCTGCCGGAACACGCGGTCGAGCAGCGGGCCGGCCGAGACGGCTTCGAACGCGGCGCGGACCTGGCCCAGGATCTCACCCTCGCCGGGGACGAGCGAGTCGAGCCCCGCCGCGACGCGGAAGAGATGCAGCGCCGCCGCCTCGCCGTGCAGCGTGTAGAGGACGCCGTCGAGCGACTCGCCTGCGACCCCTTCGAGCAGCGCCGTCACCTCCGACTCGTCGCCGCCGGCCACGTACAGCTCGGTGCGGTTGCAGGTGGAGAGGCACACGGCATCCCCGGCAGCCCGGGCCAGCGCCGCGGCAGCGTCGAGATCGAGCGTGACACGCTCGCGGAGGTCGACGTTCGCGACGTGGTGCGACAGGCCGACGACGGTGAGCGTCATGCGAAGTGGCTCCCGGCCAGCGCGAGGCGCGCGAGCGCGACCAGCGCGAACCCGCCGAGGGCGAGGTAGGCCGCCCGCCTGCCGGTCGGGCGAGCCAGGACGAAGGAGCCGTAGAGCGCCCAGGCGCCGAGCGTCAGCACCTCGAGCGCGTCGAGGCCGTCACCGTCCCGCCGCATGCGCACGATGCCCGCCGCGAGCCCGAGCGTGAGCAGGGGCAGCGACACGGCGATCGTCCGGCGCGCGAGCCGCTCCAGCGAGTCGAGCGGCGGCAGGCGGAGCCGGAGGATGTCGGCCGAGCGCTGCTTGAGCCGGCGCTCCTCCCACAGGTAGAGGCCCGCGAGACCTGCCGCGACGGTGAAGCCGGCGAACGCCGCGAGCACGAACCCGACGTGGAGGACGAGGAAGAGGTTGCCGTAGGGCGGCGCCTTCCCGGCTGCGTGGGCGAGGCCGGTGCCGCCGCCGAGCCGCGCCGCGACCAGCAGCACGAACGCGACCGGCATCACCGCCAGGCCGAGCAGCCGGAACCGGGGCCGGCAGCCCCAGATCAGGTAGAAGCCGACGACGAACCAGACGAAGAGGTTGAGCGAGCCCGACCAGCTGGCCCAGGGGAAGCCGTCGGCGCGGTCGGCCTGCACCGCGAGCAGCGCCGACTGGGCGAGCCAGCCGAGCCGGACGCCCCACGTCCCCGCGCGCGCCGTGCGCAGCGATGCATACGCGATCGCCGCCTCCCCGTAGCCGAGGAGCGCCGGCCAGAACAGCGCCTCAACCATTCCGGTCGCGCGCCTTCTCGACCAGCTCGCCGAGCGTGCGCTGGAGGCGCTGGAGCTTCGCGCCGACGATCGCGATCCAGGCGAGCACGGTGACGAACACGACGAGATAGGCGGCTGCCACGTACTGCCACTCCGAGGGGGCCCCCTGCGGCGGTGTCATGCCAGCAGCTCCCGCAGCTCCCGCAGCCGGGCATCGACCCGCTTGCCCGCCAGCTCCACGTGGTAGAGCGTTGCGAACAGCGCCAGCATCGCCGCCAGCGCGACGCAGAACGTGAGGAACTGCGACCCGGACATCTGCGGCCCGTGCGACGTGAAGACGACAGGATGGATGAACTCGTGCGAGAGCCGGATCGCGAGGAACGAGACGGGGATCAGGACGACGCCGAACAGCGCGTACACCGCCGACAGGTTCTCGCGCGGCGGGCCCGGCTCGACCGAGAAGCGCAGCATGAAGTAGGCGCAGTAGAAGAGGAAGAGCACCAGGAACAGCACGAGCTGGTCCTCGCTCCAGGTCCACCAGACGCCCCAGGACGCCTTCGCCCAGATCGACCCGGTGACGAGCGTCAGGGCCCCGAAGATCACCCCCTGGTGGATCGCCGTGTAACTCTCGAGATCGGCGTCGGGATCGCTCTTCCGGAGGACGAGCAGGGCCTTCCACGCCCCCCAGCCGAAGCAGGCGTAGGACGTGAGCGCGATCGGGACGTGGAAGTAGAAGATCCGCTGCGAGAAGCCCTGGTCGGCGTCGGTGGGCGCGTAGAAGAAGATCAGGCCGACGGCCAGCGCCATCAGCCCGACCGCCAGCACCGCGAGGCCGGTGACACGATCCTGGACGAGCACCCGTCTCACGACGCCATCGTAGTCGGTCAGGTCTCGGCGACCACGTACTCGAACGACGCCCAGGCGAGCAGCGAGAAGATCGCGTCGTACAGCACGAGGAACCAGAGGAAGCGGGAGCCCGCGCCCGCGCTCGCGCCCACGCCGCCGACGACGATCGGCACCGCGAGCGGCAGGAAGAGCAGCGGCAGCAGCAGCTCGCGGGCCCGGCCGGCCACCGCCATCGCGCCGAGCAGCGTCCCGACCGAGGCGATCCCCACGTCCGCGAGCGCGACGGCGGCGACCGTTCGGCCGTCGACGGCCGAGAAGAACGCGGCGAAGGCGGGCAGCGCGACGAGCTCGGCGGCCACGAGGAAGCCGACCACCGCCAGCGCCTTCCCGAGCCAGATCGCGCTCCGGTCGCACGGGGCCAGGACGAGCGCGTCGAAGAGGCCCTGCTCGCGCTCGGCCACGAAGGCGCGCGTCAGCGCGAGGAGCGCGGTGAAGACGAGCGCCACCCAGAGCAGCCCGAGCGCCGCCACGTGCCCGCTGCCGTGCGGCAGCGCGAAATGGAAGATGGTCAGCGCCGACAGGACGAACAGGAGCATCGACGGCAGCGTCTCCTTCGCCCGCAACTCGAGCAGCAGGTCCTTGCGGGCGAGCGCCACGACATCGCCGAAATACCTCATGTGAACGCCAGCCGGCCGGTGGCGTACCGCTCGATGCGCTGCGGCTCGTGGGTCGCGACCACAGAGGCGCGCGAGCGTTCCGCCAGCACCCCGTCGAGGAGCTCGAGCCCCGCCGCGTCGAGGGCGTTCGAGGGCTCGTCGAGCAGCAGGAGCGACGGCGAATGCAGGAGCACCCGGCAGAGGCCGAGCCGCTGCTGCATGCCGCGCGAGAAGGTCGAGACGCGCTCGTGGCGCACGTCCCAGAGGCCGAAGCGCTCGAGCAGCATGCCGGTCCGCTCCCCCCGGTCCGAGACGCGGTAGAGCCGGCCGAAGAGCGTCAGGTTCTCGAGCGGCGTCAGCTCGCGGTAGACGAGCGGATCGTGCCCGAGGTAGCCGATCGTGCTGCGGTGCGGCAGCCGCAACTCGCCCGCGCTCGGAGCGGCGAGCCCGGCCAGCACCCGCAGCAGGGTCGTCTTGCCGGAGCCGTTCGGCCCCGTCACGAGCAGGAAGCCGTCCGACTCCAGACGCACGTCGACGTCGCGGAAGACCCGGCGGTCGCCGTAGCGCTTCGCCAGCCCGCGCGCCTCGATCATCCGCGGCGCGTCAAACGACGTCGGCCAGGACGAAGGCGAAGAACGCCAGCGAGATCACGCCGTTCATCGTGAAGAACGCGGCATCCAGGCGGCGCAGGTCACCCGGCCGCACGAGCGAGTGCTCGTACGCCAGGAGCGACGCGACCACCGCCACCCCGACCCAGTAGGCGATCCCCACCGGCAGGCCGAGGCCGGCGGCGACGAGCAGGCCGACCGTGAGCAGGTGGAGCGCCCGGGCGCCGGCGAACGACCCGCGCTCACCGAACCTGACCGCCCAGGAGTGGAGCCCCTGGTCGCGGTCGACCTGGACGTCGAACAGCGCGTAGAACAGGTCGAAGCCCGCCACCCACGCAGCGACCGCGCCGCCCAGAGCCCACGCCTGCCAGGGCAGGTCGCCCCGGATCGCCGCCCAGGCCCCGACCGGGGCGAGCCCGTCGACGACCCCGAGCCAGATGTGGCAGAGCCAGGTGAACCGCTTCAGATACGGATAGACGACGAACGCCAGCACCGGGATCGGCCAGAGCCAGCGCACCAGCGGGTCGAGCTGCCAGGTGGCGACGAGGAAGATCGCGAGCGACGCGGCGCAGAAGGCCACGACCGCGCCGATGCCGAGCAGGCCGGCGGGGATCTCGCGCGACGCCGTGCGCGGGTTGAGGGCGTCGATGCGCGCGTCGATCAGGCGATTCAGCGCCATCGCGAGCGACCGCGCGCCGACCATCGCCACGGTCACCCAGAGCAGGTCGTGCGCGCTCGGGACACCGTCCACGGCCAGGAACGCGCCGACGTACGCGAACGGCAGCGCAAAGATCGTGTGCTCGATCTTGACGAGCCGGGCATAGCGCACCGGCAGCGGCGCCAGTGTCGTCTCGCTCATCGTGAGCCTCCGACGAGTCTACGGCTCATGTCTGAACGTGCTCCGTGCGCTCGTCGGCGAGCAGCGCGAGCGCGTGCGCGAGCGCCGGTCGCAGGACCGCGTACCCGTCGCGGCAGCCGCCCGACGAGCCGGGCAGGTTGACGACGAGCGTCCGGCCGATCACGCCTGCCGTTCCACGCGAGAGGAGCCCGTGCGGCGTCCTGCCTCGAGCGTCGGCACGGATCGCCTCGGCGATCCCCGGCGCCTCGCGCTGCAGCACCGTCCGCGTGGCCTCGGGGGTGACATCGCGCGGCGCGACCCCGGTGCCGCCCGTCGTCAGCACCAGCGAGGCGAGCGAGGCGAGGTCCTCGATCGCCGCGGCGATCTCCGACGACTCGTCCGGGACGACGCGCCGCTCGACCGCGTACCCGTCGTCGGCGAGGCAGCGGGCCAGCAGATCGCCGCTCGTGTCCGCGACCACGCCGCGCGACACGCGGTCGGAGACCGTGAGGACGGCGGCCTGCACCGCTGCGCTCACCGTGGCTCGTCCTTCGTCTTCGAGACCAGCGCGACGTCGAACGTCATCTGGCCGTCGATCGCCTTCGCCATGTCGTAGACCGTCAGCGCGGCGACCGCGGCCGCGGTGAGAGCCTCCATCTCGACGCCCGTCTGGGCCGTCGTCTCGGCCGAGGCGACGATCTCGACCGACGCGCCGACCACCTCGAGCACGACCTCGACGTGCGACAGCGGCAGCGGGTGGCAGAGCGGGATCAGGTCGGAGGTGCGCTTCGCGGCCATGATCCCGGCGAGCTGCGCGGTCGCGAGAGCGTCACCCTTCGGGAGGTGGCGGAGCACTGTTGCCGTTTCTGGCAACAGCCTGACGACCGCCTTCGCCACGGCGCGTCGCCGGACCGACGGCTTGGCGCCGACGTCGACCATCCGCACGGCTCCGGCCGCGTCCACATGCGAGAGCTCGCCCACGGACGGGAGGTTAGCCCGCGCGGCCGGGCGGAGGTGGGTTCAGCCACTCGGGCCGGGGCGCGCCGCCAGCTTGACCTCGAGGACCAGCCGCCGCCGGCCGCGAACGACGGTGAACGGCGCCACCTCGCCGGGGACGAGCCGCTCCGAGACGATGCGGACGACGTCGGCGGCACTCGTCACCGGCAGCCCGGCGATGGCGACGATCGCGTCGCCGCCGACCTTGACGTCGGTCCCCTCGTAGACGACATCGCGCGTGCCCGCGCGGATCCCGGCGGTGCGGCCCGGGCCCGATTCGACGCTGTCGACGAGCGCGCCGCGCGGTGCCGCGTAGCCGAAGGCGCGGGCGAGGCCCGGTGTCAGGTCCTCGGTGCGGATCCCGACGTAGGCATAGGCGACGTGCCCCGTCTGCTCGAGCTGGAGCAGCGAGCGGCGGGCGGAGTCGATCGGGACGGCGAAGCCCACCCCCTCGAAGCCGCCGTTCGTACCGGACGAGCGGATCTGCGCGTTGATCCCGATCACGCGGCCGCGGGCGTCGAACAGGGGGCCGCCGGAGTTCCCGTGGTTGATCGGCGCATCCGTCTGGATCGCGTCGACGAGGTCGTACCGCGTCGTGAGCGACGGGATCGGCCGCCGGATCGCCGAGACGACGCCGACCGAGAGCGAGCCGGCGTCCCCGAACGGGCTCCCGATCGCCGCCACGGGCTCCCCGACCACGATGCGCGCGGAGTCGCCGAGTGGGACGGGCGACACCGGGTGGTCGCGCGGATCGACGCGGATCACGCCGACGTCGTCGAACAGGTCGTAGCCGACGATCTTCGCGGTCACCCGGTCGCCGTCGGAGAACTCCACGTAGACGTGCTGCGCCGGCTCCGGCGTTCCGCTCCCTTCGCCGGCGGTCGTGATCACGTGCGAGGCCGTCAGGATCGTCCCGTCCTTCGCGACGACGAAGCCGCTGCCCTGGCCGGCCTGCGTCGACGACGCGGTGCTGCCGGGGAGGTAGGCGATGATCGTGACCACCCCGGCGGCGCGGGCGCGATACAGCTCCGCGGGCTGGAAGCCGTTGCCCGCGAGCGGCTTCGCGACCACCGCCACGGGCGTCGCGCCGCCCGACGGTGCCTGCGTCGAGACGACGACGGTGGTCGTCGAGCGGTCGAGCCAGCCGCCCGCGACACCGAGCGCGAGGGCGACCGAGCCGCCGACGAGGGCGGCGACCACCGAGATGGTCACGGCGAGGCCCGGACGCACGCTGGCAGGGTAGACGACGGCGGGCCGGGTCCGGCCCAGCCGTTTTCACGTCGAAACGGCAGGAGAGCCGGCCAGGACGGCGACGTCGCTCGCGGCGGCGCCGAAGGCGAGCGTGAACTCCGTCCAGCCGTCGGCGGCCGCGAGCTCGAGCCGCCCGCCCATCACCGCTGCCAGCTCCCGGGCGATCGCCAGCCCGAGCCCGCTGCCCGACGCTCGCGTGCCGTCGAGGCGGTAGAACCGGTCGAAGACACGGCTGCGGCTCTCCGGCGGAATCCCAGGCCCGTCGTCGGCGACGGTGAGCGTCGCCCGCGCGCCGTCGCGGGCCGAACCGACCCGCACGGTCGTCCCGGCCGGCGTGTGGACAAGCGCATTCTCGACGAGCACCCGGCCGATCTGGAGCGTGCGGGCCGTGTCGGCGCCGGCCGTCACCGGCGTCGTCCCGACCAGCTCGAGCCGGTGCCCCGACATCTCGGCGCGGGCGCGGAACTCCGCCACGAGCTCGGCCGCCAGCTCGGCGAGGTCGACCTCCTCGTCCGCGACACCCAGCCGGCCCGCGTCGAGGCGCGAGAGATCGAGCAGGTCGGTCGCGAGCTTGGTCAGCCGTACGACCTGGGTCCGCATCTGCGTCAGGAACTCGTCGCGGGTCTCCTCGTCGAGTGAGGAGTCGTCGAGCAGCTCCAGGAAGCCCGACAGCGAGAAGAGCGGCGTGCGCAGCTCGTGCGAGGCGTTGGCGATGAACTCTCCCCGCGCCCGGTCGAGCTGGGCGAGCCGCAGCCGCATCCGCTCGACGGCGCGGGCAAGTTGCGCGAGCTCGTCGGACCCGGCGTCCACGACCGCCTCGTCGAAGTCGCCGCCGGCGATCCGCTCGACCGCGCCCTCCAACCGCCGGATCCGCCGAGCGAACAGGGTCGCGCCGGCATAGCCGAGCAGCACGGCGAACACGCTCGCCAGGCCGCCCGCGATGAGCACGCGCCGGCGGACGACCGCCACGCTCTGGAGCTGGTTGGTGAGCGGCGCCGCGAGCAGCAGCACCGGACCTCGGCCCGGCAAGGGAAATGCCGCCTCGGCGACCCGCTTGTCGGCGATCGTGACGATGCCACGTTCGGGCTTGAGGTGCCGCGCCGCGGCAACTGCGACCGGGTCGTCGACGAGCGCCGAGTCGTTCGTCGAGCTGTTCGAGTCGGCGAAGGGCGTGGCGGTGAGCGGGACCCGGGTGATCTCGAAGACGACGGCGCGAACGCCGTACTCCTCGGCCATCGACGTCGTCCAGAGCGCCGCCCGCGGGGAGAACGCCTCGCTCGGATAGCCCGGCGCCTCGCGTCGCAGCGTCGCGGCGAGCGAGCGGAGCTCCGCGTTCTCGAGCGAGCGGCGATACGACGGGACGACGATCACGTAGACGATCGCCAGCACGCCGGCCACGATCGCGAGGAGCGACAGCGCGAGCCTGACGCCGACACTCCGCAGCGGGCTCACCGGTCTTTGAAGCGGTACCCGACGCCGCGCACCGTGAGGATGTACTCCGGCGTGCGAGGCTCGGCCTCGAGCTTCTCGCGCAGGTGGCGCACATGCACGTCGATCGTGCGGGGATCGCGATAGTCGGCGCTCTTCCACAGGGACTCGAGCAACATCCGGCGGCTGAACACGCGGCCGGGCGACGCGGCGAGCGTCCGCAGGAGCTCGAACTCGACGTAGGTGAGCTGGACGCCCTGCCCGCGGACGTCGACCGTCCGGCGCGCGACGTCGACCACGAGGCCGTCGCGCTCGATTCGCTCGTCCGACCCCTCGTCCGGCTGCGTCCGCGCGCGGCGCAGCAGGGCGCGGACGCGCGAGCGGAACTCCCGGATCGAGAACGGCTTCGTGATGTAGTCGTCGGCGCCGAGCTCGAGCCCGATCACCTTGTCCAGCTCGTCGTCGCGCGCCGTCAGCATGATGATCGGCACGTTGCTCGTCGTGCGCAGTCGCCGGCAGACCTCGAGGCCGTCGAGCTTCGGGAGCATGATGTCGAGCACGACCAGGTCGACCGGCTCGGCCTCGAAGAGGCGCAGCGCCTCCTCGCCGTCCGCCGCCTGGATCACCCGGTACCCGTCGCGCTCGAGCGGGAACGCGAGAACGGTGCGGACCGAGTCCTCGTCGTCGACGAGCAGGATCGTGGGCGAGGAGTCGGACATCGCAGACACCATGCGCAAATCGGACGCGCTCCGGTTCCGCTTCCTACTATAGCCCGGCATGGCCGCCGAGACGCCCGCCGCCGAACCACCCCCGCGGCGCCGGCGGCGGCGGCGCGGCTCGCTCGAGCGGCCGATCAACGGCCGGCTCTACCGCAGCGCGTTCCTCGTGCTCGCGCTGCCGCTCCTGATCCTGGCGTTCAGTGTCGTCCGCCCGGGCCCGCTGCCGGCCCCGACGCTGCCACCGGCTTTCGACGGCACGGCGACGCGCGAGCTGGCGGCCGATCTCGCCGGCCGCTATCCGAGCCGCGTCCCCGGCACGTCCGACTCGCTGAAGGCCGCGGCCTGGTTCCGCAACGCGATGGCGCCCTACGGGCTCCCGGTCGAGTCGGACACCTGGCGGGCCCACGTTCCCGGGTTCGGGACGCTGCGGCTCCAGAACCTCTGGGCGATCGCGCCCGGCCAGTCGGCGGACGCGATCGTCGTGCTCGCCCACCGGGACGACACCGGCGCGGGCGCGGGCGCGAACGACGACGCGTCCGGGACGGCGGCACTCGTCGAGCTCGCCCGCACCTACGCCCTGCCCGCGACGAAGGGGCAGGCCCGGGTGCGGGCCGCCCACACGCTCATCTTCCTCTCCACCGACGGCGGCGCCTTCGGCGGGCTCGGCGCCGCGCGCTTCGTCGCGCACCCGCCGCTGCCGGTCGTGGCGGTGATCGACCTCGACGCGATCGCCGGCAGCGCCCCGCCGCGGCTCGTGATCGCCGGTGACACACCGCGGTCGCCGGCGGCGACGCTCGTCGAGACCGCCGCCCACCGCCTGACCGAGCAGACGGGCCTCCGCGTGCGGCGCGCCGGGTTCTTCGGTCAGCTGATCGACCTGGCCTTCCCGTTGACGCTCTACGAGCAGGGGCCCTTCATCGCGCACGGGATCCCGGCCGTCACGATCACCACGGGCGGGAACCGCCCGCCGGCGGCCTTCGGCGACGACCCGGGCCACCTCGACACCGCCCGGCTAGCCGCGGTCGGCCGCGCGACGCAGGAGCTGGTCGGCTCGCTCGACCAGGGTCTCGACCTGGCCCAGGGGACGACGAGCTTCGTCTGGCTCGACGACCGGATCGTGCGAGGCTGGGCGCTCGAGCTCGTGCTGATCGGGCTCCTGGTGCCGTTCCTGGTCGCCGCCACCGACCTGTTCGCCCACTGCCGCCGTCGCCGGATCCCGCTCCTGCCGGCCGCGCGCAGCCTGCGCACGCGGATCGCCTGCTGGCTGTTCGGCGGCGTCGCGTTCTACCTCTTCCGCGCCGTCGGCGCCTGGCCCGCCTGGCCCCACCGCGCGCCGAACCCCGCCCTGCCGGCGGCCGGCAGCTGGCCGGTGCTCGCCCTGTGGCTGCTCGCGGTCGTCGTGTTCGCCGGCTGGCTCGTCTCCCGTCAGCGCCTCGTCCGCCGGCGCGCGGTCTCGGCGGAGGAGGAGCTGGCCGGCCAGACGGTCGGGATGATCGGCCTCGCCATCGTCGCGTTGCTCGTTCTGGCAACAAACCCGTATGCGCTGCTCTTCGTCCTGCCGCCGCTGCACGCGTGGCTGTGGCTGCCCCAGCTCCGGCACGGACGCCCGGAAGCTCGTGCGCTGGTGCTGCTCGCCGGGCTCGCCGGGCCGCTCATCGTCGTGCTCTCGCTCGGCCTGCGCTACCGGCTCGGGTTCGACGCTCCCTGGTACCTGCTCGAGCTCGCGTCCGCCGGTGTGGTGTCTCCAGCGGCCGTGGGGGTGACGCTGGTGGCCGGTGCTGCCGGGGCGCAGCTGGCCGCCATCGCGGCCGGCCGGTATGCGCCCTACCCGCCGGCCGGCGAACGTCCGGCGCGGGGGCCGTTGCGCGAGCTCGTGCGGAGCGTCGTCCTGGCTTTCCGCCGTCGCCGGCGACGCCACGAGCGGCACCCGGTCAGTCGAGCCGGAGGTACCTGACCTCGGCGCCGGGCTCGAGCAGCCCGGAGCCGCGCGGGACGAGTACGAGCGCCTCGGCGGCGGCGGCGCGCGCGATCATGTGCGACTCCTGGCCGGCCAGCGGCGTCAGCCAGACGCCGTCGGGCTCGACCCGCGCAGCGGCGCGCACCAGGTCGTCCCGCGCCTCGTTGCGGCGTGCCTGCGCCCCGATCCGCCCCGGGAGGTACGCGGGGCCGGGCTCCGCTCCCTGCAGGGCGCGGAGCGCGGGACGGACGAACAGCTCGAACGAGACCAGCGACGACACCGGGTTGCCGGGCAGCCCGAAGATCAGCGTCCGGCCGCGTACCGCGAAGGCAAGCGGCTTCCCCGGGCGGACCGCCACCCGCCAGAAGACCTCCTCGGCGCCCAGCTGGCGCAGGGCGGCCCGGACGAGGTCCTTCTGCCCGACCGAGACGCCGCCCGACGTCACCAGCACATCCGCGTCGAGCGCCTCTTCCAGAGCCACCCGGGTGCCGTCCTCGTCGTCGGCGACCGGGGCGAACCGCGCCGCCTCGGCGCCCGCCGAGCGGCACAACGCGGCCAGCATCGGCGCGTTCGACTCGTAGATCTCCCCGCGCGCGAGCGCCGCGCCGGGCGGGCGGAGCTCGCTGCCGGTGGGCAGGATCGCGACCTTCGGGCGCGCGGAGCAGACGATCGACGCGGCGCCGGCCGCCGCGGCGGCGCCGATCTGCGCCGCGCCCAGGACGAGCCCGGCCGGGACGACGACCGCTCCCGCCGGGACGTCGCCGCCCCGCGGCCGGACGTTCTCGCCCGGCCGCACCGCGCCGACCGTGACGGTGCCGTCCCCTTCCGTGGCGACCTCGACGGGCACGACCGCATCGGCTCCCTCGGGCACGACACCACCCGTGGCGATCGCGACGGCCTCGCCCGCGCGCAACTCGACCGGGCCGGGCACGCCCGCCGCCGACCGGCCGACGACCCGGAGCGTCCCCGGAGCGTCGGCGGCGCGCACGGCGAAGCCGTCCATCGCCGAGCTCGGGAACGGGGGCAGATCGGCGGCCGCGCGAACCGCCGCGGCAGTGACCCGTCCGGCCGCGTCGCCGAGGTCGACGGTCTCGTCCGGGAGGCGCCGGACGCGCGCGAGCACGAGCGCGAGGGCCTCCTCGATGGACGGCAGCTCGGCCACGGTCAGCCCGTCGTCGTGGGTGGGGGCGGGGCGTCCGTGACCGTCGTGTCGGACGGCGGACCGGCGACGGTCGTGACCGGCGGCGCCGTCGTCGCGGGCGGCTGCGCGGTGACCGGCGGCGGAGCGGCCGTCGTCGGGCGGGGACGGGCCGGGGCGGTCGTGGCTTTCGTGGCCGTCTTCGGCGCAACGGGCGTCGTGGCGGTGGTCGTCGTGGTCGTCGTCGCCGTGTAGGCGAGCGACCCGAAGTACCCCTTGTGGAAGTACGTGAAGCTCGGATAGTGCTTCGGGAGCAGGAAGCCGATCGCCGGGTCGTGGAGGAGCGCCCCGGTCATGTACTCGTGCCAGATGGGCACCGGGAAGGTCGCCCCGGCGACGGCCTGCCCGTGGACGTCGAGCATCGGGATCTCGCCCGACGGGAAGCCCATCCAGACGACCGTCGAGAGCTGGCGCGTGTAGCCGTCGAACCAGGCGTC
>CAYXXE010000051.1:0-13066 GCA_964468985.1 uncultured Gaiellales bacterium | reverse complement strand
GTCGTGCCCGAGGCGCTGATGATCGAGCCCACCGAGTCCGAGGCGAAGGAGACGCTCGATGCGTTCGTCGAGGCGATGCTCGCGATCGCCGAGGAGGCGCGCGTCGACCCGGAGCTCGTCAGGTCGGCACCGCACGACCGGCCGGTGCGCCGGCTCGACGAGGTGCGCGCCGTCAAACAGCCGGTGCTGCGCTACGTCGCGACGGAGCAGCTACCGGTCTCCTGACGCAGCCCTCCGTCCGTCTGGCACGGTAGGCCCATGCAGACGCGTCTTCTCGGCAGGGGAGCCCACGCCCTCGAGGTGTCCGCCGAGGGCCTCGGCTGTATGGGCATGTCGGAGTTCTACGGGACGGCCGACGAAGGCGAGGCGGCCCGGACGCTCGAGCGCGCAGTGGCGCTCGGCGTCACGTTCTTCGACACGGCCGACATGTACGGGCCGTTCACGAACGAGCGTCTCGTCGGCCGGGTGCTGGCGCCTCATCGCGAGCGGATCGTGATCGCCACCAAGTTCGGCAACGTCCGCGGCGAGAACGGCGAGCGGCTCGGGATCCGAGGCGACGCGGAGTACGTCCGCCGCTCGTGCGACGAGAGCCTCGCGCGGCTCGGGGTCGAGCACATCGACCTCTACTACCAGCATCGTGTCGACAGATCGGTGCCGATCGAGGAGACGGTCGGGGCGATGAAGGAGCTGGTCGAGGTCGGCAAGGTGCGGTACCTCGGCCTGTCGGAGGCCTCACCGGAGACCCTCCGCAGGGCGCATGCCGTGCATCCGATCACGGCTCTCCAGACGGAGTACTCGCTCTGGACGCGCGACCCCGAGGCGGAGGTGCTGCCGGCCTGCCGCGAGCTCGGGGTGGGGTACGTCGCCTACAGCCCGATCGGGCGCGGCTTCCTGTCGGGCCGCATCACGTCGCTCGACATGCTCGACGCCGCCGATTTCCGGCGGCTGAACCCTCGCTTCCAGGGCGAGCGCCTCGCGCAGAACCTCGAGCTTGTCGCGGCGGTGGACGCGATCGCCGTCGAGCACGGTGCGACGGCGGGGCAGATAGCCCTCGCCTGGGTGCT
Organism: uncultured Gaiellales bacterium; assembly: GCA_964468985.1. Taxonomy (GTDB): domain Bacteria; phylum Actinomycetota; class Thermoleophilia; order Gaiellales; family Gaiellaceae; genus PALSA-600. Next base: position 12,002 of record CAYXXE010000051.1, on the reverse strand, counting down.
CGCCCAGGGCGACGACATCGTCCCGATCCCCGGCACGAAGCGGGTCGGCTACCTGGAGGAGAATGTTCGCGCCGCCGGGCTCGAGTTGTCCGACGGCGATCTCCGGCGCCTCGACGAGGCCTTCCCGGTCGGCGTCGCGCACGGTGAGCGTTACCCCGACATGTCGCATATCGACCGGTAACGAACGCGGCGCTTCGGGAGTCTGTACGAGCGACCACGACGAAAGGACCAGCTTGACGAACGAGACCCGGAAGCCGGTTGTGAAGAGCGAGGCCGAATGGCGCGCGGAGCTCGGCCCGGAGCGCTACCACGTGCTGCGCGAGCGCGGCACCGAGCGCCCCTTCACGGGCGAGTACGACCACGTCTTCGACGACGGGGTGTACACCTGCGCCGGCTGCGGCACCCAGCTGTTCCGCTCGGAGGCGAAGTACGACTCGGGCTGTGGCTGGCCCGCGTTCTACGCGCCGGCGGGCGAGGACGTCATCGACGAGGAGACCGATTCGTCCTACGGGATGGTGCGCACCGAGGTGACGTGCGCCACCTGCGGCGGGCACCTCGGCCATGTGTTCCCCGACGGCCCGCACCCGACCGGGCTGCGGTACTGCATCAACTCGGCGGCGCTGAAGCTCGAGGAGGAGTAGCGCGGACACGGCCGTCCGGCCGGCCGTGTCCGAACGGAGGTCCCTCAACCACCCGCACGAATGTGTGCCGGAAGTGTGTCGAAAGTCACACTTCCCCTGGAAAACCCGCACGGCTTTCGAGACATGTCCGGTGGCAGCCACCAGACATGTCTCGGGCCGGCGTGTCTTGCGTGGGCATGGTTGCGCGCGATTGCGCGTCGTCGGGCTGTCAGCTCGCGAGCTCGTAGAGCGCCGTCGCCGGGACTTCCCGGATCCGGACGGTCGGCTCCTGCGCCCGGGCTGCCTTCAGCAGCCGATGCAGGCCGTCGAGCACGACCAGGCGGTCGTGCCGCCGCGTGACGTGCAGCGGCTGCGACAGGTCGGCCGCATTGGTGCGGTCGAGCTCGGCGCCCGAGACGACGTCGAGCGGCCGGACGCCGTAGGGCCGGTCGCCCGGCCAGAACGGCAGGTCGAGCAGCCAGGCGACCTCGGCGAGCGGGATCTCGCGCTCCGGCAGGTCGAGCGCACGCAGCTCCTCCTCCGAGCAGTCGAACGGGAGCAGCCACGGCTCGAGCTCCGGGGGCACGCGAACGTCGAGGAGCAGGTCCATCGGCCCATCCTGAGCCGGCGGTCGGACAGCTTCGATGTGCCGAAGGAGCCGACCGAGGTCAGCTGATGCGGTGCTCGACGCGCACGACGTGATCCTTGCCGCCGGCGTACACCGTGTCGCTGCCCGGCCCGCCGTCGATCGTGTCGATCCCCGGCCCGCCGAGCAGCCGGTCGTTGCCGGGGCCGCCGAAGAGCTTGTCGGCGCCTGCGTTGCCGCGCAGGATGTCGTTCCCCGTGTCCCCGTAGAGGATGTCGTTGCCGGGCCCGCCGTAGATGACGTCGTTGCCGGCGCCGCCGATCAGGATGTCGTTGCCGCCGCCGCCCTTGATGATGTCATTGCCGCCGAGGCCGCAGATGACGTCGTTCCCGGGAGTCCCGACCAGGACGTCGGGCCCCTGTGTGCCGACGATCGTGCAGCGGTGCCCGTCGACGACCATGCCAGGGGTGCCGAAGCTCTTGTCGGTGCCGGCGACGGAGCCCGCGGCCGACATCGCGACGAGGCGGAAGTGGTAGCGGACGCCCGGTGCCAGCCCGGTGAGGTGCACGGAGACGGCCTGGTCGGTGATCGACGCCGGAACCTGCATCACCGGCGTGCGCTGGCCGTAGGCATTCGTCCGGCCGTACTCGAACCAGACGGTCGCGGTGAGGCCGTGCGCGTTGACGACGCCGGTGACGGTGGCGCCCGTCGGCGAGAGCGCGCCGATCGGCACCTGGCCGGTGATCGCGACGGGCGGCCCGATCGTGGTGAAGGTCGCGTCGCTGCCGCGGGTCGTTCCCGCCGAGTTGGTCGCGACGATGCGGTAGTGGTAGAGCACGCCCGCGTGCAGTCCCGTGAGCGTGGTCGACACCGGGACGGCGGTCGTGCCCGAGCCGGCGTTCGCGGAGGACGTCTTCGACCCGTACGAGGGCGACGTCCCGTATTCGACGTACCAGGTGGTCGAGTGGCCGTTCGGGGTGACGGCGCCGCCGACCACCGCCGACGTGGCGCCGACCTGCGCGACCGTGCCCGGGGTGACGGCCGGAGCCGCGTTCGTCACGAGCGAGACGTCCGAGCCGTGCGAGGTGCCGCCGTCGCTGCTGGCGACGATCCTGAAGTGGTAGTTCGTGCCCGCCTGCAGGCCGGTCACCGTCTGCGAGACGCTGACGGTGCTGGTGCCGTTGCCGGCGCTGGCGGAGCTCGTCTTCGACCCGTACGAGGTCGACTGGCCGTAGTCGAAGTAGTAGGTCGTCGAGCGGCCGTTCGGGTTGATCGTCGCGTTGAGCTTCGCGGAGGTGGTCGACACCGAGGTGGCGCTGTGGGTGGTGACGCTGGGCGCGGCGGCGGTGAGGAACGTCGCGTCGCTGCCGTGGGTCGTCCCGGCCGAGTTCGTGGCGTCGCAGCGGTAGTGGAAGGTCTTGCCCGTCTCGAGCCCGGTGAGGGTCGTGGACACGTTCACGACGCTGCCGCCGGAGCCGATGCTCTGCGAGCTGGTCTGGGTGCCGTAGCTCGTCGACGTCCCGTACTCGACCGTCCAGGTCGTGCTCAGGCCGTTCGGGTCGATCGAGCACGCGACCGTCGCCTGGTTCGAGCCCGGGTTCGTCGTCGCCCCCGTGGTCACCGCCGGGGCGGCCTGCGTGGTGAACGTCGCGTCGCTGCCGACGGTCGTGCCGCCGGTCGAGCTGGCGGTGAGGCGGTAGTGGTACGTCGTGCCGACCGTGAGGCCCGTCAGCGAGACCGAGACGCTCACGTCGGAGGTGCCCGAGCCGGCGCTCGCCGCGGTGGCGGGCGCCTTCGACCCGTAGGCGGTCGTCGTCCCGTACTCGAACTGATAGGTGGTCGCCGTGCCGTTCGGGTTGACCTTGCCGGCGAGCGTGGCGGTCGACGCCGCGATCGCCGACGCGCTGCCGGTGACCGCGTTCGGAGCAGCGGCGAGCAGCTTCGCGCCCGCGGTAGCGGTGAGCGCCACGGCGGCCAGGGTGGCGAGCAGCATCGTGAGGGCGCGCTTCGGCATCGAGGTCCAGGCTAGGCGCAACTCGTTAGCCGCAGGTCGGCACCGCGTAATCAGCGCGTAAACGCCGCGCCGGGACGGTGGTGGGCGGGTTCAGGCGGGCGCGAGCCGGGCGGCGACCCGAACCGTCACGCCGGCGTGCTTCAGCAGCGTCGAGAACGGGCAGCCCTCGTCGGCCTTCGCGAGTGCAGCTTCGAGCCCCGCCTCGTCGAGCCCCTCGGCGGCGACCACGGCATCGACGTGCGACGCGACGATCTGGTGCCCCTGGCCCTCGACCTCGTCCATCACGATCAGGCAGCTCACCTCGAGCCGGCCGGGAGGAGTGCCGGCGCCGACGAGCTCGCCGGCCAGGGACATCGTGATGCAGCCGCCGTGCGCGGCGGCGAGCAGCTCCTCGGGGCTGGTCTTCCCCTCCGACTTCCCGATGCGGGTGGGCAGCGAGTAGGGGAGGCTCGTGAAGGCGCCGCTCTGGGCGGAGATCGAGCCCGTGCCGCGGGCGACGTTGCCCTCCCAGACGATCTCGGCCGTACGTTCGATCCGTGGCATCAGTCCTCTTTCGCAGTGGGAACGACGGCCGCGGTGCCGTCGGGGTAATAGGCCTCGGCGGGGGAGCCCGCCGGCCGGAAGACACCGAGCACCTGCAGCTCGCCCGGACCCGTGTTCTCGAGCGAGTGGACGAGTGTCCTCGGCAGGTGCACCGCTGTGCCGGGGCGGAGCGGGGCGGACTCGCCGCCGATGTGGAGCAGGCCGTTGCCTGCCAGCACGTAGACGACCTCGTCGTACTTGTGGAAATGATCGGGCGCGCGACCGACCGGGATGTACCCCACGAACTGCGTGACCGACGCGCAGCCGACCTCGGGCGTCGAGAGGAGCCGGAACTGGCGGCCGGCGGTCGCGCCGCCGGCCTCGCGCTCGGCGAGGTCGAGCAGGGCGTGCGTCGCGGCTGCCGGAGCGGGGTCGTGGACGAGGACCGACAGGACGAGGCAGCGCTCGGCGGCGGCGACCGACCACGGCGTCCCGGCCGAGACGAAGGCGCCGACGCCGGGCTTCAGGTCGTGCTCCGCGCCGGCGATCGTGGCGACTGCGCGCCCCTCGAGCACGTAGAGGACGTCGTCGCGGTCGGGGTCGGAGCAGGCCAACTCGTCGCCGGGGTCGAGCTCGAGCAGCCGCTGCGTGAAGGTCCGGCACCCGGTCTCGCCGTCGAACAGCCGCCGCGCGCCTGCCGTCGCGTCTGCCTGGATCGCGTACTCCACGACCGGGGACTGTAGACGGCGGATCCTCTACGCTGCGCGCGTGTCCGCACTCGAGCTCGTGCAGCGTTCGTATGCCGCGTTCTCTCGCGGCGACCTCGACGCGGTCGTCGCCGACATGCACCCGGAGATCGAGTGGCATCAGGCGCAGGGCCTGCCGCACGGTGGGCTCTATCACGGAGTGGCGGAGGTGCGCAGGAACATCTTCGAGCCGCTCGACGAATCGTGGTGGGACGAGTTCACCGCCGACCCGGACGAGTTCCTCGACGCCGGGTCGGAGGTCGTCGTCCTCGGCCGCTATCGCGGTGTCGCGAAACACACCGGCAAACATCTGGACGTTCCGTTCGTCCATGTGTGGACCGTTCACGAAGGCAAGGCAGTCCGCTTCAGGCAGTTCCTCGATACGGCAGGATGGGTCGCCGCACTCGGGATTTGATCATTGACATCTTCGTGGGCGCGGGGGAAACTCGCCCCTTGGTCGCTTGTTGATCGAGTTTTGCTGCGGTATTTGCTATTTCACGTCTCGTACCCGGTGTTCCGTCGTACCCCAGGCGACGAACGCGCCAGATCACCAGTTGGAGGAGGACATATGAAGAAGGGCATCACACTTGCCGTGATCGCCGCGCTCGCCGTTGCGGTCGCGGCCGGCACTGCGAACGGCAGCTCGAAGGTCGCTGCTCGGTCGCAGAGCGTCAGTTGCTCGAGCACGCTGAAGATCGCCTTCGTGGCACCGCTCACCGGCGCCGCGGGCTTCCTCGGCACCGAGCAGCTCACGTGGGCCAAGCTCGCGGTCGCGACCCTCGCGAAGCCGCTGGGCCTGAAGATCCAGCTCATCCAGGGTGACACGCCGGTCGAGCAGGGCGCAGCCCCGGCTCAGGCGCTCGCCCAGAAGTACGTCGCCGACAAGACCGTCGTCGGTGTCATCGGGCCGTCGACCTCGGGCGCAGTTGCCGCGTCGACCCAGACGTACTTCCAGGCCGGGATGGCGCACATCTCGCCGTCGGCGACCCGCGTCGACCTGACCTACACGGTCAACGGCGTCAAGGAAGGCACGCCGGCGTTCTTCCGCGTCGTGCCCGCCGACAACATCCAGGGCCCGACCGACGCGAGCTACATGGTCAACACCCTGCATGTGAAGAAGGTCGTCGTGTTCGACTTCCAGGAGCCGTACTCGCAGGGCCTCTCCTCGCAGGTCGAGACGTACCTGAAGGCGCACGGCGTGACGACGATCCACCTCTCGGCCCCGAACACGACGACGGACTACTCGTCGTACGTGACCAAGGTGCCGAGCGATGCCGACGCCGTGTTCTTCCCGACGCAGCAGCCGCCGGCGGCGCAGACGTTCGCCGAGCAGCTGGTCGAGCAGGGCAAGACCGCGATCATGTTCTCGAGCGACGGCTCGGACGCGCCGACCCAGTACAACAAGCCGGGCGGCTACGTCTCGAACTTCGCTCCGGACATCACGGGCATCGCGGCCGACCAGGCCGTCATCGCCCAGTGGAAGAAGGCCAACCCGGGCCAGTCGGTCGGCTCCTTCGGGCCCCCGACCTACGGCGCGGTGCAGGTGCTGCTGAACGCGATCCATCTCGCGTGCGTCGCCGACCACGGCACGCTGAAGTCGCGGGCCGACGTGTTCCACAACGTCAAGAAGGTCGCGATCAAGCAGTGGATCCTCGGTGGCAGCTTCAAGTGGTCGACCAAGACCAACGACCCGCTGAACACCAAGTTCTACATCTTCAAGATCCAGTCCGACGGCTCGTACAAGCTCGTCGGGTAGGCACGAACCCGCTTGACCCGAGGGGCGGCCCGACACCACGTCGGGCCGCCCCTTTCTCGATGGTTTAGGCTCGCGTCCCCGTATGGACACCTTCATCCAGCTCACCGTCGACGCGCTGACGCTCGGGAGCGTCTACGCGCTCGTGGCCCTCGGCTACAGCCTCGTCTACGGCGTCCTCAAGCTCCTCAACTTCGCCCACGGCGACGTGTTCATGGTCGGCTCCTTCGTCGGCTACGGCGCGTTGCAGGCACTCGGCGGGCCGGTCTCGCCGGTCGTGCCCGTGTGGCTGCTCCTGGTGCTCGTCACGCTCGCCGCGATGGCAGCCTGCGCCGTCCTCGGCGTCGCGATCGAGCGCTTCGCCTACCGGCCGCTGCGCAACGCTCCGCGCATCGCGCCGCTGATCAGCGCGCTCGGAGTGTCGTTCTTCCTCTCGAACTCGATGCAGCTCCTGTTCGGAGCGCAGCAGCGCGACTACAAGTCCTATTCGCTGAGCGGCGGCTCGCTGTACTTCAAGGGCTTCGACATCGGCAGCGTGCACGTGCCGCTCCTGCGGATCATCACCGTCGTCTCGGCGTTCGTGCTGATGATCGTGCTGTGGTTCCTCGTCAACCGCACCCGCACGGGCAAGGCGATGCGGGCGACGTCGTACGACCGCGAGGCCGCCGCGATGCTCGGCATCGACATCGACCGCGTCATCGTCTTCACGTTCGTCCTCGGCTCGGCGCTCGCCGGCGCGGCCGGCGTGATGTTCGCGCTGCGCGTGCCGACGTTCGCGGCGGTGGGCTTCACGATCGGGCTCAAGGGCTTCACCGCCGCCGTCATCGGCGGGATCGGCTCGATCCCGGGCGCGATGGTGGGCGGTCTCCTGCTCGGTGCGGCCGAGTCGTACACCGCCGGCTACTGGACGACCACCTGGTCCGACCTCGTCGTCTTCTCGATCCTGATCGGCTTCATGATCTTCCGGCCGCAGGGGCTCCTCGGCCGGGCGGACATCCGCAAAGTGTGAGATGACCGAGCCGACTCCCACCAGCGAGACGTCAGGTACCGGCCCCGCCGTCGGGCAGGACGAGTGGGTCGCCCGGCACGGCGAGCGGCGGCTCAGCCGCAGCGGCGCGCTCGGAGTCGTCGAGGAACGGCTCCGTCGCGTCCCCTGGTGGGCCTGGCTCGTCCTCTTCCTCGCGATCGCCTCGCTGATGCCCGTCGTCGACTCGAGCGGCTACGTCCGCCGGGTCGGTTTCGACACGGTCATCTACATGCTGCTCGCGCTCGGCCTGAACGTCGTCGTCGGCTGGGGCGGGCTGCTCGATCTCGGCTACGTGGCGTTCTTCGGCGTCGGCTCGTACCTCTACGCGATCTTCGACTCGGACAAGTTCGGCTACCACCTGCCGACGATCGTGGCCGTCCCGGCGATCACGATCGCGGGCGCGGCGATCGGCCTCCTGGTCGGGTTGCCTTCGCGACGCCTCGCGGGCGACTACCTGGCGATCGTGACGCTGTTCTTCCTCGAGCTCTTCGAGACGGTCATGACGAACGGCAACGCGATCGGCGGGCACAACGTCACCGGCGGTGCGAACGGCATCCTGCGGGTCGATCCGTTCAGCGCCTTCGGCCACCGGATCGCCGTCGAGCACCAGGGTGTGTTCGCTGTCTCGTACTACTACATCGCGCTCGCCGCGTTCCTGGTCGTCTTCGTCGCGCTGCGCTCGCTCAACCATTCCCGCACCGGCCGGGCCTGGCGGTCGCTGCGCGAGGACCCGCTCGCGGCCGAGGTGATGGGGATGCCGGTCAACTGGCTGAAGCTGCTGAGCTTCGCCTGCGGGGCCGGCGTCGCGGCGCTCACCGGGACGATCGCCACCGCCCTGAACGCGAGCGTCTTCCCGCTCAACTTCTCGCCCACCGTGCTGATCGTCATCTACGCGATGGTCATCCTCGGCGGCTCGGGCAGCCAGGCAGGGGTCGTGCTCGGCGCGATCATCGTCAACGTCCTGCTCCAGCTGCTGCAGAACCCGTACCAGGCCCGGGTGCTGTTCTACGTGCTGCTCGTGGTCGGCCTCGTCGTCACGTTCCGCCTCTCGCGGCGCACCGCCTTCGTCGCCGGGACGACGCTCGCCGTCGGCTTCGTCGCTCACGCCGTCGCCTCTGCCGTCTCGCACGCGTGGGTGAACGGCAACACGAGCGGCCCGGGCAGCGTCGCGAACTGGCTCTCGCACTGGGTGATCATCCCGTCGCACCTCGCCCAGTGGGTGCCGCCCGTCTCCTACGGGCTGATGATCGTCGCCGTCCTCGCGCTCACGCAGGTCACCGGCTGGGTGCGGCTGTCGCTGCTCGGGCCGACCATCTACCTCTCCGCGTTCGTGTGGGAGAACGTGATGCTCGACAACCCGGGCCCGACGCGCTACATCGTCCTCGGCGTCCTCCTGATCGTGCTGATGGTGCTGCGGCCGAACGGCCTGCTCGGCGAGCGCAGGGTGGAGATCATCTGATGGCGGAACGCCTGCTCGAGCTGAAGGGCGTCTCGCTCGCGTTCGGCGGCCTCCGGGTCGTCTCCGACCTCGACCTGCACGTCGACGAGCGCGAGATCGTCAGCGTGATCGGCCCGAACGGCGCCGGGAAGACGACGCTGTTCAACCTGATCACCGGCATCTACTCACCCGACGACGGCGACATCACACTCGCGGGGCGGAGCATCACCGGTCTGCAGCCGCACGAGATCACGCGGCTCGGGGTCGCGCGCACCTTCCAGACCCTGCGGCTCTTCCTGAACATGACCGTCAAGGAGAACGTGATGGCCGCCGCGTACGGCCACACGAAGGCGGGCGTGCTCCGCTCGATGCTGCGGACGCCCGGCATGCGCCGCGAGGAGCGCGGGATCGGGGAGCTGGCCGAGGAGAAGCTCGCGTTCTTCGGCGAGCGCCTGATGGGCTACCGCTGGAACCAGCCGGCGTACTCGCTCTCGTACGCCAACCGGCGGCGCCTCGAGATCGCCCGCGCGACCGCGACCAACCCGAAGATCCTGCTGCTCGACGAGCCCGCCGCCGGCATGAACCCGGTCGAGACCCACGAGATCACCGACCTGATCGCCAAGCTCCGCACCGAGGGCGGCTACACGATCCTCGTGATCGAGCACGACATGCACGTGGTCGAGGGCATCTCCGACCGCGTCGTCGCGCTCGACCACGGCGTGAAGATCGCGGAGGGGACGTTCGAGCAGGTCGCGACCAGCACGCAGGTTGTCGAGGCCTACCTGGGCCTCGGGACGGCGGATCGCAAATGACGGCGCCCGTGATCGAGAGAGCCGTCCCTCGCGTGACAGCACCGCTCCTCGAGCTCGACACGGTCGACACGTACTACGGGCAGATCCACATCCTGCAGGGGCTCTCGATCCGGATCGAGCCGGGCGAGCTCGTCTGCCTGCTCGGCGGGAACGCATCCGGCAAGTCGACCACGCTGAAGACGATCCTCGGGATCGTGAGGCCGCGAACGGGCGCGGTGCGGATCGACGGCGAGGACGTGACGAGGCGGCCGACCAGCTACCGGATCGCGCGCGGCCTCGCGATCGTGCCCGAGAACCGGCGCCTGTTCGCGCCGATGACGGTGCTCGAGAACCTGGAGCTCGGCGCCTATCTGCGCGGCGGCCCCGACGAGGAGGACTTCGAGCGCGTCTACGAGCTGTTCCCGCTCCTGCACGAGCGGCGGGCCCAGCTTGCCGGGACGCTGTCTGGTGGCGAGCAGCAGATGGTGGCGATGGGTCGCGCCCTCATGTCGCGGCCGAAGCTGCTGCTGATGGACGAGCCGTCGATGGGCCTGGCGCCGATCCTGGTCGAGCGCAACTTCGAGATCATCAAGCAGGTGCACGAATCCGGTGTGGCGATCCTGGTCGTCGAGCAGAACGCGAACGTCTCGCTCTCGATCGCCGACCGTGGGTACGTCCTGTCGACGGGGCGCCTCGTGCTCGAGGGCAAGGCGGCGGAGCTGCGCGAGAACGAGGAGCTCCGCAAGGCGTACCTCGGCCGCTGAGGCTCCGCGTCGGCGTTCTTTGACCTTTCGCCAACATTTGATAAAACGCACCGATGCTGCTGCGTGAGGTCGGATATGCCCGCCCGTCGACTCTCGACGCGGCGCTCGGGGCACTCGCGGCCGACGACGGCGCCCGCGCCCTCGCCGGTGGCCAGACGCTGATCAACGTGATGAAGGCTCGCGCGGCGTCGCCGGACGTGCTCATCGACCTGCGCGACCTGGCCGAGCTGAAAGGCATCGAGCTCGCTGCCGACGGGACGCTGACGATCGGCGCCATGACGACCTACACGGAGCTGATCGCCAGCTCGGAGGCCCGCGCCCGTCCGATTCTTGTCGACGTGTGCTCGCAGATCGCCGACGTGCAGGTGCGGAACCGCGGCACGATCGGCGGGAACATCTGCTCGAACGACCCGACGAACCACCTGCCGCCGCTGATGGTCGCCGTGGGTGCGAGCATGACGATCGTCGGTGCCGCCGGCACCCGCGAGGTGTCGGCCGAGGAGTTCTTCCTCGGCGTCTACATGACGGCGGTCGGGACGGGCGAGCTGCTGACGAAGATCACCCTGCCGGCCGGTCGCGCCGACGGTTTCGCGGCCGTCACGCTCGGCGCCGACGGCACGTGCCTCGTCAATGTCGCCGCGAGCCTCGAGGACGGGATCCGGATCGCGATCGGCTGTGTCGACGCGGTTCCGGTGCTCGTCCAGCCGGCCTCGACGGACGCCGAGGCGATCCGCGCCGCGGTGCGGGCCGCCGAGCTCGATCCGCCGGCCGACGTCCACGCGACGACCGAGTACCGCCTGCATCTCGCCGAGGTGCTCGCGGTACGCGCTGTCGAGCAAGCCGTCGAGCAAGCTGCCAACCGAGCGAGGAGCTGACCAGGTGGAAGCGTCCGCAGCGACCGTGTCCTACTCGCGGCCGATCACCGTCACGATCAACGGCGAGACGTACGAGCGGGAGGTGGAGCCGCGCAAGCTGCTGATCCACTTCATCCGCGACGACCTCGACCTCACCGGCAGCCACATCGGGTGCGACACCGGCAACTGCGGCGCCTGCTCGGTGCTCGTCGACGGGCTCCTCGTGAAGAGCTGCATGCAGCTCGCCGTGCAGGCCGACGGCACCTCGATCGAGACGGTCGAGGGTCTCGCCGACGGCGACGAGCTGACCACGCTCCAGAAGTCGTTCACCAAGCACCACGCGTTGCAGTGCGGCTACTGCACGCCGGGGATGCTGATGAGCTCGACGGCGCTCCTGCGCGCGAATCCCGACCCGTCGGACGACGAGATCAAGAAGGCGCTGCAGGGCAACATCTGCCGCTGTACGGGCTACTGGAACATCTTCGAGGCGGTCAAGGACGCGGCCGCCGGAGGCTCCGAGTGACCACCACCGAGGCACCGGAGCAGGTCGAGATCGAGGCGCCGGCCCGGGCGTGGTCGGGCCAGAGCGTGCCCCGCAAGGAGGATCGCCGCCTCGTCCAGGGACAGGGCGTGTTCGTCGACGACGTCAAGCGCCATGGCATGGGCTACGTCTTCTTCGTCCGCTCGCCGTACGCGCACGCGCACATCACGTCGATCGACGTCTCGGCCGCGCTGAAGCTGAAGGGCGTGTACGGCACGCTCACGGGCGAGGAGGTCGCGACGCTCACCGACCCGTTCTTCCAGCTCTCGACGCCGCCCGGTGCCCACCTCAAGGACTACGCGCTCGCGGTCGGCAAGGTGCGCTACGTGGGCGAGGCCGTCGTCGC
>CAYXXE010000050.1:0-13362 GCA_964468985.1 uncultured Gaiellales bacterium | reverse complement strand
CGTCGAGGTTCGTGACGAGCGCCTGCAGCGGATGCTCGGGGTCGTACGACGGCGCCGGGACGGTCTCGAGGATCACGTCGAAGAGCGGGCCGAGGTCGTCGGCCAGCGTCTCGGGCGTCAGGCCGGCCTTCCCCTCGCGCGCGATGCAGTAGACGATCGGGAACTCGATCTGCTCCTCGGTCGCGTCCAGGTCGAGGAACAGGCTGTACACCTCGTCCACGACCTCGGCCGTGCGGGCGTCCGGGCGGTCGATCTTGTTCACGACGAGCACCACCGGCAGCTGCTTCTCGAGCGCCTTGCGCAGCACGAAGCGGGTCTGCGGCAGCGGGCCTTCCGAGGCGTCGACCAGGAGCAGCACGCCGTCGACCATCGTCAGGCCGCGCTCGACCTCGCCGCCGAAGTCGGCATGGCCGGGCGTGTCGATGATGTTGATCTTCGTGCCGCCGAGCCGCACGGCGGTGTTCTTCGCGAGGATCGTGATGCCCTTCTCGCGCTCCAGGTCCATCGAGTCGAGCACGCGCTCGTTGACGTCCTGGTTCTCGCGGAAGGAGCCCGACTGCCAGAGCATCGCGTCGACCAGCGTCGTCTTGCCGTGGTCGACGTGGGCGACGATCGCGACGTTGCGCAGATCGTCGCGGGTGCGGAGAGTGGAGGCGGTCACGGCCTGGCAGGGTAGCGGGGCGCCTGTCGCACGCCTCGCGACCGCCCTCCGAGGTTCCGCGATACTGCCTCCGATGGGGCTCTACCACGAAGGAAACCGGCGCCTTCAGGAGCGTTTCGACACGGTCCGCCTGGCCGACCGGCTGGCCGAGCGCAACGTGCGGGAGACGATCGACGACGACGATCGCGCGTTCATCGAGGCGGCCGACATGTTCTTCCTCGCGACGGCGGATGCGGCCGGCCACCCGCAGTGCTCCTACAAGGGCGGTGATCCCGGCTTCGTCCGCGTGGTCGACGACCGGACGATCGCGTTCCCGAGCTGGGACGGCAACGGGATGTACCTGTCGGCCGGGAACCTCCTCGTCAACCCGCACGTCGGTCTGCTGTTCGTCGACTTCGAGCGCCGCAGCCGACTGCGCCTGAACGGGGTTGCCTCGATCGACGACGACGACCCGCTGCTCGGGCTCTATCCCGAGACGCAGCTGGTGGTGCGCGTTCGCGCCACCGAGGTGTTCCCGAACTGCCCGCGCTACATCCACCGCTACCGGCTCGTGGAGCGCTCCCGGTTCACGCCGCACGAGGAGGCGGTGACGCCGGCGCCGGCGTGGAAGCGGGCCGAGTGGTCGCGCGACGTCCTCCCGGCGGGCGACCCGGCGCTCGACCCGGACGCCGAGATCCTCTGAGCCCGACGCGTCGGCGTAGCGGCCGGGTGACACCGCGCCTGGCGACGTTCTCGGTGTTCGCGATCAACGGCGCGATGATCGGGACCTGGGTCGCGCACCTCCCGTGGCTGCAGGATCACCTCGGCATCTCGAAGGCCACCCTCGGCCTGTGCCTGCTGTGCATGGCCGCCGGTGCGCTCGTCTCGATGCCGCTCACGGGCCAGATCCTCCACCGGCGCTCGAGCGCCTCCGTCACCCGAGTTGCCACGCTGCTCTTCTGCCTGCTGCTGCCGGTGCCGCTCCTGGCCACCGGCCCCTACACGCTCGGAGCGCTGCTCTTCCTCTTCGGCGCGAGCACCGGCGCCATGGACGTCTCGATGAACGCTCACGGCGTCGCGCTCCAGGACGAGCTGCAGACGCCGATCATGTCCTCGCTGCACGGCGGTTGGAGCCTCGGCGGCTTCGCGGCCGCCGGCATCGTCGCGCTGGCCACGGCAGCCGGAGTCGACCCGCGTGTCGAGAGCCTGTGCGTCGGCGTGGCGCTGTGGCTGAGCGCGCTCTGGCTCACCCGCCGGCTCGGCGGTGCCACGAGCCATCCGGGGACGGCGGGCGGTCTCGCGCTGCCGTCGCGCCAGGTGCTCCTGGTCGGGGTCCTCTGTTTTCTCGTCATGCTCACCGAGAGCGGGATCGGCGACTGGGGCGGGATCTATCTGCGCCACAGCGTCGGGTCGAGCGCCGCCGTCGCCGCGACGGCGTTCACCGGCTTCTCGCTCGGCATGGCGATCGCCCGTCTCGGCGGCGACGCCCTGAACAAGCGTCTCGGAGCGGGGCTCCTCCTCCGGGGCGGGGTGGCGCTCGTCGCGGTCGCCCTCGGCGGTCTCCTGCTGCTCGGGGCGGCGGTCCCCGCCGTGATCGGCTTCGCGCTCTGCGGTCTCGGGATCGCCAACGGCACGCCACTCCTCTTCAGCGCGGCCGGCAGGCTCGACCCGCCCGGCCCTTCACTGGCGGCGGCGTTCACCCTCGGCTACACCGGGTTCATCGTCGGGCCGCCGGTGATCGGCCTCCTCGCCGACCGGGTCGGCCTGCCGAAGACCCTGTCGCTGCTGATGCTCGCCGCGCTCGCGGTGGTCGCCCTCGGCGGGCGCGTTCAGCGCGAGGCATCCGCGCGCAGGTAGGCGTCGCTGCCGTCGAGCCAGTCGGCGCGGGGCGGGCAGAAGATGTCGACGTCGAGGGTCGTCTCGAGCGCCTCCGCCTTGTGGGGCAGGTTGGACGGGATGTGCAGCACCTCGCCGGCGGCGACGTCGACGGTCTCCGACTCGTCCTCGCCGAGCCAGAAGCGCATCCGCCCGCTCAGGAGATACGTGAGCTGCTCGTTCTCGTGGGCGTGCTTCGGGACGATGCAGCCCCGCTCGAGGTAGACGTGGGCGAGCATCATCCGCTCGGTCGAGATCAGGCGGCGGTGGAGCAACGGGCTCAGCTCCTCCTTCGCCATGTCGTCCCACCGGTAGTGCGTCACGGACCGGCTCACGGCAGTGCCTCCTCGTGTCGATTGGAGCGAGATTCTCGCCTACTCTTGCCGCGCTGTGCGCGAGTTCCTCTCCTACCGCCTCGGGGCGCTCGTCGAGCGCGACTTCCGGCTGCTGTTCAGCGCGACAGTCGTCACGGCGCTCGGCGACCAGGTGGCCGGCATCGCGCTCGTCTTCGCCGTCCTGCACGTCTCGAGCGCGACCGACCTCGGCCTCGTCCTCGCCGCCAGGCAGGGCACGAACGCCGCCGTGCTGCTGTTCGGCGGGGTGCTCTCCGACCGGCTGCCGAGGAACCGGATCCTGGTCGGCGCGTCGCTCCTGCAGGGCGGCGCCCAGGCGGCGCTCGCCGTGGCGGTGCTCTCCGGCCATGCCTCGCTGAGCGCCTTCCTGATCCTGGGCGTGGTGTACGGGGCGGGCGACGGGCTCGTCGTCCCGGCCGAGGTCGGCCTGATCCCCCAGACGGTGAGCCCCGACCGGTTGCAGCAGGCCAACGCGCTGCAGGGCCTGTCGCGCTCGAGCGTGCGCGTGCTCGGCCCCGCGATCGGCGGCGTGCTCGTCGTCGCCGCGAGCCCCGGCTGGGCGCTGGCGCTCGACAGCGTCTCGTTCTTCGGCTGCGCGTGGCTTCTCGCGAAGATCCGGATCCCCGCACGGGCCGAGGCGTCCGCCGGCCGCTTCTTCCACGAGCTTCGCGAAGGCTGGCACGAGTTCTCCTCGCGGACCTGGCTCTGGTCGACCGTCGCGATCTTCGGGCTCGGGAACATCTTCTTCATGTTCTGGAGCGTGCTCGGCCCGCTCGTCGCCAAGGAGCGGCTCGGAGGGGCGGAGGCGTGGGCGGTCATCCTCACGGCGGGCGGCGTCGGCTCCGTGGTCGGCGGGCTCTGGGCCCTGCGCTACCGGCCGCGCCGGCCGATGGTGGCCTGCGTGCTCTGGCCGCTCTTCTACGCCGTGCAGCTCGCCGTGCTGGCGTCGGGTGCGCCGACCTGGGCCGTCGCCGCCGCGGCATTCCTGGCCGGGCTCGGCCTGTCGCTGCACCTGATGCTCTGGTTCTCGGTCTTCCAGCGGCAGATCCCGGAGCGCGCCCAGTCGCGGGTCAGCGCCTACGACTCGCTCGGCTCGTTCGTGCTCAACCCGCTCGGCCTGGCGATCGCCGGCCCGGTCGCCGTCGCGCTCGGCAGCGCGAACGCGCTCTGGCTCGCCGCCGGCGCGATCCTCGTGCTCAACACGTCGATGCTGCTGCTCCCGAGCGTCTGGACGATCGGGACGGAGCCGGTGCCGGCTACTTCCGCCGCATGACGCGGCTGACCTTGCGGCCCGTCTTCAGCGCCGCCGCCAGGCCGACCACGCCGCCGGCGATCCCGCCGGCCCGCTTCAGGTCGGTCGTCAGGGTCTCGAGCGCAGTGGCGAGCGCGGCGCGCTCGGCCGCGATCTCGCGCCTGATGTCGGCCGCCGTCCGCTCAGGCTCCGCCATCGTCCCCTCCCGGTTGGCGCATCGCGCCGCGTGCAAGCCGCACGCCGGCACCTGCGAGCACGACGATCACGAGCAGCAGCACCGCGCCCACGATCAGGATGGCGAGCCACACCGCCATCGTCGTGGCGAGCGCCGCCGCGGCCGCGGCGAGCAGGAACACGACGAGGAGCGGCACGAGCAGCACGGCGACCAGCCCGAGCGCGGCCGCGAGGCCGAGCTTGACCGCCCGGCCGCGGAGCTCGAGCACCCGCAGCTCGACCTCGAGCTGCACGAGGCGCTTCGCCCGCTCGACGACCTCTTTCAGCGCGACGATCGGGTTGCGGGGCGCAGCGGGCATCGGTGTCAGCCTACTCCGACGCCCTGCTCGGACACCGCCGCGAGCTGGCCGCACGCGGCCGCGATGTCTCGGCCGCGGGTCAGGCGGATCGTCGAGGGCAGCCGCGCCTCGCTCAGCACCGTCTTGAACGCGGCGATCGTCTCGCGCGACGAGCCGTCGTACATGCCGGTCGGGTTGTAGGGGATCAGGTTGACCTTGAAGTAGCCGCGGTCGAGCACTCCGGCGAGCGCCCGGGCGTGCTCGGGGGAGTCGTTGACCCCGGCCAGCATCACGTACTCGACGAACACCTTGCGGCTGCGCAGCTCGACGTAGCGGCGGCACTCGGCGAGCACGTCCTCGAGCGGGTAGCGGTCGTTGACGGGCATCAGCTCGCTGCGGAGCGCGTCGGTCGCCGCGTGCAGGGAGAGCGCGAGGCGGATCGGCTGCTCCACCTCGTCAACGAAACGGGTGAGGCCGGGCAGCCAGCCCACCGTCGAGATCGTCGTGCGACGGTGCGTGACGCCCACGTCGGGGAGCCGCCGCGCGGCTGCGAGCACCGGGTCGAGGTTCAGCATCGGCTCGCCCATGCCCATGAAGACGACGTGGTTGATCGGCTCGATCCGGCGGAAGTACAGCGCCTGGTCGAGGATCTCCCACGCGTCGAGATTGCGGCGGAACTGCATCTGGCCTGTCGCGCAGAAGGTGCACGTGAGCGGGCAACCCGACTGCGACGACAGGCACACGGAGCGCCGCCCGTCGCGGTAGCGCATCAGCACTGCCTCCACCGAGTGGCCGTCCCACGTCCGGAAGAGCGCCTTCACGGTGCCGTCAGCGGCCTGCGCCTCGTGCAGCAGCTCGAGCGACGAGAACGGCACCGACTCGCCGAGCCGCGTGCGCAGCTCCTGCGGCAGGTTCGTCATCGCCCCGTAGCCGGCGGCGCCACGCGCGGCCCACTCCCACACCTGGCGGACGCGATACGCCGGGGCGTCCTGGAGCGTCTCCGCGACGAGGTCGAGGTTCATCCCGACAACGTAGCCCGCGGGGTCGTCAGCGGCTCGCGCGCGCCAAGACCCGTCGAGCACCGTCTGGACGCCGTCGGCGGATCGGCCGGTTAATCTCTCCCGCGTGATTGATCTTCGTTCCGATACCGCCACCCGTCCGTCGGCCGGGATGCGCGAGGCGATGGCCCGCGCGGAGGTCGGCGACGAGCAGGAGCGGGAGGACCCGACGGTGCTCGCGCTGGAGCGCAGGATCGCGTCGCTGCTCGGCCAGGAGGAGGCGGTGTACCTGCCGACGGCGACCATGGCGAACCAGATCGCCCTCGCCGTCCTGGGCGAGCGCGGGACGGAGCTCGTGGTCGAGGAGAGCGCGCACATCATGGTGCACGAGCTCGGCGGCGCCGCCTTCCACTCCGGCCTTCAGACCCGCGGCGTGCCCGGCGACCTCGGCCGGATCTCGCCCGCGCAGATCCGCGCCTCGCTGGTCTCGGACAGCAGCTTCCACACCCCGCGGACGTCGGTCGTGGCTCTCGAGAACACCCACAACACGGCGGGAGGCACGGTGTGGCCGCTCGACGAGCTCCACGAGGTGGTGGAGACGTGCCGCGAGGCCGGCCTGTGGGTGCACCTGGACGGCGCGCGGCTCTTCAACGCCGCGGTTGCCCTCGGGGTGTCGGCGGCCGAGCTCGCGACCGGCTTCGACACCGTCACGGTGTGCCTCTCGAAGGGGCTCGGCTGCCCGCTCGGCGCGCTGATCGCCGGCTCGCACACGCTGATGCACCGGGCGCGCGTCGAGAAGCACCGCTTCGGCGGGGCGATGCGCCAGACCGGCATCGTCGCGGCCGCCGGGCTCTATGCGCTCGACCACAACGTCGACCGGCTCGCCGACGACCATGCGCGGGCGCGGCGGCTTGCCGAGGCCTGGGTCGCCGCGGGGTTGCCGGTCGAGCTCGAGCGCGTCCAGACCAACTTCGTCCAGATCGACGTGGCCGCGCTGGGCTTCGCCGAGGAGGACGCCGTCGAGCGCCTGGCCGCGGCGGGCGTCGGCCTCTCGCGCACGATGCGTGCCGGTGTCCTGCGCGCCGTCACCCATCTCGACGTGGGCGACGACGACATCGCGCAGGCCAGCGAGCTGGCGCCGCGGGCGCTCATGGGTGCGGCGGTCGCGCATGGCTGACGAAGCTCCTGCGGGCCTCGCCGCCGCTCTCGACCGGATCGTCGCCGAGCGGCAGGCCGACCGCCTCCCGTCCGTCGCAGCCGCCGTCGTGCGCAAGGGCGAGCAGGTCTGGTCGGGCGCCGTCGGAGCCGCCGACTACGAGGCCGAACGTGCGGCGACGGTCGACACGCAGTACCGGATCGGCTCGATCACGAAGACGTTCACCGCCGTCGCCGTCATGCAGCTCGTCGAGGCCGGCTCGGTCGGCCTCGACGACCGGCTCGAGCAGCACATCCCCGGCGTCGCGAACGGCTCGCCGACGATCCGGCGGCTGCTCTGCCACCTCACCGGCCTGCAGCGCGAGGCGGGGGAGATGTTCGTGACGGGCGACTCGCCCACCGAGCAGGAGCTGGTCGAGTCGCTGCACGACTTCGTGCTCGAGCCCGGGCAGGCGCATCACTACTCGAATCTCGCCTTCGCGCTGCTCGGGCAGCTGGTCGCCGCGGTCGGCGGGCTGCCGTACGCCGACTACGTCGACGCCCGGATCATCGGCCCCTTGGGGCTCGAGCGGACGACCTGGCTCCAGGCCCCGCCCTTCGCGCAGGGGTACCTCGTCGACGAGTACGCCCGCACCGTCTGGCGCGAGCCGACGACGGACATGAAGGGCACCGCGGCGGCCGGGCAGCTCTGGTCGACCGTCGGCGACCTCGGGCGCTGGGCGTCGTTCCTCGCGAGCGGGCAGGAGGGCGTCCTCGACGCGGCGACGGTGGAGTCGATGTGGTTCCCGCAGGTGATGTGGGATCCGGCCGACTGGACGCTGGCCTGGGGGCTCGGGCTGATGCTGCACAACCACGAGGGCCGGATCTTCGGCGGTCACGGCGGCGCGATGGCGGGCCATCTCGCGGGCGTCTACGTCGACCGCAAGACCCGGATCGGGGCGGCGGCGCTCACCAACTCCGGGACGCGCGGCGACATGGACCTGACGGCGATCGGCCTCGCGGCAAAGACGATCGAGCTGTGGCCCGAGCCGGTCGAGCCGTGGCGGCCCGAGGCGGAGCCGCCGGCCGACGTGCGGCCGCTGCTCGGCCGCTGGTGGTCGGAGGGCAACGAGTTCGTCTTCTGGTGGGAGGGCGGCAGCCTGCGGTCGCGGCTCGCGGCGGCGCCGCCGACCCGCCCGCCGGCGATCTTCGAGCGCGACGGGGACGGCTGGGTCGCCGCGTCGGGCCGGGAGCGTGGCGAGCGGCTCCGTGTCGACGGCGACCGCCTGATCTGGGCCGGCTACGCCTTCACGCGCGCGCAGGAGCCGTTCGCGTCGTAGTCGTCAGCGGTTGCCCGCCAGCCCGTACCAGAGCACGGCGAGCACGTAGACGCCGATCAGCAGGAAGCCCTCCCAGCGGCGCGAGCGCCCGTCGGCGACCACGATCACCGCGCCGGCTGCGGCGGCGCCCATCGTGGCGATCTCGACGAACCGGAAGGACAGCGGCAGGGCGGGGCCGACGAGCCACGACAGGAGCGCCACCGCCGGCACGACGAACACCGCCACCTGCATCGAGGACGTGATCGCGATCTCGGTCGCGAGGCGCATGTTGCCTCCCTTCGCGATCACGATCGCCCCGCCGTGCTCGGCGGCGTTGCCGACGATCGCGACGATCACGATCGCGATGAAGAACTGGTTCAGGCCCACGGCGTGCCCGAAGCGGGTGAGCGAGTGGACGAGCGTCTCGGACACGACGGCAGTCGCAGCGGTGGCGGCCCCGAGGATCGCCAGTGAGCGGCGAAACGGCCAGGCCGAGACGTCGGGTGCCGTTCGGGGTGCGAGGCGGTGGTAGCGCAGGTTCGCCGCCGTGACGAGCGCGTAGACGAGCAGCAGCACGACGGCCACCGGGATCGTCAGCACGAACTGGCTGTGGCGCTCGGGGTTGCCGTGCCAGCCTGCGATCGACGGGATCAGCAGCAGGAGCACCGCTCCGATCACGGCCAGCAGCTGCAGGCGCAGCGAGCGGGTGTCGAGGACGCCGTCCCCGCCCGCGATCATCGCCGCCCCGAGCACCAGCAGGATGTTCGAGACGACCGAGCCGGCGAGCGAGCCGCGCACGACGTTCGGCAGCCCGTCGGCGATCGCGAACAGGGCGATGATCAGCTCGGGCGCGTTGCCGAAGCTCGCGTTCAGGAAGCCGCCGACGCCGGGGCCCGTGTGCTCGGCCGCGTGCTCGGTCGACTCGCCGATCAGCCAGGCGAGCGGGATCAGCGCCAGCGCCGACAGGACGAACAGGGTCGTGGCGTCGGCGTCGAAGACGTAGCGGGCGACGACGGTCGCGGGAACCAGGGCGAACGATGCCCACAGGAGCGGCCGTGCCACGACCATCTACCCTAGCCAGCGATGCTCGAAGCCGTGCTCTTCGACTGGGGTAACACGCTGGCCCGCTTCGAGTGGGACGACGAGCTGCTCGCGGCCGGTCACCGGGCCGGCCTGGCGGCGGTCGGCGGGGCCGCCGAGGCCGGCGAGTTCACGCGGCGGTTCCACGACGAGATCCGCCCGCGCCTGACGCCCGACGACGACTACGTGGGCATCCTCCGCGACGAGCTGGGCCTGAGCGAGACCGACGCCGAGCGCTTCCTGCTCGCCGAGCACGAGGTGTGGCGTCCCGCGACCGCCCTCGCCGCGACGGCCCATGCGCTGCTCGAGTCGCTGCGTGGGCGCGGCCTGCGGCTGGCGGTCGTCGCGAACCACTGGCCCGAGCCAGCATGGCTCGTGCGCCGCGACCTGGAGGAGCTCGGAATCGCCGCCCGGGTCGACGCGATCGTCCTCGCGGGCGAGGTCGGCGCGCGCAAGCCCGATCCGGCGATCTTCGAGCACGCGCTCGCGACACTCGGAGTCGAGGCCTTCGACGCGATGTTCGTCGGCGACCGTCTCGACGCCGACATCCGCGGGGCGGGCGAGCTCGGGATGATCACGGTGCAGGCACTCTGGTTCGAGGCCGACGAGCCGTCCGGCGGGATCGAGCCGGACTTCATGGCGTTCACGCCGATGGACGTCCTCGGCGCCGTCCGCCGGGTAGCGGTTCATTCGTGAAAAGTCAAGACTTGAACACCGGCGCCGCGACACCAACAATCTCTCCATGACGCCCGAGCAGACCGCGCCGGCCCTCCCGCTGCATCCGCACGCCGAGCTCGAGTGCCGCCGCTGCGAGGTGCACTGCGACAAGGTCGTCTACCCCGGAGCCTGCCTGGCCCGGGCGTGCCCGTTCGTCTACTCGTTCGAGGCGTGGGGCAGCACCTATGTCGGCTGCATGCAGAAGGTGTACGACGTCGAGATCGACCTGGACATGCTGCGGGCGGCCGAGCGGCGCAAGGCGGGGTTCGGCGCGATCCGGGCGCGGAAGGAGCCGCTGCCGATGTGCCACGCCGAGATCGAACGCACCTACGAGGCCCGCGGCGACGAGCTCGGCTGCGTCAACCCGGAGTTCCACGAGCTACCCGTCGGGCAGCCGACGTTCCGGGTCTTCGCCCAGCTCAGAGCCGACTGAGCAGCGCGGCTTCGCGGCGGCGCCGGACGGCGCGGACGCCGAGCCAGCCGAGCCAGATCAGTACCAGAGCCGGGAGGCCGAGCGCGAGAGCGTAGACGGCACCGATGCCGATCCAGCGGAACGCGACCCCGAGCCCGTGCAGCGGCCCGTGGCCGTGCCGCACCGGCGCCACCTTCACGGGCGTCGCGACATGGAGGTCGACCGTCGCATAGCGCGCGGCCCTGATGGTTGCCGCAGCGGCCTGCTGGAGACGTTGGATGTGCGCGGTGATCGCGGCGATCTGACGGCCGACCGCAGCGGTCTGCGGCTCGGCGCGGAGCGTGGCGAGCTGCCGCTGCAGCTGCTGCATCGTCCGGTCGGTGGTGGCGAGGCCGGCCTGGAGATCCTGGATGTCGACCTGCTCGGCCGTGATCGTCCCGAGCGCCGACAGCCGGGCGATCGCCGTCCGCACCTTCGTCTTCGGCACCTTCAGAACCAGGTCGGCGGCGGCGCCCGAGGACGTGCCCGGGGCGATCGTGCCCGGAACCGTCGTCACCGGGACGGTGATGGCGGGCTGGAGGCCTTCCGGCACAGCGATCGGCGTCACGATCGTGGGCAGGCCCGTCTGGACGTGAGCCGACACGACGTAGCCGCCGAGGGCGGTCACGACGGCGAGCGCCTGCTTGGTCGTGTTCGACACGGCGGTGGCATTCGCGACGGTCAGCGTGAGCGACGCCGAGTACCGCTGCGCCCGCGTCGAAGAGGGGGTGAGCGGCGCCAGCTTGGCCGCGGCGGCGCCGGTGCTCGGGGTCGGCGTCGAGCCGACCGAGTTGTCGAGGCCCGTCGCAGCCTGGGTGGAGAGTGCCCGCTGGGCCGGGAGCAGCGGCTGCGGCGCAGCCGTGTGGTGGGAGGGGCGGGTGACGACGACCGCCACCGCCGCCGCGGCGGCGACGGGCACGAGGACCGCGAGCCACCGCCGCGAGTCGAAGGGCCGCCAGGAGCCGAGGCCTCGCCGCTCGGGCGGAGCGGCGGCCACGATCAGACGGACGCGCTCGCGGAGCGCGGCCGGAACCTGGAGCTGGGCAGAGCGGAGCTCCGCGACGACGTCACGCTGCGACATGGAGTGCCTCCTCGAGCTTCTTGAGGGCGCGGTTCAGCCGCGTCGTGCAATTGGTGGACGAGATGCCGAGCATGCGGGCGGTGGTCGGCGCGTCGAGGTCGAGCACGACGCGCAGGGCGACCACCTCGCGCTCGCCAGCCGACAGGCGCAGGAGCGCGGCTTCCAGGTCGGCCGACAGACCCTCGGCGAAGGCTTCCTCGAAGCGCTCGGGGACGGCCGCGAGCTCCTCGCGGCGCGTCCGGCGGCGCTCCGACCGGAAGTGGTCGAGTGCGGCGGTGCGGGCGACCTGGCAGAGCCAGGTTCGCGCCGAGCCCCGCTCCGGGTCGAACCGGGGCCAGAGCCGTAGCGCGCGCTCGAAGGTCTCGCCGGTCAGATCCTCGGCGACGGCCCGGTCGCCGGTGAACCAGGCGAGGTACCGGTAGACGTCGTCGAGGTGGCGCTCGGCGGCCTGCGCGAAGGTCGTCACACCCGTCCTACGCCGCCGCGCACCGGCACGTCACACCCGTTTCGCCCGTGCGGCACGCGCCCGGCGCTTCTGGCGGGTGACGCCGCGGGCGTGCAGCTCGCGGACGGCCTGCAGGTCGGCGACGCCCGGCCCGTTCCCGTCGGCTCCCGCCACCTCGAGATACGCGCTCAGATGCTGGAAGGCGGGGTGGGCGAGGAACACACCGAGCCCCTCGCCCATGAGGCCCTCGCCGATGTTCGCGTGGCGGTCGCGGTTCGACCCGAGGGGCATGGCGCTGTCGTTCACGTGCAGGGCTCGCACGCGGTCGAGGCCGAGGTCGCGGTCGATCTGCTCGACGAGCGCGTCGACGGCCTTCGGGTCGGTGACGTCGTACCCGGAGGCATAGAGGTGGCACGAATCGAGGCAGATCCCGAGCCGCGGGTGCGGGCCGACGCGCGCTGCGATCGTGGTGAGCTCCTCGAGCGACCGGCCGATCGTGCCGCCCGCGCCCGCCGAGTTCTCGAGGCAGAGCCAGGTGTCGCCGTCGCAGCGCTCGAGGATGCGCTCGAGCGCAGCGACCGTCCGGTCGAGACCGGCGTCGAAGCCGGCGCCGAGATGCGACCCGACGTGGAAGATCACCGCATCGGCCTCGATCGCCGTTGCGGCGTCGACCGTCGTGCGGAGCGTCGTCACCGACTTCTCGTAGATCGCGTCGTCGGTGGTGGCGAGGTTGCACAGGTAGAGCGCGTGGACGACCACCCCGCCGATGCCCGCCTCGGCCCGGCGGGCCTTGAACCGCGCGATCGCCTCCGGTGAGTGCTTCGTCGGCCGCCACATCCGCGGCGACTGGGTGAACACCTGCGCGCAGTCGCCGCCGATCGCCGCGATCCGGTCGATCGCGGTGTCGATCCCGCCGCTGGAGGAGACGTGCGCGCCGAATTCCACTCGTCCCTACGATAGACCGATGTCCGTCAGAGTCCGCATGGCTCCGAGCCCCACCGGTTTCCTGCACATCGGCGGCGTTCGGACGTTCCTCTTCAACTGGCTGTTCGCCCGTCAACAGGGCGGCATCTGTCTGCTCCGGATCGAGAACACCGACACGAGCAGGGAGGTCGCCGAGGCGGTGGAGCAGATCCAGGAGTCGCTCCGCTGGGTGGGGATCGACTGGGACGGGCCGGTGACGTTCCAGCTCGACACGGCCGACCGGGCGCGCGAGCTGGCCGAGCAGCTCGTCCGCGAGGGCAAGGCCTACCAGGACGAGGGAGCGATCCGCTTCCGGCAGCCCTCGGACGGCACGGTGTGGTGGGACGACGCCGTTCGGGGCCGGATCGAGTTCGCGAACGACCAGCTGGCCGACCTCGTGATCGTGCGGGCCGACGGCCGCCCGACCTACAACTTCGTCAGCCCTGTCGACGACATCACCGACGGCATCACGCACGTCATCCGCGGTCAGGATCACGTCTCGAACACGCCGACGCAGATCAACATCCTGCGCGCGCTCGGCG
>CAYXXE010000049.1:0-14103 GCA_964468985.1 uncultured Gaiellales bacterium | reverse complement strand
ACGGCGACGCACCTGGTCGAAGAGATCCAGCCGCACGTCATCGAAGCCGCATAGCGAAGCTTCGTTCGGCGCCGTTCCGTTCGACGTCACGGCAAGAGCGGTGTGGCGGTCGATAGCGTTCCGGACGGCCGTCACGCCGGGAACGCGCACAGCCGTTTCGTCGTTGTACTAGAGCAAGGATTGTCGAGAGGAGAGTCGGTGAGCAGCGCAGACGTTCGTGACGTGATCATCATCGGCGGTGGCCCGGCGGGCTACACAGCAGCGCTGTACGCGGCGCGCGCCGACCTCGCCCCCCTCGTGGTCGAGGGGTTCCAGTGGGGTGGCCAGCTGATGATCACGAGCGACGTCGAGAACTACCCCGGCTACGCCGACGGCGTCATGGGGCCGGAGATGATGTCCGACTTCCGGCGCCAGGCCGAGCGCTTCGGCGCGGAGTTCGTCACCGACGACGTGACGCGCATCGACTTCGACGCGCGGCCGTTCCGCGTCTTCGTCGGCTCCGACGAGTACCGTGGCCGCTCGCTGATCATCGCCACCGGCGCGAGCGCCCGCTGGCTCGGGCTCCCCTCCGAGGAGCGGCTGAAGGGGCGCGGGATCTCGGCCTGCGCCACCTGCGACGCCTCGTTCTTCCGCGACAAGGACGTGTACGTGATCGGCGGCGGCGACACCGCCTTCGAGGAGGCGCTGTTCCTGACGAAATTCGCGTCGAAGGTGCATCTCGTCCATCGCCGCGACGAGTTCCGGGCCTCGCGGATCATGGTCGATCGCGCGACCGCCAACGAGAAGCTCGACTTCGTCCTGAACGCCGAGATCGACGAGGTGCTGGGCGAGACCAGGGTCGAAGGTCTGCGGCTGCGCAGCACCGTCTCGGGCGAGACGTGGGAGGTGCCGGCCGACGGCTTCTTCGTCGCGATCGGCCACGAGCCGAACACGGCGCTCGTGCGCGACCGGCTCGACCACGACGCCAACGGCTACCTCGTCACGCAGCCTCGCTCGACGGCGACCAACATCCCCGGGGTGTTCGCGGCGGGCGATGTCAAGGACCACACGTACCGCCAGGCCGTGACGGCCGCCGGCTCCGGGTGCATGGCCGCTCTCGACGCCGAGCGGTACCTGTCGGCGCTCGAGCACGCAGACCCGCTCGAGCTGGCCGCTCCCGCGAGGCTGTGACCCGGCCGGCGGTCGACCGCATGTAGTCGAGCCATCCGGGACCGACACTAACCTCGACCCGGATGCAGAGCGACGGGCGCTGGGTCGACCTGCTCGACCCGACGGAGGATGAGCTGCGGGCCCGGCTGCCGGAGACCGTGCAGCCGACGGCCCTCGCGTCGCTGCTCGCACCGCACATCCACTCCGACGAGCCGCGGCCGCGGATCGAGTCGCACGACGCCTACGTGCTCGGCATCCTGCTCGTGCCGGTCTCGGTGAACGAGGAGGATCGCCTCTACTACCAGGAGCTCGACTTCGTCGCCACGCCCGACCTGCTCCTGACCGTCACGAAGACGCCGCCGGGCGAGCGGCCGTTCGACGTTCGGCCGGCACAGACTGCCTGCCGCGCCCACGAGGAGATCGGGATGTTCGTCTACCACCTCGTCGACCTGATCGCGGAGCGGTATCTCGACCTGGTCGACGATCTCGACGAGGAGATCGACCAGCTCGAGGATCTCGTCTCGGAGGCGCGGCCGCAGGTCGTCGGGAAGCGGCTCCGGGAGCTGCGCCACGACCTCCTCGGCATCCGGCGCACCCTCAGCCCGATGCGCGACTCCGTGCATCGCATCGTCGACAACCGCGTCGAGCTCGAGGGCGACGGCGAGCTCTTCCCGCGCGACGTCGAGATCGCCTTCGGCGACGCCTACGACAAGCTCCTGCGCGCGTGGGAGTCGCTCGACTCCGCGCGCGACGCGCTCGCCGGCGTCCGCGACTACCTCCAGGGCAAGATCTCGAACGACCAGAACGAGGTGATGAAGCGCCTCACAGTGGTCGCCTCGCTCCTCCTCGTGCCGACCTTCATCGTCGGCCTCTACGGCCAGAACTTCCACCACATCCCCGAGCTCGGCTGGGCCTGGGGCTACTGGTGGTCGTGGGGGTGGATCGTGGCGACGACCATCGCCCAGCTGCTCTTCTTCCGCTTCAAGCGCTGGCTCTGAGCAGGTCTCCGAACCGCCCTCCGAGCGGGGGGCGTCCGGCTACCCTGCCCGGCCGTGCCCTACTTCATCTGCCCGAAGTGCAAGGAGCGCTCGATCGACGTGGACGGCCACGAGGGCTTCACACGCGAGGCGCCCGGCTGCCGGCACTGCGGATTCGGCTTCCTCTTCGAATTGCTCGACGACTACTACCCGGCGCCCGACACCGGCTTCCTGGTCACCGACCAGGAACGGCGCGTGCTCGCGATCGGCCGCGGCGTGTTCGAGCTGACCGGCTTCCCGGAGGCCGACCTGATGGGTCGCGACGTGGTCGAGGCGTTGAGCCTCTCGGACGCGAAGCCCATCGAGCTCGCCCGGGAATGGGGCGTGCGACGGCTGGGCGAGCACCTCTCGATGAAGACCCGCGGTGGCACCGAGAAGGCGATCGTCGTCGATGTCTTCCCCGCCTACGACGACGATGGCGGCCTGCTCGTCGCGATCACGCCGCGCCGGTAGCGCCGGCAGGCAGGAGGCGGCTCGACGGGCAGAGGGCCGTCAACGGGCACGCCGCGCAGCGCGGCGTGCGGGCCGCGCAGATCCGCCGGCCGTGCCAGATCAGCAGGTGCGGGAACCGGCCCCAGTCGGCGCGCGGCACGAGCTTCACCAGGTCGCGCTCGATCTTCACCGGATCGTCCTGCCGCGTCAGTCCGAGCCGTTGCGACAGGCGCCGGACGTGCGTGTCGACGACGATCCCCTGGGGCGCTCCCCGCTCGGCCGACACCACGTTCGCGGTCTTCCGCGCCACCCCGGGCAGGCGCAGCAGGTCGTCGAAGCGTTCCGGCACCTCCCCGCCGAACTCGTCCAGCAACAGCCGCATCGTCCCCCGCAGCGACTTCGCCTTCTGGCGGTAGAACCCGGTCGCGAAGATGTCGCGCTCGAGCTCGGCCGGCGGCACCGCGAGGTAGTCCTCGGGGCGCCGGTACTTCTCGAACAGGGTTGCGGTCACCCGGTTGACGTTCACGTCGGTCGTCTGGGCGGAGAGCATCACCGAGACGAGCAGCTCGAGCGGCGTGCGGAAGGCGAGCGCGATGCCGGCGTCGGCGTGCTCGACCGCCAGCAGCTCGATGATCGGACCGATCCGGGCGCGCCGCGGGCCGACGCGGCGGCGGGCCTCGCCGACGAAGCTCCGGTGCGCCACAGGCTCAGCCTGCAGCCGCGACCGCGAGCGGCGCCAGCGGCGGTTGCAGCCTCGGGCCGGCGCACACCAGGTCGCGGGCCGGACAGCCTGCGCAGTTGAAGTCGCTCGGCGTCGGCACGAACTCGCCGGCGTCGATCCTGGCGATCGCAGCCGACAGCTCGCGCTCGAGCGCTGCCACGTCGCCCCGGGCGAACGCGGTCGACACGACGGCGTCCGGGCGCTCGAGGAAGTGGTAGACGACCTCGACCTCGTCGGCGCCCGCCCGGAAGCAGGCGAGCGCATAGACGAGGCGCTGCAGCCGGTAGCCCTCCTCGACGAGCTCGCTCGGCTCGCGGTCGGCCAGCGAGTTCGTCTTGTAGTCGAGCACCAGTGCCCGTCTGCGACCGCCGTCGGGCTCGCGCTCCTGCCAGAGCACGTCGAGCCGGCCGTGGAGCAACACGCCGTCGTGCTCGAAGGCGAACGGGCGCTCCGGCCGCACGTGCTCGAGCGCGGCGATGCGCGCGGCGAGCCCGGAGCCGACGTACGACTCGACGAACCCCGAGATCCGGGCGAGCTCGTCGTCGGTGACGGCCGGGTACCAGGCCTGCACGGGAGTCAGGTCGGGAAGCTCGGGGGCGCGCAGGTCGACGAGCTCGAGCAGGCGGTGGACCGCGTCTCCGATCTCGGTCGGCGCGAGCCCTCCCTCCCCCTCGGCGCTCTCGCCGGGAACGACGGCGCGCTCGGCACGCAGGCCGACGACGCGCTCGGCGAAATACCGGTACGAGCAGCGGTCGTGGAGGGCCAGGGCCGAGTAGGACAGCCGCCGCACCTTGTGGAGCGGCGGCGGTGCCAGCACCGGCAGCTCGGGAAGACGGTAGGCGGAAGGCCGCGGGCTCGCTGCCTCCGGCAGCTCGGCGAACAGCGCGAGCTGGCCCACTTCGCCGGAGCCGGGATCGGAGCCGGGATCGGAGGCGGGGTCGGAGGCGGGGTCGACGCGGCTCCGGTCGACGCGGCCGCGGTCGACGCGCAGCAGGAACGTCGCGGCGCCGCGTTCGAGCTCGGTCGGCTCGACCACCCGTTCGACTTCCGGCCCGGCCTCGAGACGCTCCAGCACCCAGCCGATCGGCGTCTCCCGGTCGTGTGGCCGCTCGGGGTCGACGGCGCCCGAGACGATCAGGCGGTCGACCGCCCGGGTCATGGCGACGTAGTAGAGCCGCAGCCGCTCCGCGTCGTCGGCGAGCCGCTCCGCTTCGCGAACCTCCTCCCAGGCGAAGACCGGCTCGCGCTTCCCCGAGCCCGGATGGACGACGCGGAACCCGAAGCGGCCGTCGGCGAGCGCCAGGATCTCGTCGGCGGACGGCGGACGCCCCGTGTCGCGCCCCGCGTCCGCCACGATCACGACCTTGAACTCGAGCCCCTTGGCCGCATGGATCGTCAGGAGGCGGACCGCATCGGCTCCCTCCTCCTCCGACACCGCCTCGAGTTGCGCGGCCCCGACCGCCTCCTGGTCGCGGATGAAGCGGACGAAGCCCTCGATGTCGGGGCCGCGCAGCTCCTCGTACGAGCGCGCAAGGCGCATCAGCTTGCGGAGGTTGGCGTAGCGCCGCTTGCCGTCCCAGCGGGCGAGCACGGCGAGGTCGTAGTCGTGCGCCGAGACGATCTCGTCGCAGAGACGCTCGAGCGAGAGGCGCGCCGACGCGGCGACGAGGCGCTCGTACCGCTGCTTGAAGGCGCGGACGAGCCGCTCGTCGGCGTCGGAGAGCGCCTCGGGCAGCGACCGCTCGATCCCGGTGAAGAGCGGCCGCCGGCCCGCGTGCCGGCGGACGAGCACGAGTGCGTCGTTCGAGAGACCGACGAACGGCGACGCGAGGACGGTGGCGAGCGCCGTGTCGTCGTAGCGGTTCCGTACGAGCTGGAGATAGGCGAGCAGGTCGACGACCTGCTGCTGGCCGAAGTAGCCGCGCCCGGTGGCCCGGTAGGTCGGCAGCCCGGCCTCGCGGAGCGCCCGCTCGTAGCGCTCCGCATCCGTGCCGGCGGCGAAGAGCAGCACGATCTCGCCCGGCGCCGCGTGGTTCGCATCGACCAGTTCCCGCACGCGCGTGGCGATCGCGCGCGCCTCGCCGTCGCGCCAGGAGAGCGGCGTGTCGCGGTAGGCCCGCTTGTCGGTGACGAGCAGTTCGACCGGATGGCCGAAGACCGGGTCGGGGAAGTCGCCCGACGCCGCCAGCGGCTGGTACTCGTCCCCGAACGCATCGCCGAAGAGGAGGTTGACGGCCGCGAGCACCTCGGGGCGCGAGCGGTAGTTGCGGGAGAGCGGCAGTCGCTGCTCGGCCTGCTCGCGCCGGTCGCGGAAGACGGCGACATCCGCGTGCCGGAACCCGTAGATCGACTGGAACTCGTCGCCGACGAAGAACACGTCCTTGCGGCCCGGGCCGGCGCGCAGCAGGTCGACCAGGTCGCACTGCAGCCGGTTCGTGTCCTGGAACTCGTCGACCATGATCGCCCGGAAGCGCAGCTGCTCGGCCTCGCGCACCGCGGTGTCGCCGAGCAGCAGCTCGCGGGCGCAGAGCTGCAGATCCTCGAAGTCGAGTGCCGACTCGCGCTGCTTGGCCTCGGCGTACTCGGTCGCGAAGAGCTCGAGCAGCTCCTGGAGCAGCTCCTTGTCGCGGAGGGCGAGCTCCTCCAGCGCCGCGCGCTGGAGCCGGTCGCGGGCGCCGCGGAAGGCCGCCGCCCGCTCGCCGACAGCCTCGAGGCCCGACAGGTCGAGCAGCTGCTCGGGATTGCCGCCGAGGGTGAGGGCCACCCGCGCGGCCGCGGCCTGCTTCTCGGTGACGCCGGGGGCATCGGCGAGCGCGAGCGCCTCGGCCTTCAGCTCGGCCAGCCGCTCGGCGACGCCGTGCTGCTCGCCGAGCGAGAGCACGAGCGGACGCCCGGCAGACCGCAGGGTCTCGTAGACGCCGGTCAGCATCCGGCGCAGGCCGTGGGCGGTATACGTCGCCAGCAGACGCAACCGCTCCGGATCGCGCTCGGCGCAGAACGCGGACAGCGCCCGCTCGAACGCCTCGCCGCGCAGCACGGCCGCCTGGTCGTCGGCCAACTCGTGGAAGCGCGGATCGAGGCCGACCGCGAAGGGATGCGCCCGCAGCAGCCGCGAGCAGAAGCCGTGGATCGTCGAGATCCACGCCCCGTCGAGCTGGCGGGCGAGATCGCGGCGGCCCCGCTCCCGCAGGGCTGCGCGAATCCGCGAGCGCAGCTCACCGGCCGCCTTCCGCGTGTACGTGATCACGAGCACCGAGTCGACGTCGAGGCCCTCGTCGCAGACCGCGCGCACGAACCGCTCGACCAGGACGGCGGTCTTGCCCGTGCCGGCGCCCGCCGAGACGAACACCTCGCCGCGGGCCTCGATCGCCGTGCGCTGCTGGTCGTTCACGGCCGCTCCACCCGGCACATCGGCCAGACGTCGCACCAGGTCGGGCACTCGCCGCCCTTCGGGTCGTGGTGCACGTCGCCCCGCCTGATCCGCAGCGCCGACTCGTGCGCGCGCGTCCGGGCCCGCTCGACGACGTCCCAGAAGGCCTCCTCGTCGAGATAGTCGCCGCGCACGAAGCCCGGGAGGTCTTCGGCGAACTCGCCGCGCAGCAGGCCCCGCTGCGCCCGCGAGCCTCCGAGTGCCCGGTAGACGCCGCCGAGCGGCTCGACGCCCACCAGGTCGCGCAGGACGAGCATGTAGAGCGGGATCTGGAGCTTCAGCTCGTCGTCGATCTGCCTGGCCGAGTGGGCGCTCTTGCCGGACTTGTAGTCCTGGACGATGCCGCGCGCGCTGAACGGGTCGATGTCGATCCGGTCGATCTTGCCGCTGAGGTGCAGCCCGTCGCCGAGCGGCAGGCCCCGCTGGAGCTCGGGCGCCGAGCGGTCGGACCCGAACGACACCTCGAACCGCCTCGGCACGAGCCCGAGCGGCGAGCGCGCCTCGTCGCGCAGGAAGCCCTCCAGGTCGCGCCACAGCCCTTCGTCCAGCTCGGCCTCCTGCAGGTCGCTCACGTCGAGCCGCACGCCGCCGCGGAGCGCGTCCTCCAGGCAGCGCCGCAGGAACGCGACCGCCGGCTCGATGTTCTCCTCCGTGACGCGCTCGGTGCCGAGCTCTTTCGGCAGGCCCGCGTAGAACTTGAAGAGCGCCTGGTGCGCGACCGAGCCGCGCAGCATCGGATCGACCTCGGCGTCGATCGTCTTCGGCGAGACAACCCGCTCGAACAGCCAGGCGGAGGAGCAGTCCGCGAAGCGCTCGAGCTCGGTGGCACCGAACGTCGTCCGGCTCTCGACGGTGGCGAGGACCTCGGGGCTGCGGAGGCGGGTCTCGCGGCGGAGCGCGCTGCGGGCACGGCGCAGGCGGCGCTCCCACAGCTCCCCTTCCGCGGCGGCGAGCGCCTCGGCGGCGTCGCCCTCGGCGACCGACAGGAGCGACAGCGCGCGGAGCCGCTCACGGTCGGTGGGGGCGCGCTCCAGCGGCCAGGTGAGCTCCGAGAGGGCCCGGCGGGTGGTTCCGCGCGACACGTCGTCGGGCTCGAGAACGGCCGCGACCTCGTCCCAGAACGGGCTCGCCTCGCGCGGGCCGCCGTCGTCGGTCGCGGCCTCGCGCACGAGGTAGAGGCGGCGGGTCGCCCGCGTGCAGGCGGTGTAGAAGAGGTAGCGGTCGCGGCTCACCTGGTCGGGTCGCTCGAGCCGGGCGGGCAGCTCCCGGCGGCGGTCGTCGTCGAGGAAGGGCGACGTGCGCGACCGGCGCGGCAGCGTCCCCTCCTCGAGCCCCAGGACGAAGACGATCTCGAAGCGGCGCGTGCGGGCCCGCAGGAGGTCGAGGACCGCCACGCGGCCCGCCTCCTCGGCCGACCCGAGGCGGACGTCGGCGCGGTCGAGCGCGTGGACGATGTCGTCGCGTCCGGCCGGCTCGCCCACGCCGGAAGCGAGGGAGTTCCAGGCGACGAGCTCGTCGAGCACGCGGCGCGCGGCGTCGTAGGCGCGTAGATCGAGCCGCGAGCTCTCACCCGCCGGCGGCGCCTCGGTGCCGTAGGCCGATCGGATCATCGCGCGCAGGAGCCGGCCGACCGCGGCAAGGGGATCGTCGGCCTCGCGAAGCTCGGAGAGCATCGGCAGTGGCGCCTCGCGCAGCTTCTCGGCCTCTTCCTCGACGCGCTCCGGCCGCGAGATCGCCCGGCCGCGGAGGCGACCCTCGACGAAGTCGACTGCCGAGCGCCCGAGACCGGAGTAGGGCGAGCGGAGGTACGCGAACAGCTCGCGGCGACCGGCTCCCGACCAGGCGTAGCGGAGCAACTCGAGGAGGGCGTGCCCGAACGGGGTTGCGCCGAGCCGCGTCCGGTGCTCGAGCGCGTACGGGATGCCGAGGCTTCCGAAGACGGTGTCGAGCGATGCGCGCCAGGGCTCCACCGCCGGGCAGATGACACCGACCGAGCCGGGCGGCACCCCCGAGCGCAGCAGCCCGAGGATCTCCTCGCCGACGAGCTCGAGGGTGCCGCGGCGCCCGGCGCCCTCGAGGAAGCGGACGGCCCCGTCGGCCGGCGGCGGGCTCGGCGGCGACTCGTCGAAGAGGGCGCGCTCCACATGGGCGAGCGCGGGGTGCGCGAACTCGTGCGCCCGTGGCGGCAGCTCCTCGATCCGGCCGTCGGCGAGCGCTGTGAGGTCGTCGGCCGTGCGCCGGAGCGAGGCGAACACGATCCGGCCCGGCTCGTAGGGCAGCGAAACGTCGACGTCCGCCCTGCCGGCGAGCGCGGCCAGCAACGCCCACTCCGCGCCCGTGAGGTCCTCGAAGCCGTACGCGAACACCGGCGCGCCGTGCCAGGCGTCGAAGTCGGACTCGAGCAGCCGGACGGCACGGCGGCGCAGGCCCTCGCGGTCGCAGAGGCCGAGGCGGGCGAGCTCCGTCGAGTAGGCGACGTACAACCGGCGCAGGTCGCCGGTCAGTGCCTCCGGCTCGACGAGGCCCGACTCGAGCTCGCTCAGGGTCTGCAGCAGCGCCTCTGCAAACCCCGGTGTGACGGACGACCGCGCCAGTTCGGCGAGCGCCCCTCCGTCCGGCGACGACGACCCCGCGACGATGCGGCGGGCGACGAGCGCCCGCTGCGCATCGGTGGCGACGCGCACCGTCGCGGGATCGGCCGCAGCGATCTTCGCGAAGAGATCGTCGAACGTCCCGATCTCACCGCTCGTCAGGCAGCCCGCCCGCCGCAGGAGGTCGCGCTCGACGCGGTCGACGTCCGACCCGGTCGGCACGATCAGGTACGGCTCCTCGTCGAGGCGCGCCAGGTACCGCTCCAGCAGCAGCTGGACCTTGCCCGCATGCGCGGGCCCCGCGACGAGACTCAGGCCCATTTTCCCATCCTAGAGCGGCGGGTGGACGTCTCTGCGGCGGCGGGCCGCGCCGATTTTCGCTCTATGCGGCCGCCTGCGCCTTCGGCCGCCGGCCGCGGCGAGCCGCCGCACGGCCGGGCAGCGAGCCGGCGCAGTCGTCGCAGAGGTCGGCGACCTTCGAGCCCCGCCGGGCATCCGTGAAGGTGATCCGGAGCGTCGCACCGCGCGACTCGTCGACTTCCTTCGCGCAATTGTCACAGACGAGAACTGTTTTCCGGGCCATCGAAATTCCTCCTCATGACGGATATTGAGAGTGCAGTGTAACGATAAAGGGTCTCGACCTTCGAGCGACAAATCCGGCAGCTACATTTGACTTCTGTTGACGTACCGGCGACGCGTATCCACTCGCGCGGTAAGCTGAGGCGAATGGAGCTGCAGACGCTCGTCGTCCTCGAGGGCGACCAGACCGGGCAGGAGCTGCTCGACGAGGCGCTCCGCGTGCTCGCGCCCGACGTGATCGGCGTGCAGATCACCCTCGCGCGCTTCGACCTCTCGCTCGAGCATCGCCGTGCGACGGCGAACGGCGTGGTGCACGAGGCCGCGCAGGCGATTCGCGAGCACGGCTTCGGCCTGAAGGCGGCGACCGTCACCCCGGAGGCGCGCGACGACGTCGGCTCGCCGAACCGGATCCTGCGCGAGGAGATCGGCGGCAAAGTGATCGTGCGCACCGGGCGCCGCATTCCCGGCGTCGTGCCGTTCGGCGGCGTGCACGCGCCGATCTCGGTCGTGCGCATGGCGGTCGGCGACGCCTACGGCGCCAAGGAGTGGCGCGAGGGCTCGGGGGACGACGAGGTCGCGTTCCGGACCGAGCGGATCGAGCGGAGCGTATGCCGCGCCGTCGCCGAATTCGCCTTCCGCGAGGCCGAACGGACGGGGGCCAAGGTCTTCGGCGGCCCGAAGTACACGGTCAGCCCGACCTACGAGGGGATGCTGAAGGAGGAGATGGACGCCGCTGCCGGACGCCATCCCGACGTGCCGTACGAGCCGCAGCTGATCGATGCCACCTTCGCGCTGCTGGTCGCCTCGACCGGCGATCCGCTCGTCATTCCCGCCCTCAACCGGGACGGCGACATCCTGAGCGATCTCGTCCTGCCGCTCTTCGGCTCGATCGCGGGCTCGGAGTCGCTCCTGGTGGCCTTCGAGAGCGCCGACCTGGCACCGACCGCCCTGATGGCCGAGGCAGCGCACGGCACGGCGCCGGGGCTCCAGGGCAAGAACATCGCGAATCCCCTGGCGATGATCCTGGCGGGCGCGGCCCTCCTGTCACAGGCGGACGGCGACGGCCACCACCGGGCGGGTCGCGCGATTCGCGAGGCGGCGCTCGAGGCGGTCGCCCAGGGCGTGAAGACGGCCGACCTCGGCGGTCAGGCGGGGACGACCGAGTTCACCGACGAGGTGATCCGGCGCACCCGGACGAAGCTCGAGGTCTGGGCGAGCCTCTAGCGGGTCGTCAGAGCGCGAGTTCGAGCTCGAGCAGCGCACCGGCGACCCGCGGGTCGAACTGGGTGCCGCGGCAGCGCTCGACCTCCGCGAGCGCCTCCTCGCGGTCGAGCGCCGACCGGTAGGGCCGATCGGAGATCATCGCGTCGTACGCGTCCGCGACGGCGACGATGCGGGCCTCGAACGGGATCGCCGAGGCGGCGAGACCCGCCGGGTAGCCGGTTCCGTCCCAGCGCTCGTGGTGGTGGAGGACGCACGCGAGGCCGTGGCGGAGCGACTCGATCCCGCCGAGCATCCGCGCCCCGGCTGCCGGGTGCTTGCGGATCTCGGCGATCTCCTCGGGCTCGAGCCGTCCGGGCTTGGTGAGGATCGCGTCGGGAATCCCGAGCTTGCCGATGTCGTGCAACGGCCCGCCGACCTCGATCGCGCGTTTCACGTCGTCGCCGGCGCCGACCGCGTCCGCGAGCCGCAGGGCCAGGTCGGTGACGCGGTTCGAGTGAGCCGCGAATGCCGCGTCGGGCACGGGGCGTGCGGCGTCGAAGGCGGCGGCGAAACCCATCGGCTCATCCATTTCCCGATCGACCGCAAGACTCCTACGAGCGTTCCAGCCGACGTCTCGAGACGATGTAGACAGCCGCGCCGAGCAGACCGAGCGCGACGACGGCGGCTGCCCCGTAGAGGCCGTAGCGGCCGATCGCGTCGGCGGCGCTGCGCCCGAACTCGTAGGCGACGACCGCGACGAGCGTCGCCCAGAGGACGCCGCCGGCGGCGTTCCAGAGCAGGAACCGCCA
Organism: uncultured Gaiellales bacterium; assembly: GCA_964468985.1. Taxonomy (GTDB): domain Bacteria; phylum Actinomycetota; class Thermoleophilia; order Gaiellales; family Gaiellaceae; genus PALSA-600. The sequence continues at coordinate 2,152 of CAYXXE010000049.1, read as the reverse complement.
CCAGGGCATGCGGGAGATGCCGGCGAGCCAGGCGGCGGTGACACGCAGGAACGCGATGAAACGGCCGATGAACACGGCCTTCGCACCGTGCCGCTCGAAGAAGCGCTCGGCCGGTGGCAGCGCCCGGTCGGCGTAGCGCGCCACCGGGCCGAAGCGCTCGAGCAGCGCCCGGCCGCCGCGGCGGCCGATCCAGTAGCCGGCGTTGTCGCCGACGATCGCCGCGGCTGCCGCGACGACGATCACCGAGCTGAGCGAGTAGTGGTGCTGCGACGCGAGGATCGCAGCGGCGATCAGCGCCGTCTCGCCTGGGAGCGGCACGCCCGCCGATTCCAGTGCGACAACCGCGAACAGCAGCAGCAGCCCGTGAGCGAGGAGCTGGTGAGTCACGAGGCCAGTCTAGGGACCCGGTCTGCGGACTCTTCCTGACGCCGTCCGGCCGTCGATGCGGTAGCTTCGACGGCGATGCTCGTCGGGGTCACGAAGGAGACAGCGCCGGACGAGGCCCGCGTGGCCCTCGTCCCGGAGACCGTCGGCCGGTTGGGCGAGGGCATCGAGGTCGTGGTCGAGCCGGGCGCAGGCGCGGCCGCAGGGTTCTCGGACGAGCAGTACACGGCCGCGGGCGCAACGGTGGGCGATCCCTGGGCGGCGGATGCCGTGCTGAAGGTCGTCGCACCGACGGCGGCCGAGGTCGACCGCCTGCATGCGGGCCAGGTGCTGATCGCGTTTCTGCAGCCGCTCACCGACGTCGAGGGCGTCGAGCGCCTGCGCGCGAAGGGCGTTCACGGATTTGCGCTCGAGTCGATCCCGCGGATCAGCCGCGCCCAGCCGCTGGATGCGCTGTCGTCGCAGGCGACGGTCGCGGGCTACAAGGCGGCGCTGATCGCAGCCGACCGGCTCCCCCGCTTCTTCCCGATGCTGATGACCGCAGCGGGGACGATCCCGCCTGCGAAGGTGCTGGTGATCGGCGCCGGCGTGGCCGGGCTGCAGGCGATTGCGACCGCCCGCCGGCTCGGTGCCGTCGTCTCGGCGTTCGACGTCAGGCCGGCGGTGAAGGAGCAGGTCGAGTCGCTCGGGGCGACCTTCCTCGACCTCGGCGTCACGGGCACGGAGACCGAGGGCGGCTACGCCCAGGAGCTGACGCCGGAGCAGCAGGACGCCCAGCGGGCCGAGCTCCAGGCCCGCATCCACGATTTCGATGCCGTGATCACGACGGCCGCGATCCCGGGCCGGCGCGCCCCACTCCTCGTCACGGCCGCCGCGGTGCACGGGATGCGCGCCGGGTCGGTCGTCGTCGACCTGGCGGCCGAGTCGGGCGGCAACTGCGAGCTGACCGTGGCCGGCGAGGAGATCGTCTCCGGCGGGGTCACGATCGTCGGGGAGACCAACCTGCCTGCGACGATGCCGACGCACGCGAGCCAGCTGCTGTCGCGGAACATCGCCGCGCTGCTCGGGCTGATCGTGAAGGACGGGAGCCTGTCGCTCGACTGGGACGACGAGGTCGTCGCGAAGACCTGCGTGACGAGAACGGAGGAGCAGACGTGAGTCATACCGCGACGTTGGTCACCGAGCTGACGGTGCTGATGCTGGCGATCTTCCTCGGCTTCGAGGTGATCTCGAAGGTGCCGGCGATGCTGCACACGCCGCTGATGTCGGGCACGAACGCGATCCACGGGATCGTGATCGTCGGGGCGTTGATCGTCGCCGGCCGCTCGCATCAGGACACGCTGATCCGGGTCGTCGGCCTGGCCGCCGTCGTCCTGGCGTCGGCGAACGTGGTCGGCGGCTTCGTCGTCACCGACCGGATGCTCGAGATGTTCAAGCAACGCGAGCCCGGGAAGAAGAAGTAGCGCGCGCGTGGGCACCAACTCGCTGAACCTGCTCTACCTGGTCACGATCGCCTGCTTCGTGCTCGCGCTCCGCTTCCTCTCGTCCCCGAAGACCGCACGACGCGGCAACTGGGTCGGAGCCGGCGGCATGGTCGTGGCGATCGTCGCGACCCTGCTGAAGGCCGGCGTGCACATCACCTGGACGATGGTCGTCGGTGCGATCGTCGGCGGCGCCTTCGGCGCGGTCGCCGCCCGCCGCGTGCAGATGACGGCGATGCCGCAGATGGTGGCGCTGTTCAACGGCGTCGGCGGTGGCGCGGCCGCCC
>CAYXXE010000048.1:0-14244 GCA_964468985.1 uncultured Gaiellales bacterium | reverse complement strand
CGCTCATGTTCACGCTCGCGAGCAACGGCAGCTTCGTGTTCCTCGGGATCACGGCGCTGCCGATCTCGCTCGGGGTCGGGATCCTCAAGTACCGCCTCTACGAGATCGACCGGCTGATCAGCCGCACCCTCTCCTACACCATCCTCACCGGCCTCCTCGCCGGCATCTTCATCGGCACCGTCGTACTCGCCACCGACGTCCTGCCGTTCTCGTCACCCGTCGGAGTCGCCGCGTCGACCCTCGCCGCGGCCGCGCTCTTCAACCCCCTGCGCCGGCGCGTGCAGAACCTCGTCGACCGCCGCTTCAACCGCGCCCGCTACGACGCCCAGGCCACCATCGACACCTTCACCCACCGCCTCCGCAACGCCATCGACCTCGACACCGTCCAGACCAGCCTCCTCGACACCGTCAACCACGCCGTCGAACCCGCCCACCTCACCCTCTGGATCAGGAGCGCGGGGTGAACCGCTCGGCGAAAGTCACGGGCGGCGCGGCGGCACTCGGACTGCTCATCGGAGCGCTTGTGGTCTCGACGGTCGTGATCGCCGTCGCCGGTCACCAGCTACGGCCGATCTTCGACGGCGTGTTGCTCGGGATCGTCGTGATGGTCGCAGCCCTCGCCCTCGTGATCATCCGAACGCGGCCGCACAACCCGATCGGATGGCTACTTCTCGGCGCGGCCTCGCTCTTCGCCCTCAACGCGACGGCGACCGTCTACGCCGCCCTCGACTACCGCAGCCGCGACGGACGCCTGCGATTCGGACATGTCGCGTTGACGGTCGAACCCGTCTGGACGCTCGGAATGGTGCTCTTCGGGCTTGCCGTCCTTCTCTTCCCTTCCGGCGCCCTGCCGTCCCGACGATGGCGCTGGCCGCTTCGCATCTACCTCGTCCTCGGACTCGGGTTCGGGCTTGGCTACAGCCTGTCACAGGCGCTGCTCCGGCTCCCGAACCACGTTCAGGTCGACGCCGCCGGGGTCTACCATGGCTCGCCTGTCGGCTTCGCGGCAACCGTCGGAAACGGCGCCTGGCTAGCTGCGCCACTCGTCGTTCTCTTCTGGGCAGCCTTTATCGCCCGACAAGCAGCGAACTGGCGGAGCGCGACGGGCGAGCGGCGGGAGCAGCTGAAGTGGCTGATCTCCGGCGGCGCCGTCAGCGTCAGCGGGATCCTCGCTGTCGTCTTCACCAACGGCGAAGCGGGTTACCACCGTGTCTTCACCGACGCCGGCGCTGTCGGCATCGCGGCCCTGCCGATCGGGATCGGGGTCGGGATCTTGAAGTACCGGCTCTACGAGATCGACCGGCTGATCAGCCGCACTCTGTCCTACACCATCCTCACCGGCCTCCTCGCCGGCATCTTCATCGGCACCGTCGCCCTCGCCACCGACGTCCTCCCGTTCTCCTCGCCCGTCGGTGTCGCAGCCTCGACCCTGGCCGCCGCGGCCCTCTTCAACCCGTTGCGCAAACGCGTCCAACACCTCGTCGACCGGCGCTTCAACCGCGCCCGTTACGACGCCGAGACCACCGTCGAGGCGTTCAGGCACCGTCTCCGCGACGCCGTCGACCTCGAATCCGTCCAGAACGGGCTGCGCGACGCCGTCAGCCACGCAGTCGAACCCGCGCATGTCAGCGTCTGGGTCAGAGCATCGCCCAGGTAGCGTTCCCGTCGTGAACACGAGACGGCTCGGCAAGACCGGCTACCAGGTGTCGGAGATCGGCTTCGGGGCATGGGCGATCGGCGGCAGTTGGGGCGAGACCGACGACGCCCAGTCGCTGGCCGCGATGAACGCCGCCGTCGACGCCGGCGTGACGTTCGTCGACACGGCAGACGTCTACGGCGATGGTCGCTCCGAGCGCCTGGTCGCGCAGCTCCTGCGCGAGCGAAGCGAGCCGCTCGTCGTCGCGACGAAGTTCGGCCGGCGCGGCCCGCAGACCGTCGAGAACTACTCCTATGACAACCTGCGGCCCTGGCTCGAGCGCTCGCTCGACAACCTCGGCGTGGCGACGGCCGATCTCGTCCAGCTCCACTGCCCGCCGTGGGAGGCGTACTACTCCCCGGAGGTGTTCGAGGCCTGCGACCGGCTCGTCGACGAGGGCCTGATGCGCGCCTACGGCGTCAGCGTCGAGAAGGTCGAGGAGGCGCTGAAGGCGATCGACTACCCCGGCGTGGCGAGCGTCCAGATCATCTTCAACATCTTCCGGCAGCGACCCGCCGAGCTGTTCTTCGCCCAGGCCCGGGCACGCGACGTCGGCGTCATCGTCCGCGTCCCGCTCGCCTCGGGCCTGCTGACGGGCAAGTTCGGCCGCGACGCGACGTTCTCGGCCGACGACCACCGGGCCTTCAACCGCCACGGCGAGGAGTTCGACGTCGGCGAGACATTCTCGGGAGTCGACTTCGAGCTCGGCCTCGACGCCGTCGAGGAGCTGCGCTCGTTCGTCCCCGAGGGGGCGACCCTCGCGCAGCTGGCGTTGCGCTGGATTCTCGACTTCGACGCCGTCTCGACGATCATCCCGGGCGCGAAGACGCCCGAGCAGGCGCGGGCGAACGCCGCCGCCGCGGCGCTGCCGCCGCTGTCCGCCACGGCCCACAAGGCGATCTCGGCGCTTTACCGCTCGCGGATCGCGCCGGCCGTGCACCACCGCTGGTAGGGCCGGGGCGCTCGTCGCGACCGGGCTCGCAGCTGCGCTCCTCGCGTCGGTGCTGTTCAACGTCGGCATCGTGCTGCAGGCACTCGACGCCCGCGCGAGCCCTGCGGCGCTCGGCCTGCGCCCGACCTTCCTGTGGGCTCTGGCCCACCGTCCGCGCTGGCTCGTCGGCTCGGCGCTCGGGCTCGCCGGGATCGCGCCGCAGGTCGTAGCGTACGCCGACGCGCCGTTCGTGGTCGTCCAGCCGGCGCTGTCCGGTGGACTGCTCCTGGTGCTCGCCGCGGGTAACCGGTTCTTCGGCGAGCGTGTCGGCCTGATCGAGCTGGGCGGCGTCGTCGGCATCATCGGCGGCATCGCCCTCATCTCCTACGGCGCCCCGAGTCACACCGAGGCGCACCGGGGGGCCGTCGCCGTGATCGGCGTCGTCGCCGGCCTGTCGCTGGCCGGGCTGCTCCCATTCGTGGTCCGGGGCCGGCGCGTCGGTTCGGGCACCGTCCTGGCGGTCGCCTCGGGCTGTGCGTTCGGCGCCACCAACATCGCGACCAAGCTCGTCGGGGACGACTATTCGGTCCACCCGTACCGGGCTGCGGCCTGGTCGGTCGTGGTCGTCGTCATGGGAGTCACCGCAACGCTCGTCGGGATGACCGCGTTCCAGCGTCGCGCCGCGACGGTCGTCGTTCCGGTGTCGACCGCCGTGCAGACATTCCTGCCGATCCTGCTCGAGCCCGTCTTCCTGCGCGAGAGCTGGGGCTCGGCGAATCTCGACGGATTACCGATCGCCGCCGGCCTGGGGCTGGCTCTCGTCGGCTGCGTGATCGTGGCCCACAGCAGCGCCGTCAGCCGCCTCGTGGCCGGGGCGGCAGCGGGCTGAGCTTCAGCCGGCCGGGACGGCCGAGAAGCGCTTCACGAAGACGACCCGGCTGCCGTGCGCTCCGCTCTCGATCGCCAGCTCGTCGGTGACGGCGCGGATCAGCGACAGCCCCATCCCACGGCCGTCAGGCTCACGCTCCCGGCCGCCACGCGCCGTCGCGCCGAACCCCGGGCCGTCGTCGTCGGCCTCCACCGTCACGCACCCCGGCTCGACCTCGAACCGCAGCAGGACGCGCGGCAGGCGGCCGACGGCCGGGGAGACCGCATGCCGGACGGTGTTCGTGAAGGCCTCCGACACCGCCAGCTCGAGGTCGGCGACCGCGTCGCGAGGAGCGCCCGCGGTCGTTGCGACGGCGCGGGCGACGAGCCGTGCAAGCGTGATGTTCTCGGCGGTCGCAGCCAGCCGCAGGTCGACGGTCTCGGTCATCCTCCGGCCGGTTCACGCGGCGCCTCGACCGGCGAGCGGCGCGGCAGCGGCGGCAGCTGGGTTCTCCCCGTCGCGACGACGTGTCGACGCCAGCGCCGGGCGCGAACCAGGGCGCCGACGGCGAGCACGACCGGCGTCAGCACGACGATGCCGAGCAGGGCGAGCACCGGCAGGAGCCACAGCTTGCCGAGCACCGGTTTGCTCGCGCCGTCGCCACGTCCCGGCGCGCCGAAGTCGAGCGGGCCGATCTCGTGGGTCGTGCCACGGACCGGGTTCATGATCGCGATCGTGTACCAGCGATTGACGAGCCAGCGCGAGCCCTGCCTGATCGCCTCGCCCGAGAAGACGTACGGCGCGACCCTGGCACCGGGTCGCGGCTGGATCAGCAGGTTGAAGGTGACCGAGTCGGGCGTGACGTCGAGCGCCGTCCAGTCGTGAAAAGTCGTGCCGCGAGCGGGATACGGCTGCACCGGGCTCGTGCCGGCCCGCCACTGCGCGAGCGTCGAAGCCGACGTCAGCTCCGGCCCGGACAGCGCCCAGGCGACGGCCGCCGACTTCCGCTCGAGCGCCGCAGGCACGAAGCGGTCGAGCAGCCGGTCGATCGCACGCCGCTCGGCGGGCGGAACGCGAGTGTGCGTCGTCTGCGCGACCGGCTCGGCGGCGATGCCTGCGGCGGGCGCCGGCGACGCAGGGTGCACGGCGGCGGTGCCCGGCAGGAGCACGACCACGAGCGCGATGCCGGCGACCACCGCGCCTGCACCGGCCGACCAGAGCAGCCGGCGCTGCAGCCGCGGCGACGAGCGGATGCGGTCGAGCGGGCGAGCCACTGATCGCGAGCCTAGCTGGCCGAGCGCCGAGCGTACGGGCTCGCGCACGGGGGCGGGACGGTGGCAACGCTCGTGCCGAGCGGGTCACCGCCTTCGGCGCGGGCTCACACCTGCCAGGACGGGGCGAACGACTCCACCAGGGCGCCGACGACGAGGACGAGCGTTCCGACCAGGACGTACGCGAAGGCGGCACTGACCCGCCGCTCGTGCTCCCGGCCGCTCGCGAAGGTGGAGCCGCGGTGGCCGCCCGCGCCGTTCGCGCTCGCGAGCGCGCCGGTGAGGATCGTCCCGCCGACCAGGTAGAAGCCGAGCCCGGGATCGCTGGCGGGGAACACGAACTTGTCGATCGCGAGCGCTGCAATCGTCGCCCCCCAGAGCAGGACGACCAACCGCTGCAGGCCCTGCCTGAGCGCGCCCTGCCAGGTCGTCGGCACCGGCCGCTCGGGACGTCGCCGCCGGAGCGTCTCGAGCCGGCCGGCGCGTGGAACCTCAGGCTCCCGGTCGAAGCGCAGCTCCTCCTCCATCGGCGTCAGCCGCATCCGGCGTCTCTCGCTCATCGACTCGTTGACAGTAGACGAGCGCTCAGGCTGCGACAAGCCACCCGTGGACATGGCGGGGTGTGCGTTTCAGCAGTCGGCGAGAGCGCGGAGTGCAGCACAGATCTGCTGTCGCCGCGAGCCGAGATCGCCGACCCGCTCGGTCAGCGCTGAGCGTCGGACCCGCTGCAGGTTGTCGAACGAGGCAGCGCAATCGACGGGCAGCCCTTCTGCCTCGCCGAGTGGGATCTCGGTCGGAATGGCTCGCACCGTGCGCGTCACCGGAGCGACGACGATCCCGGTCAGCACCGGCGCGGCTTCCGAGCGGGTCACGACGAGCACCGGCCTTCGCCTCTCCTCCGTCTCCGCCCACCAGATCTCCCCCTGCCGGGGAATGCTCACCATGGCTCTTCGTCGACCAGGGCACGGGTGGCCTCGTCCAGCCCGGCGAGTTCCGCATCTGTCTGCGGCTGTCGCCGATAGGCAGCCACGATCGCCGCCCCGACCCGCTGGCGCTGCTGCTGGTCGACGAGCCGCTCCAGGCCGAGCCGCACCGCTTCGGAGCGATTGGCGACCACGCCGTCCGCGACCAGGCGATCGACCTCTGCGATCAGATCGTCACCCAACCGCGTCACCAGCTGCGCCATGCAAAAAGCATACCGCATTGTGATGCACGGACTCGACCCCGGCCCACGGAGCCTGGCCGGCTTGAAGAAAAGCCCTCTTTCGGAGGGCTTTTCTCGGAGTAGAGAGAGCGGATGAAGAGACTCGAACTCTCGACCTTCTGCATGGCAAGCAGACGCTCTAGCCAACTGAGCTACATCCGCGTGAACCTACGCGGCCCTAGGGTACCAAGCGGATCGACCGGCGGTCAGGCGCGCCGCATGAGCGCGTAGACGCGCCGGGCGACCGTGATCAGCTTCACCTGCTGCGCGGCGACCGTGGCAGCGGGCGGTTGCGCCGCCGACGGGATCTCGAAGTAGAGGACCACCCAGGCGGCGCCGATCTTGAAGTAGACCGCGTTGCCGTAGAGGTTCGGCGCCGACATCGCGCCCGGGCCGAGGCCGGCGAGCGGCTTCGGGAAGCCCTGGCTCGCGTCCGGGACGTCCTGGCTGATCACGATCGACCAGGCGTGCGCGCCGTAGTTCGTCGAGGCGTGGCCGTGCGTGAACTCGTCGCAACGGCCGAGGCCGGTCAGCGGCGAGTAGCCCGAGGCGCGGGGTGTCCCGATCGGGTTCGGCGCGCCGCCGAGAATGGACGAGGCGTTCGCCTTCCCGAGCCAGTAGCAGGCGTCGAAGCCGGGTGGCGGGACGGGCGCGGCCGGGGCCGGGAGCTTGAGCGTGAACGAGGCGGGGGCGCAGCCATGGGTCCCGGACACCGTCCCGTGGGCGCTGCGGGCCGAGGTGAACCGGCCCGTCACGGTCATCGACAGGCCGCCGGCGTACGCCTGGGTGGCCGAGAACGAGCCGTCCTTCTTCAGGATCGGCTGCTGGAAGACGAACCCGGTGTTCGCCGGGCAGCCACCGGTGGTCTTCACCGGGGTCGACACCTTCACGGCGAGGAACGTCGGCGAGGCGGTGCACGGGCCGACGCCGCCGTAGCAGCCGGTGTCGAGCTCGACCGTGTAGGCGCCGCGGGCGGTCGGGCCGGTGAAGATGACCGGATAGTCGGGAGCCGCTGCGGCTGCGGCTGCGACGAGCACCGAGAGGAGCGCGAGCACACCCAGCCAGAGCGCGACGGCTGGGCGCAATCCTCGGTGGATCCGCACGCTCATCGGTCTCGAACCTAACACAGCCCGGCGGCTCATGCCGCGTCGAGCGCCTCGTTGACCAGGCTGTCGGCGAGCGCGTTGTCGTCCCGGCGGACGTGGCGGTACTCGACGCGCTCGAGTCGGCGCGCCAGCCGGCCTGCGGTCGCCGCGAGCTCGCGCAGCGCCTCGTTCTTGATCCGGTACTCACCGCGCATCTGCTTCACCATCAGCTCGGAGTCGGAGCGCACTTCCAGCTCGGACACGCCCGACTCGACGGCCTGCTCGAGCCCGGCGATCAGGCCGCTGTACTCGGCGACGTTGTTCGTGGCGACCCCGATCACCTGGCCGCGGGCCGCGAGCACCGTTCCGTCCTCCGCCTCCAGCACGAAGGCGTACGCGGCCGGGCCGGGGTTGCCGCGGGCACCGCCGTCGGTCGAGAGCCGCGCCTGCAAACGTTACGAGTTGTCGATCTGGGCGCGCTGGAGCCGGCCGGAGTAGTCGACGTAGATCGACTTCCACTCCGAGAAGACGTCGAGCGCCGCCTGGCCGGCTTCCCGGTGGCCGTTCCCGGTCTGCTTCATGCCGCCGAACGGCAGGTGCACCTCGGCGCCCGTCGTACCGGCGTTGATGTAGGTGATGCCGGTCTGGAGGTCGCGCATCGCGGTGAAGGCCTTGTTCACGTCGCGCGTGAAGATCGACGACGAGAGGCCGTAGCGGACGTTGTTGGCGGCCGCGACCGCTTCCTGGAAGGTGTCGACCGGCAGCAGCGCCGTGGTCGGGCCGAAGATCTCCTCCTGGGCGATCCGCATACCCGGCTCGACATCGGCGAACACGGTCGGGCGGTAGTAGAAGCCCTGACCGTCGACCCGCTCGCCACCGGTGAGCAGCTTCGCGCCCTCGTCGCGGCCGATGAGCGTGTACGAGTGGATCTTCTCGACGGCCGCCTCGTTGATCACCGGGCCGATGTCGGTGTCGTCCTCCCAGGGCGAGCCGATCCGCATCGCCTCGGCACGCTGCACGAGCTTGCGCTGCAGCTCCTCGTAGACGCCGCGCTGCACGATCACGCGCGACGCCGCGGTGCAGCGCTGGCCCGCCGTGCCGAAGGCCGACCACACGATGCCGTCGACGGCGAGATCGACGTCGGCGTCGTCGAGCACGATGATCGCGTTCTTGCCGCCGAGCTCGAGGTGCACGTGCTTCAGGTTGTCGGCACCGGCCTTGGTGACGAGGATGCCCGTCTCGCGCGAGCCGGTGAACGAGATCACCGGCACGTCGGGATGGCGGACGAGCGCGTCGCCCGCCTCCTCACCGAAGCCGTGCACGATCTGCACGACGCCCTCTGGCATGCCGGCCTCGTGCAGCAGGTCGACGAACCGCTGGGCGAGGAGCGGCGTGTCCTCGGCCGGCTTCAGAACCACGGTGTTGCCGCACACGAGCGCCGGGCAGAGCTTCCAGGCGGGGATCGCGATCGGGAAGTTCCACGGGGTGATCGCGCCGACGACACCCACCGGCATGCGCACGCTCATCATGAACTTGTCCCGGAGCTCGCTCGGCGTCGTCTGCCCGTGCAGGCGCCTGCCCTCGCCGCCCATGTAGTAGCTCATGTCGATCGCTTCCTGGATGTCGCCGCCGGCCTCCGCCTTCACCTTCCCCATCTCGCGGGTCATCAGGTCGGCGAGGGACGCCTTGTCGCGCTTCAGCAGCTCGGCGAACCGGAACAGGATGTTGCCGCGCTCGGGCGCCGGCACCAGGCGCCAGTCCTCCCAGGCGGCGCGCGCCGTGGCGACGGCGCGATCGACGTCGGCGGCGGTCGAGCGCGGGAACGTCTCGATCAGCTCGCCGGTCGAGGGGTTCAGCGAGTCGAAGGTGGCGGTGCTCACCGGTCGACGGGAGGCTCGGTGGTGAGCCAGGCCCCGCCGAGCCGCCTGCGCCGGCGGTCGCGCAGCTCGCGCTGGCTCTCGACGCCGGGCGGCGTCGGCCCACGGCGGCGGTTCGGGCCGGAGCGGCGATCGACGACCACCGTCACGTCGGGATTGTCGGCGTAGTAGGCGACGAGCTTCTCGAAGAGCTCCGACTCGAGCTCGGGCGGGACGACGCAGTAGATCACGGCGCAAGCATACGGCCGGAGGGGCGCTCAGACACGCGCGATGTCGGGGACGATGCGGCCGTCGTCCTCCATGTGCGCGTTCCAGGTCGTGAACGCCGGGTCGAGCTCGCTCGGGTCGTTCCCGCGCTCCTCGAGGCGCACCGCGCGCTCGAGCTCCAGCGAGACGCGGTACTGGTACCAGGAGATGTCCCACGCGACCGTCACGACGACCGCGGCGTTCGTGCCGGACAGCGGGACGATCGAGACCGACGACCTGCCGAGCGACTTGCCGACCCCGCCGACCGTGCGCCGGTACTGCGACGCGTTGAAGAGGTCGGCCGCCTCGACGATCGCCCGCTCGGCGTCCGAGAGCCGGCGCAGGATCGGCTCGGAGGCCATCGCAGCCTCGTTCCCGTGCGTGCGCGGCTTCAGGAGCCCACCGAGCGAGAAGCTCCGCCGCCGGCGCTCGTAGGGGACGGTGGGCGTCGTCGGCGACCCCTCCTTGATCCAGCCGTGGGCGAGGGCGGCGTCCTGGCAGAGCAGGCACACGTCGACGTACTCCCCGCCGCCGTCCGGCGAGAAGCGGATCGTCCGCTCGCCCATCAGCAGCGTCCGCTCGCAGATCGCGCAGGACCGGTCGACCGCGACTCTCGTGACACGCGTCATCGGGTCCGAGGGTAGCGATTCGCCGTGACGGGGCCAGCCCCGATCCCGGCGACGTTACGCGTGGACCGGCTCGGCGTCCTTCCTCGCGGCGTCGATCAGCTTCTGGGCGATGTGCGCGGGCACCTCGTCGTAGCGCAGGAAATGCATGCTGTACTCGCCGCGCCCGCCCGTCATCGAGGTCAGGGCCTGCGCGTACGTCAGCACCTCGGCCATCGGCACCTCCGCCTTCACGGTCGTCAGCCCGCCCTTCGGCTCCATCCCGTGCAGGCGTCCCCGTCGTGAGTTGAGGTCGCCGTTGATCGCCCCGACGGCCTCGTCCGGGACGGTCACCTCCAGCTCCATGATCGGCTCGAGCAGCGTCGGCTCCGCCTTGTCGTACGCCGAGCGGAACGCCATCGAGCCGGCGAACTTGAACGCCATCTCGGACGAGTCGACGTTGTGGTACGAGCCGTCGACGAGTCGCACGCGGACGCCCTGGACCGGCGCGCCCGCCAGGTTCCCGTGCTGCATCGCCTCCTGGATCCCCTTGTCGACCGCGGGCCGGAAGCCCTGCGGGATGACGCCGCCCACGATCTCGTCCTTGAACTCGTAGCCGACCCGGCCGTCGATCGGCTCGATCACCACGTGGCAGTCGCCGAACTGGCCGCGACCGCCCGTCTGCTTGCGATACCGGCCCTGCGCCCGCGCCGAGCCCTTGATCGTCTCGACGTACGGCACCCGCGGCGGGTGGAGCTCCATCTCGACCCCGAAGCGGCGACGGGCGCGCTCGACGGCGACCTCGACGTGGATCTGGCTCATCCCCGACAGCAGCTCCTCCCCGGTCTGGCCGTCGCGCCGCAGCTTGAGCGTCGGGTCCTCCTCGCCGAGGCGGCGCAGTGCCTGGGCGACCTTGTCCTCCTCGCCTTTCGTCTTCGCGGTCACCGCGAAGCTCATCACCGGCTCGGGATAGCCGAGCACGGGCGGCTCGAGGTCGTGCTCGGCGTCGACGAGCACGTCGCCGGTCTGCACCTCTTTCAGCTTCGCGACGGCGCCCAGGTCGCCCGGCCCGAAGCCGTCGGACCGGTCGTGCTCCTTGCCCTGCAGCACCATCAGCGACCCGATGCGCTCCTTCGAGTGGTCGCGGTGGTTGACGAGCGTCGTGTCGGGCGAGACGTTGCCGGCGTAGACCCGGAACACGGAGATGCGACCGGCGAACGGGTCGGCGACGGTCTTGAAGACGAAGGCGGCGATCGCGGCATCGGTCTCGATCGGCGAGCCCTTCTTCGCGGGGCTCGGCACCCCCTCGACGAGCAGGTCGAGCAGCGCGTGCGAGCCGAGGTTCTTCGTCGCGACGCCGCAGGCCACCGGGTAGATCTCGTCGCGGGTGACGGCGTTCTTCAGCGCCGCAGCGAGGTCGGCGGCCGGGATCTCCTCGCCGCCGAGGTAGCGCTCCATCAACGCCTCGTCGGTCTCGACGACCGCGTCGAGCAGCTTCGTCCGGTACTCGTCGACGGCGTCCTGCAACTCGGCCGGGATCCCGACCGGGTCGCCCTCGCGCGCCCCGGACGGGTCGGTGTAGACGCAGTTGTGGAGCAGGTCGACCACGCCGGACAGCGTGTGCTCGGCGCCGATCGGCAACTGGATCGCGATGCAGCGATCCGAGAGCGACGCCTGCAGCGAGGCGAGCACCCGGAAGAAGTCGGCGCGCTCGCGGTCGAGCATGTTGACGAAGACGACCCGGGACAGGCCGAGCTCCTCGGCCCGGTCCCAGACGCGCGAGGTGTTCACCTCGACCCCCATCACACCGGAGACGACGACCAGCGCGCCCTCGACCACCCTGAGGCTCGCGACCGTGTCCGCCTGGAAGCCGGCGTCGCCCGGCGTGTCGATCAGGTTGATCTTCCGGCCCTGCCAGTCGAGATGGGCGAGCGAAGCCGACAGCGACATCTGGCGGCGCTGCTCGTCCTCCTCCCAGTCGGAGACGGTGGTTCCCGCCTCGATCGTCCCGAGCCGGTTCGTCGCCTCGGCCTGGAACAGCAGCGCTTCGACCAGCGACGTCTTGCCGGTTCCGCGGTGGCCGACGACGGCTACGTTCCGAATCTTCCCCGACTCGATCGGCATCGCGAACCTCCTGGGCTGACGGGCGACGGACTGGTCGGTGCGAATCCTATGCCGCGGCGCGGGCCGTTGTCTCCCCCGACACGACCCGGCCCAGGCGGTTCGCGAAGGCGAGCGCCACCAGGCCCACCGCCATCCCGACGATGACCAGGAACCACAGGTCGTGGCGGTCGGTGCCGCTCGAGACCGCGTGGACGGTCGCGCCGAGCCAGACGAGGATCGTCGCGTAGTGGACGCGCCGCCAGAAGGCATACGGCAGCCGGGCGCGCAGGGCGTTCGTGATCGCCACCGCGGCGAGCAGGTCGGCCGCGACGACGCCGAGGCCCACCTCGAGCGGCCGGAACGACGAGGTGAACGGGACCGTGACCTGGACGAGCGAGTAGGGCACGACCCGGTCGAGCAGGAGCGAGCCGCCGTGCAGCGCGATGAACGCGCCGGTGAGGAGCGCGACGTAGCGGTGCGCCTCCTCGACGGCGAAGCGCGGCCAGGCAAGCCGGCCCTTCGACGACATCGACGCGCCGAGCACGACCGATCCGGACAAGAGCAGGTACGCGACGATCCCGGCCGCCCGGGCTGCGTACCAGGTCGTGGGGCTCACGCGGCCGCTTCCAGCGGCACCGCCGCGAGCCAGGCGTCGTTCACGTGCACCTTGCCGCGCCCGTCGACGAAGCGCCCGGGCAGACCGCGCTCGTCGAGCCAGACCGGGCCGTCGGCGTCCAGCAGCAGCGCAGCCTTCGCGGCGACGTCCGCCGCGACGCAGGAGCCGGCGGCCACGCTCACGTCCACCCAGCGCGTCCGCGCCGGCCGACCGGTGCGGGGGTCGATCAGGTGGTGCTGCATCTGCCCGTCCTTCCGCCACTGCCGCCGGGCGGTGCTGCTGGTCGCCAGCCCTCCTGCGGTGATCGAGACGAGGTCGCCGCCCGGCACCTCGACGAGCAGCGGCACGCGGGTCGCGAGGTCGCCTCCGGCCGACACCCAGTCCGCCCCGGAACGCGCGAGTGCGTCGTCGACGGTGCAGCCCTTGACGACGCCGTTCAGGTCGAGCACCACCGACTCGGCCCGGAAGAGCAGGTTCCCGTGGAGCACGAGCGCGTCCGGCCCGGGCACGCGGACGGGCGCAACCGGCCCGGGAGCGTCGGCGGGGAGCTGGTCGAAGTCGCGGTCGTAGCCTGCGGCCAGAAGCGCGGCGCCGACGGTGGGCGTGACGAGCGACCCGGTCGCCACGGCTGCGTCGAGCGAGAGCCGCAGCATGGCGGCGAAGTCGGGGCTCAGCAGGTCGGCGCCGTACGCGCGCGCGTTCACGCGGTCGAGCTCCGACCCGGCGAGAAAACGACTGAAGCGGGCGTCGCGCTCGGCGAACAGGCGCTCGGCCGCGTCGACGTCGCCGCCGTGCATCCGGACGTCGCAGCCCATCGAGCGAAACGCGTGCGTGGCGGTCATGAGCCGCGACTCGACGCCTGCGGGCCGCCGAAGCCGCCCTGCGACGGGCCGATCGCGCCGTTGCCGAAGTCGAGGCCGCCCGGCTGCCGGTCGTCGGGCGTGGCCGGGGCGGTCGCGGGCGATCGCGAGGCAGGGTGGCTCGTACCGGGATGGGCCGCCCGGGCGACGACGACGAACGCCGCGAACGCCGCCACCGACCCTCCGCCGACGAGGATCCGCACCAATCGCAGGTTGCGCCGCGCCAGCTCGAGTCGGGAGAGCTCCGCCATGGCCTGAACGGTCGCCGCTCGGGCTGAGGAACGCCTGAGAGGCACCTACGAGCGAGCTAAGAGGCGCTCGGAGGCGATCTACGCGCGGGCGGAGGCGCCTGCGAGCCGCGACTTCAGGCGGAGGACCGCCTTCGTGTGCAGCTGCGAGACACGCGACTCGGTGACGCCGAGCACCTCGCCGATCTCGCGGAGCGTGAGCTCCTCGTAGTAGTAGAGCGTGACGACGAGCTTCTCACGCTCCGGCAGGCGGGCGATCGCGTCGGCGAGCGCCTCCCGCATCTCGGTCTCGTCGAGGACGTCGGCGGGGCGGGCCACGTTGGTGTCCTCGATCGTGTCGAGGAGCGACACCTGGTCTCCGTCCGCCGACACGGACCACAGCTCGTCGAGCGCCCCGATCGACGAGCGCGAGATGTCGGTGAGCGCATCGTCGAGCTCCTCGACGGTCACCCCCACCTTCGCCGCGATCTCCTCGTCCGTCGGAGCGCGCCCGAGCCGGGCCTCGAGCTCGCCGATCGCCCGCTCGATCTGCCGGGCGCGGGAGCGAACCGAGCGCGGCACCCAGTCGAGCGCGCGCAACTCGTCGATGATCGCGCCCCGGATCCGCGCGATCGCGTACGTCTCGAACTTGATG
>CAYXXE010000047.1:0-14402 GCA_964468985.1 uncultured Gaiellales bacterium | reverse complement strand
AGGATCGCGATGTCGTCGGCCTTCGTGGAGTCCGCCATCACGGCGGAGTCTAGGGCGCGCACCGGCCCCGGCTCGGACGGCCTCAGTCGAGGTGGCCGTACGCGGTCGGCGTGAGGAAGTCCATGAACGGCACCGTGAGCGCGACCTCGGCGAAGAGCTCTTTGGCCTCGGCTCCCGCGTCGACAGCGGCGATCTCTGCGCGGACCTGTGCTTCGTCGAAGCGCCCGGCCTGCACCCACGACCAGACCTGGGCGCGGGAGATCTCGGCGGTGGCGGCGTCCTCCATCAGGTTGTCGATCGCGGCGGCGCCGACGCCGCCGAGCCAGGCGTCGAGGTAGCGGACGCCGACGCTGCAGTTGACGCGTAGCCCGGCCTCGGTGATCTCGCCGCCCGGGACCGCGAAGTCGACCAGCTGCCGCGGCTCGACCGTGATATCGTCGCGCAGGCGTCCGAGCTGGTTCGGACGGGCGCCGAGAACCTCGTCGAAGCACTCGAGCGCCACGGGGACGAGATCGGGGTGGGCGACCCAGGTGCCGTCGAAGCCGTTCGACGCCTCGCGCTGCTTGTCCTCGCGCACCCTGGCCATCGCGACGGCGTTCACCTCGGCGTCGCGGCGGGAGGGGATGAACGCGGCCATGCCGCCGATCGCGTGGGCGCCTCGGGCGTGGCAGGTGCGGACGAGCAGCTCGGTGTAGGCGTGCATGAAAGGGACGGTCATCGTCACCTGGGCGCGGTCGGGCAGCAGCGCACCGGCCTTCTTGATGCACGAGAAGATGTAGTCCCAGCGGCCGGCGTTGAGGGCGCACGAGTGGTCGCGCAGCTCGTAGAGGATCGCGTCCATCTCGAACGCGGCCAGGATCGTCTCGATCAGGACCGTGCACTTGATCGAGCCGTGCGGCAGTGCCAGCTCGTCCTCGGCGAGCGCGAACGCCTGCGCCC
Source organism: uncultured Gaiellales bacterium (assembly GCA_964468985.1). Taxonomy (GTDB): domain Bacteria; phylum Actinomycetota; class Thermoleophilia; order Gaiellales; family Gaiellaceae; genus PALSA-600. The sequence goes on along the minus strand of CAYXXE010000047.1, from coordinate 13,463 downwards.
ACAGCCGGGCCTCGAGGTGCGACTCCAGCTTCGGGAGGTAGAAGTACGGCCCGGTGCCGCGGTCGAGCTGCTCGCGGGCGTTGTGGAAGACGGTGAGGCCGAAGTCGAACAGCGAGCCCGAGACCGGCCGCCCGTCGAGGACGTGGTGCCGCTCGTCGAGGTGCCAGCCGCGCGGCCGGATGACCAGCGTCGCGATCTGCTCGTTCAGCCGGTAGCTCTTCTCGGCCGTGTCGAGCGAGATCGTGCGGCGGACGGCGTCGTGGACGTTCCGTTGCCCGTCGACCACGTTCGCCCAGGTCGGCGAGTTGGCGTCCTCGAAGTCGGCCATGAAGACCCGTGCGCCCGAGTTGAGGGCGTTGATCATCATCTTGCGCTCGACCGGGCCGGTGATCTCGACCCGCCGGTCGGCGAGGTCGGCCGGCGCCGGGGCGACGGTGAAGTCCTCGGGCGCCGGGACGAACGCCGGGGCCTCGCCGAGCTGCGGCCGCCGTGACGCCAGGAGCCGCCGGCGCTCCGGGCCGAGCTCCTGCTCGAGCCGGTCGACGAACGCCAGGGCGGCGGGCGTCAGCGGCTCGAAGGGCTGCTCAGGCACCTGCCGCGATCCAGACGTGGCCGCAGCTGCAAGCCACGGGCCTGCTCCTCCCGGCCGGCAGGTACTGGCTCGAGAGGTTGCAGCCGCTGTAGCCGCAGCTCGGGCAGGCGAGCCTGCCGCACGATGTGTGGCCGGCGGCATCGACGTGGCACGAACCGTCCTCGCACGGCTCGAGTGTAAGGCCGCCGCACTGACTCGTGCGCAGCTTGAGATGGCGGCTGCCGACGGTGCTCGCGGCGGTGGCGGTCATGCCGCTGCTCCGTCGACTCGACCTGCAGCGCACCGCCACCTCATAACCGACCTCCTTGTCCCGCCGTTTGCCCGAGCGAGTCCGGGCTGGATCCAGGCACGGCGCGATTGTATGCAATCGTGGACGTCTGGAGCGGACGAGTGGGGGAAGCTGCCCACCGACTGGGGCATTTACCCCATTTTCAGGATCCAAGATTCGAGGTGAGAGGATCCAACTCGTGTCGAACCGTCGCGTCGGCGGCCCAGCAACGAGCCGCGCCCTACGGCTCGCCGATGTCCTCGTTCCAGAGTGCCGGGTTCGCGGCGATGAAGTCGGTCATCAGCCGGACGCACTCGGGGTCGTCGAGGAGCACGACCTCGACGCCGTTCTCGGCCAGCCAGTCGTGGCCGCCGTAGAACGTCCGGGCCTCGCCGATCACCACCCGGGAGATGCCGAACTGGCGAATCAGGCCGCTGCAGAACCAGCACGGGGAGAGCGTGGTCACCATCGTCGTGCCGCGGTACGACGCCTGCCGCCCGGCGTTGCGGAACGCCGCCGTCTCGCCGTGCATCGACGGGTCGCCGTCCTGCACGCGCCGGTTGTGGCCGCGCCCGAGCAGCGTGCCGTCGGCGCCGAACAGCGCGCCGCCGATGGGGATGCCGCCCTCGGCGAGTCCCGCCCTGGCCTCCTCGACTGCGACGGCGAGCATCGCCGCTGCGTCGGGAATCGGAGTCATGCCGTCAGGGGGCGTGGCTTGCGGAGCGAGTACAGGACGAAGTAGACGACGGCCGAGATCGCGAAGCCGACCTCGAACGTGATGTCGCCGACCGCAGGATGGTGCTTCGGAATGACGCCCACGTACTTCGTCTGGTTCGAGAACAGCCAGATCGACAGCACCATGCCGGCGAGCATCGCGATCGGGCCGGCCCAGTTCTGGAGGCGGGAGTCCTGCGCGACCGTCGCGACGTCCTGGCCGCGGCGGAGCCAGCGGTCGACGAACACGACCGCGAGCCACGGCGCGATCCAGTAGGCGATCACCAGCAGGAAGTTCTCGTAGTTCTGGCCCGCGTTCTTCAGCCCCTTCCAGGCGACGACGAGGCCGATCAGGGCGAGCACGACCGCGACGGAGGCGCGCGCTGCGCGGGTCGGGAGCTTGATGCCGATCGACATGAACGACATCGCACCCGAATAGATGTTGAGGACGTTGGCCGCGACGGCACCGAGGCAGATCGCGAGCAGTGCGAGCTTCGCGATCACGGTCGGCAGGAGATGCGTGAAGGAGCTCGGATCGACCTGGCTGCCGCCCGCCGTGACGACGGCCGCGCCCGCGACCTCGAGCAGCACGCACGAGACGAAGATGCCGAGCGCCGCCCAGACCGCGACGCGCACCCGGTCGGTCTTCGGCTCCAGATAGCGCGTGTAGTCCGACGCGTACGGGTTCCAGCCGGCGGCGTAGCCGAACGACGCGCCGAGCATCAGCAGGAAGCCGCCGATCGTGGGCGGCGCGCCCTTCTTGAAGGCGGGCAGCCCGGGGTGCGACTTCCAGAGCACGATGATGCACGAGACGACGAGGATCACCGTCAGGATCGGGAACACCCACCGCTCGAAGGCGTGCACGAGGTTGTAGCCGAAGAACGCGATCGCGAGCTGCGCGAGGACGACGATCAGGAGCGCGATCGTCTTCGGCAGCGACGACCACAGCGCGTGCAGGGCGAGGGCGCCGCTGATGCTGTTCACCGCGAACCAGCCGATCCCCGCCGTCAGGGCGTTCAATCCGGCCGGCAGGATGTTGCCGAGGAAGCCGAAGCCGGTGCGCGAGAGCACCATCTGGCACAGCCCGCTCTCCGGCCCCCAGGTCGACAGCACGCCCTGGGAGATCGCCCCGAGCCCGGTGCCGATGACGATCGCGAGGACCGTCTGCCAGAAGGTGAGGCCCCAGTAGAGGACGCCGAGCAGCCCGACGGCGATCGTCGCGAACTCCATGTTCGGCGACGACCAGGTCCAGAAGAGCTGCAGCGCGTTCCCGTGGCGCTCCTCGAGCGGGATCACCTCGACCCCACCCGGCTCGACGGCGGCCAGGTGGGTGCCGTACGCGATCTGCGCTTCGACGATCTCCGGGTCGAGGGTCACGGGCATTCGGCGACTCTGACGGATCGTGCCGCCGAGGGCAAGCGGGAACCGTCAGCCGGCTACGGCGTCTTGGCGAGTGCCGCGCGGATCACGTGCGCGAGCTCGAGCAGCTGGGCGGTCGTCGTCGCCGGGTGCTTCGGATACGCGGGTGCGCCGGTGATCGTGACGAAGTAGGAGCCGACCGTGTAGTAGACGTCGGTGCCGCCGAGCGTGTAGCCCGACGAGATCGGAGCCTGGATGAGGACGGCGCCCTTGCCGAGGCTCGGCAACGGCCGCTTCACCTTCGCCTTTGCCTCGTAGCCGGCGATCACCTGCGGCTCGACGGAGGTCGGGTACACCTCGACCGTGCCGCCGCTGTAGCCCTTCGTGCCGACGATGCAGATGCCGAGGTCCTGTCCCGGGTTCGGGTACACCAGGGCCGTGGCCTTCGGGCCGAGGATCTTCTTGACCGTCTGGCTCGTCAGGCCGACCGACGTGCAGAAGTTGGCCGGCGGGGCGCTCGCCGCCACAGGAGCGAGCGCCGACGCGGCCACGAGCGCCGCGACGCCGAACGCAGCAACGCCGAACGAGAACCAGCTGACCGGCCGCACGCGCATCCAGGGAGAGACGATCCCAGGCGGCGGGCAGCCGGTCAAGCGGGAACCGCTCACACGGCCGTGGGAACGGAGACGAGCACGAGCTGGGCGAGCTCGACGAGCCGGTTCGAATAGCCCCATTCGTTGTCGTACCAGGCCACCACCTTCACCTGGGTGCCGTCGATGACCGTCGTCAGGCCGGCGTCGAAGATCGACGAGTAGCGCGACTTGACGATGTCCGTCGAGACGAGCGGCTCCTCGCTGTAGGCGAGGATCCCCGTCAGCTCGCCGTGGTCGGCGCGCCGGGCGACGAGGTCGTTGACCTCCTCGACCGACGTCGGCCGCTCGACCTCCACCGTCAGGTCGACCAGCGACCCGGTGGGGACCGGCACCCGAACGGCGAAGCCGCCGAGCTTGCCGGCGAGCTCGGGAATCACGAGCCCGACCGCCTTCGCCGCGCCCGTCGTGGTCGGGACGAGGTTGCAGGCCGCCGCACGGGCGCGGCGGTAGTCCTTGTGCGGCCCGTCGAGGAGCATCTGGTCGCCGGTGTAGGCGTGCACGGTCGTCATCAGCCCGTGGCGGATGCCGAGGCCCTCGTGGAGGACCTTCGCGACCGGGGCGAGGCAGTTCGTGGTGCACGAGGCGTTCGAGATGATGTGGTGCCGCTCGGGGTCGTAGACCTGCCCGAAGTTGACGCCGAGGGCGACCGTGACGTCGGGGTCCTTCGCCGGCGCCGAGACGATCACCTTGCGGGCGCCCGCCTCGAGATGCTTGGCGGCGTCGGCCCTGGCGCGGAAGCGGCCGGTCGACTCGATCACGACGTCGATGCCGAGCTCGGCCCACGGCAGCCGTGCCGGGTCGGTCTCGGACGGCACCTCGATCCGCTGCCCGTCGACGACGAGCGCGCCCTCGACGGCCTCGACCGAGCCCGCGAACGGCCCGTAGACGGTGTCGTGCCTCAACAACTGCGCCAGCATCGCCGGCTCGGCGAGATCGTTGATCGCGACGAATTCGATGTCGGCTTCGCGTTCGTACGCGGCGCGGAAGGCCGCGCGGCCCGTACGTCCGAACCCGTTGATGGCAACCCGGACAGCCATGGTTCTCCCTTCGATTCGACTGCTTTGCCCGAACGTTGCCGCAGCCTGCGTCCGGGCACATCGCGGAAAGGCCCCGACCGCCTACGACATTCCCGCAACCAGGGCCTGCGCAGAACCGGCCGGGGAGCCTGCCGCCACGGCGGCCCCCCGGCCGTGCCCAACACTCGAGCTTCTAGAACAGCCCGAGCGCCTTCGGGTCGTACGAGACGAGCTGGCACTTCGTCTGCGTGTAGTGGTCGAGCATCATCTTGTGGTTCTCGCGCCCGACTCCCGACCCCTTGTAGCCGCCGAAGGCCGCGCCGGCGGGGTAGAGGTGGTAGCAGTTCGTCCACACGCGGCCCGCCTTGATGCCGCGGCCCATGCGGAACGCCCTGCTCGTGTCGCGCGTCCAGACGCCGGCACCGAGGCCGTACGTCGTGTCGTTCGCGATCCGGAGCGCCTCGGCCTCGTCACGGAACGTCGTGACCGAGAGCACCGGCCCGAAGATCTCCTCCTGGAAGATCCGCATGTCGTTGCGACCCTTGAAGACGGTCGGCTCGACGTAGTAGCCGCCCTGCAGCTCGCCGGCCAGGTGGGCCTGCTCGCCGCCGATCAGCAGCTCGGCGCCCTCGTCCTTGCCGATCTCCACGTAGCCCATGATCTTCTCCAGCTGGGCGGCCGAGACCTGCGGGCCGATCTGCGTGTCCAGGGCGAGGGGGTGGCCCTGCCGGATCGAGGCGACCCGCTTCAGGCACCGCGCCATGAACTCGTCGTAGATCGACTCCTCGATCAGGGCCCGCGACGGGCACGTGCAGACCTCGCCCTTGTTGAAGGCGAAGAGCACGAGGCCCTCGACGGCCTTGTCGAGGAACTCGTCGTCGGAGGCCATCACGTCGGCGAAGAAGATGTTCGGCGACTTGCCGCCGAGCTCCGTCGTCGAGGGGATCAGGCTGTCCGCGGCGTACCGCATGATCAGCCGCCCGGTCACGGTCTCGCCCGTGAAGGCGATCTTGGCGATCCGGGGGCTCGTGGCGAGCGCCTTGCCGATCTCGGCACCCGGCCCGTTGACGACGTTGATGACGCCGGGCGGGAGGATCTCCTCGAGCAGCTCCATGAGCTTGAGGATCGACCAGGGGGTCGGGCTCGCCGGCTTCAGCACGACGGTGTTGCCGGCGGCGATGGCCGGCGCGAGCTTCCAGGCTGCCATCAGGATCGGGAAGTTGAACGGGATGATCTGTCCCACGACGCCGAGCGGCTCGTGGAAGTGGTAGGCGATCGTGTTCCTGTCGATCTCCGAGATCGAGCCCTCCTCGCCGCGGATCACCGAGCCGAAATAGCGGAAGTGATCGGCCGCGAGCGGGATGTCCGCCGCCAGCGTCTCACGCACCGGCTTGCCGTTCTCCCAGCTTTCCGCGATCGCCAGCTGCTCGAGGTTCTCCTCGATCGCATCGGCGACGCGATTGAGCACGAGCGAGCGCTGGGCGGTCGACGTCTCGGCCCAGGCGTCCTTCGCCGCGTGCGCGGCGTCGAGCGCCAGGTCGACGTCCTCCGAGGTCGACCTCGGCACCTCCGTGAACGGCTCGCCCGTCGCGGGCGCCACGTTCGCGGCATAGCGTCCCTCCGTCGGTGCCACCCAGTGGCCGCCGATGAAGTTCTCGTAGCGCGACTTCAGCTCGACGGGGCTGTCGGACTGCCCCGGGGCGGAGAAGGTCGCAACCTGCTCGATGGTTGCCATGACTCTCCTTCCTTCAGACACGCGATCAGCCGCCGCTGCGGCCGTCCCGCGATGATCACCGACCGTCAGGCCCGGCGCATCAGGGGGAACCTGCCGATCGGCGGTGGAAATCCGCAGACCGCGTCTCGCCGCTCGTGAGGACGACTGCGCCGTTCACGGTCCCCGCGCGGAGCCGCTCGAGCGCATCGGCCGCCGCCGCGAGCGGGAACACCGTCACCTCGGTTCGCACCGGCACGGTCGGCGCGAGCGCGAGGAACGACTCTCCGTCCTCGCGGGTCAGGTTGGCGACCGAGCGGACGCTCCGCTCGCCCCAGAGCAGGTCGTATGGGAACGCGGGGATGTCGCTCATGTGGATCCCGGCGCACACGACGACACCGCCCTTGGCCAGAGCCGACAGTGCCGCCGGGACGAGCTCACCCGCGGGCGCGAAGATGATCGCCGCGTCGAGCTCCTCGGGCGGGCCTGCGACAGTGTCGCCCGCCCATTCGGCGCCGAGGGAGCGCGCGAAGCCCTGGCTCTGCTCGTCGCCCGGTCGGGTGAGCGCGAAGACGCGCCGCCCCTCGCCGAGCGCGACCTGACAGATGATGTGCGCGGCCGAGCCGAAGCCGTACAGGCCGAGCCGCGCCGCGTCGCCGGTCAGGCGGAGCGCGCGGTAGCCGATCAGCCCGGCGCAGAGCAGGGGTGCCGCCTGCAGGTCGGCGAAGCCGTCGGGGATCGGGAAGCAGAAGCGCTCGTCCGCCACGGTCTGCTCGGCGAAGCCGCCGTCGATCGTGTAGCCCGTGAACCGCGCGTGGTCGCAGAGGTTCTCGCGGCCCGTGATGCAGTAGCGGCAGCTCCCGCACGTCCAGCCGAGCCAGGGGACGCCGACGCGCTGCCCCGGCGCGAAGCGGGTCGTCCCAGGGCCGCCCGAGAGCACCCGTCCGACGATCTGGTGGCCGAGCACGAGCGGCAGCTTCGGCTCGGCGAGCTCGCCGTCGAGGATGTGGAGGTCGGTGCGGCACACGCCGCAGGCGCTCACCTCGAGCCGGACCTGGCCCGGCCCGGCCACCGGCTCGGGAACATCGGTCTCCGCGAGCGGCCGGCCGGCGCCGGTGAAGAGGATCGCGCGCATGACGGACAGCTTTGCGGATGACGTCCTGCTTGTCCTGCGGGAAACCACCGAACGGAAGCGTGGTTCTTCCCGACGGCGATAGGCCCGTGCGCTGAGACGATCGACGTGTGTTCCAGGTCCGGATCCACGGCCGCGGCGGGCAGGGCGTCGTCACGGCCGCCGAGTTGCTCTCGGTCGCCGCGTTCGGCGAGGGCCGCTACGCGCAGGCGTTCCCGACCTTCGGCTCGGAGCGCACCGGCGCGCCGGTCGTCGCGTTCTGCCGCATCGACGACAAGGAGATCCGGCTGCGCGAGCCGATCGCGGAGCCCGACGCGGTGATCGTGCAGGACCCGACGCTCCTGCACCAGGTCGACCTGTTCGCCGGTCTCGTCCCCGACGGCTACCTGCTCGTCAATACCGGACACAGCTTCGCCGAGCTCGGCCTCGACGACTTCCTGGCCCGGTTCCGGCCGGAGCGGCTGCTGACGGTGCCTGCCACCGACATCGCGCGAGAGCATCTCGGCCGCCCTCTCCCGAACGCCGTGCTGCTCGGCGCCTTCGCGGCGCTCACCGGCATCGTCTCCCTCGAGTCGGTTGCGGCCGCGGTCGTCGAGAAGTTCCCCGGCGAGACGGGCCGGCGCAACGTCGCCGCCGCCGAGGCCGCGTACGCGTACGTGCAGTCAGAGCTCGGAGTCGGCGTTGCGTAGGCAGCTGGAAGGGTCGCAGGCGGTGGCGCTCGGCGTCGCCCTGTGCCGGCCCGAGGTGATCTCCGCGTACCCGATCTCGCCCCAGACGCACATCGTCGAGGGGCTCTCGGATCTCGTGCGCACGGGCGAGCTCGCGCCGTGCGAGTACCTGATGGTGGAGTCGGAGTTCGCGGCGCTGTCGGCCGCGATCGGCGCCTCGGCGACCGGCGCGCGCGCCTACACGGCGACGGCCAGCCAGGGGCTGCTCTACATGGCCGAGGCTCTCTACAACGCCTCCGGCCTGGGGCTCCCGATCGTCATGACGGTCGCGAACCGCGCGATCGGCGCGCCGATCAACATCTGGAACGACCACAGCGACTCGATGTCGCAGCGCGACTCCGGCTGGATCCAGCTCTTCGCCGAGACGAACCAGGAGGCCGTCGACCTGCACATCCAGGCCTTCAAGCTGGCCGAGGCGCTGTCGGTGCCGGTGATGGTGTGCATGGACGGCTTCATCCTCACCCACGCCTACGAGGCGGTCGAGATCCCGACGCAGGAGCAGGTCGATGCCTTCCTGCCGCCCTTCGAGCCGCGCCAGGTCCTCGACCCGGACGACCCGGTGACGATCGGCGCGATGGTCGGCCCCGAGGCGTTCGCCGAGGTCAAGTACCTGATGCACGCCAAGCAGATGCAGGCACTCGACGTCATCCCCGAGCTCGCCGCCGAGTTCTCGCAGGCGTTCGGGCGCAGCTCCGGCGGGCTTGTTCGCTCCTACCGCAGCTCGGATGCGGAGACGGTCGTGGTCGCGCTCGGCTCGGTGCTCGGGACGATCGACGAGGTCGTGGACGAGCTGCGCGAGCAGGGCGTGAAGATCGGCGCGGTCAGCGTCAAGTGCTTCCGGCCCTACCCGCTCGAGGAGATCCGCGCCGCGCTCGGGCACGCGAAGCGCGTCGTCGTGATCGAGAAGGCCTTTGCCGTCGGCGTGGGGGGGATCGTCGGCCAGAACGTCAGGCTCGCGCTCTCCGGCCTCCCCGTCGAGGTGCACGACGTCGTGGCCGGGCTCGGCGGCCGCGCGATCACGAAGCACTCGCTCCACGCCCTGTTCGCCGACGTTCTCGCCGGGCGGCTCCCGGCGGGGCGGCTCACGTTCCTCGACCTCGACTGGCAACTCGTCGAGCGCGAGCTCCAGCGGATGACCGAGCGACGGCGCTCGGGCCCGCATGCGGAGAACATCCTGCGCGATCTCGGCGTCGTCGCCGCCGCGTCCCACTGAGAGGAACAGACGGTGCCGCTCGAGCAGATCAAGTTCTACCAGGCAGGCAGCTTCGTGGCCGGCAACCGCCTGCTGACCCCGGAGCAGCGATCCGTCCAGGCAACGATGGAGCGCTCGAACACGATCACGTCGGGCCATCGCGCCTGCCAGGGCTGCGGCGAGGTGCTCGGCGCCCGCTACGCGCTCGACGCGGCGATGCGGGCGACGAACGGACGGCTGATCGCGGCCAACGCGACCGGCTGCCTGGAGGTCTTCTCGACGCCGTATCCCGAGTCGTCGTGGCAGCTGCCCTGGCTGCACTCCCTCTTCGGCAACGCGCCGGCCGTCGCCACCGGGATCGCGGCCGCGCTGAAGGTGAAGGGGCGCACCGACGTGCGCGTGATCGGGCAGGGCGGAGACGGCGGGACGCTCGACATCGGCTTCGCGTGCCTCTCGGGGATGTTCGAGCGCAACGACGACGTGCTCTACATCTGTTACGACAACGAGGGCTACATGAACACCGGCGTGCAGCGCTCGAGCGCGACGCCGCCCGCCGCGCGCACCGCGAACACGAAGCCGGTCGGGAGCGAGCCGGGCAACGTCTTCGGCCAGGGCAAGAACGCGCCGCTGATCGCGATGGCGCACGAGATCCCCTACGTCGCCACGGCCACCGTCGCCGAGCTGCGCGACCTCGAGTACAAGGTGGAGCGCGCGATGGAGCTCCACGGGGCGCGCTACATCCACGTCTTCGTCCCCTGCCCGCTGGGCTGGGGCTGCGCCTCGAACGACACGATCCGGATGGCCCGGCTCGTGAAGGAGACGGGCCTGTTCCCGGTCTTCGAGGCCGAGCACGGCGACGTCGTCAGCGTCTCGAAGATCCGCCGGCAGGTTCCCGTCGAGGAGTACCTCCGGCCGCAGAAGCGCTTCGCGCACCTGTTCGGAGACCCGCCGCGCAGCGACGTGATCGCCCGCATCCAGGCGAGCGCCGACCGCAACATCAGGCGGTTCGGCCTGCTCGACGAGGAAGGAGCGCTGTGATGGACAAGCCGTTCGCGATCACCCTCGACGTCGGCTCGAGCCTCGCCAACAAGACGGGCAGCTGGCGCACCGAGCGCCCGGTCTACGTCGACCGGCTGCCGCCGTGCAACCACGCCTGTCCCGCCGGCGAGAACATCCAGCAGTGGCTCTACGACGCCGAGGAGGGCGGCGCCGGCTACGAGCGCGCCTGGCGCTCGATCATGGAGGACAACCCGTTCCCGGCCGTCATGGGGCGCGTCTGCTACCACCCGTGCGAGACCGCCTGCAACCGGGGCACGCTCGACGAGTCGGTCGGCATCAACTCCGTCGAGCGCTTCCTCGGCGACGAGGCGATCAAGCGGGGCTGGACGGTCGACGTCGTCCGCGAGGCGTCCGGCAAGCACGTCCTGGTCGTCGGCGCCGGCCCCTCGGGGCTCGCGGCCGCCTACCATCTGGCGCGGCTCGGCCACCGCGTGACGGTGCGCGACGCCGGGCCGTTCGCCGGCGGAATGATGCGCTTCGGCATCCCCCGGTACCGGCTGCCGCGGGAGGTGCTCCAGGCCGAGATCGACCGGATCCTCGCGCTGGGGGTGACGCTCGAGTTGAACGCGAAGGTCGACGACATCCTCGCGGCGATGCACGACGGGCCGTTCGACGCCGCGTTCCTGGCGGTCGGCGCCCACATCGGCAAGCGCGCCTACATCCCCGCCGGCTCCGCCGCGAAGATCCTCGACGCCGTCTCGATGCTGCGCAGCATGGAGGGCGAGGAGCAGCCGCTGCTCGGCCGCCGGGTCGTCGTCTACGGCGGCGGCAACACCGCGATCGACGCGGCGCGCACGGCGAAACGGCTCGGGGCGTCCGAGGCGATCATCGTCTACCGCCGCACGCGCGAGCGGATGCCGGCCCACGACTTCGAGGTCGAGGAGGCCGAGCAGGAGGGCGTGCTCATGAAGTGGCTCTCGACGATCAAGCAGGCCGACGAGGGCAAGCTCGTGCTCGAGCGGATGGAGCTCGACGAGAGCGGCTTCCCGCAGCCGACAGGCGAGCTCGAGGAGCTCGAGGCCGACTCGCTCGTGCTCGCGCTCGGCCAGGATGTCGACCTGTCGCTGCTCGACGGCGTCCCCGGCCTGGAGATCGAGGACGGCGTCGTCAAGGTCGGCACGAACATGATGACGGGGCATCCGGGGCTCTTCGCGGGCGGCGACATGGTGCCCGCCGAGCGGACGGTCACCGTCGCGGTCGGCCACGGCAAGAAGGCGGCACGCCACATCGATGCCTGGCTGCGCGCCGAGGTGCGCGAGACGGCGCCGAAGCACGAGCTGGTCGACTTCAAGCTGCTCAACACCTGGTACTACTCGGACGCGCCCAGGGCGCTGCAGCCGCAGCTCGACCTCGTGCGCCGGCAGTCGACGTTCGACGAGGTCGTCGGCTCACTGGGCGAGGAGAACGCGCTCTACGAGGCCCGGCGGTGCATGTCGTGCGGCAACTGCTTCGGCTGCGACAACTGCTTCGGCGTGTGCCCCGACAACGCCGTGATCAAGCTGGACGACCCGAGCGAGCCGTACGCCATCAACTACGACTTCTGCAAGGGGTGCGGCATCTGCGCGAAGGAATGCCCCTGCGGCGCGATCCAGATGGTGCCCGAGGAGAACTGAGGCCCGTTCGTTCGTCTAACAGATCCGCGGCAGCGGGTCGCCCACCAGCATGTCGACGATGCGGCTGCCGCCGAAGCTCGTGTCGAGCAGGACGAAGCCCTGCGGCTCGCTGCGGATCTCACCCACGACCGCCGCTCCGGCGCCGAGCGGGTGCGCCTGGAGTGCGACCAGCGCCGCTTCGCACGCCTCGGCCGAGACGACCGCCACGATGCGGCCCTCGCTCGCGACGTAGAGCGGGTCGATGCCGAGGATCTCGCAGGTGCCGACCACTTCGGGGCGCACCGGCAGCGATCCCTCGTCGAGGACGACGGCGAGATTCGCCGCCTGCGCCAGCTCGTTCAGGGCCGTCGCCAGCCCGCCGCGGGTCGGATCGCGCAGCCAGCGAACCTCCTCGCCGAGTGCGAGCAGCGCCTGCGTCAGCTCGTGGACGGGCGCCGTGTCGCTCGCCAGATCGACCTCCAGCTGGAGGTCCCCCCGCGCGACCATCACCGCCATCCCGTGGTCGCCGATCGTGCCGGACACCAGCACGCGGTCGCTGGGCCGGACGCGCTGCGGGCCGAGCTCCAGCCCGGCGGGGACGACGCCGACCCCGGCCGTCGTGATGTAGAGGCCGTCGGCGTTCCCGCGCTCGACGACCTTCGTGTCGCCGGTCGCGACCGGCACTCCGACCCGCGCCGCGGCGGCGGCCATCGACGCCGCGATGCGCCGCAGGTCGGCAACGGCGAAGCCCTCCTCGATCACGAACCCGGCCGAGAGCGCAACCGGCCGGGCGCCGGCAGCGGCCAGGTCGTTCACCGTCCCGTTCACGGCCAGGTCGCCGATGTCGCCGCCCGCGAAGAAGAGCGGCTTGACGACGTACGAGTCGGTCGTGAACGCGATCCGGGCGCCGCCGACGTCGAGCACGGCCGAGTCGCCGAGCGGCGCGAGCAGCGGGTTCGCGAACGCCGGCACGAAGAGCCCCTCGACGAGGTTGCGCGTCGCCTTGCCGCCGGCGCCGTGGGCGAGCGTGACGACGTCGTCGCGGAGCTTCGGGGGCCGCCGCGTGCTCACGCCGGGACGGGATCGCGCCGCTCGGCCAGCCGCCCGTAGTTGTAGTAGGCGGCGCAGGCGCCCTCGCTCGACACCATGCACGTGCCGATCGGCCGCTCGGGCGTGCAGGCGGTGCCGAACACCTTGCACTCCCACGGCTTGATCGCGCCGATCAGCACCTCGCCGCACTGGCACGCCTTCGGATCCTCGATCCGGGCACCCGGCACCTCGAAGCGGGCCTCGGCGTCCCACTCGGCGAACTCCGCGCGCAGCTTCAGCGCGCTGTCCGGGATCCAGCCGAGCCCGCGCCACTCGAAGGTGTCGCGGAGCTCCATCGTCTCCGCCAGCGCGGCGATCGCGCGCGGGTTGCCGTCGCGGCGCACGACCCGCGTGTACT
>CAYXXE010000046.1:0-14517 GCA_964468985.1 uncultured Gaiellales bacterium | reverse complement strand
CGCTGCGAGTCGCGGAAGTTCGAGTTGCCGCCGTCGACGATCGTGTCGCCGGGCTCGAGGATCCGGAGCAGCTGCTGGAAGGTCTTCTCGGTGATCTCCCCGGCCGGGATCATCATCCACACGTGCCGCGGCGCGTCGAGTTGACGCTTGAGCGCGCCGAGCGTCTTGGCGGTCGAGGCGACCTGCGGGTCGTACGTCTTGACCTCGTGGCCGTCCTGCTCGAGGCGACGCGTCATGCCGCTGCCCATGCGGCCGAGGCCGATCATTCCCAACTGCATCTCTAGATCTCCTCGAGTCGAATGCGCGCGACCCGGCGGCCGCGCTCCTGGAGCGACTGGAAGTCGCCCGCGGCCTGCGCGCGGATCAGCTTCCCGAACCCGAACGGCTGCCCGGGGATGGCGAGCTCGTCGCCGGTGTCGTCGACCACCTGCAGGTAGAGCCCTGTGGCGGGACCGCCCTTGTGGAGCTGCCCCGTCGAGTGGAGATACCGCGGCCCGAAGCCGTGGGTGACGACGCAGCCGGTGGCGGCCCGCGCCCGCGCCGCGAGCTCGAGCACCTTCGCCTCCGCCGCGGCGGTCGGATTGACGAACGCCTGGATGCAGACGTAGTCGCCCTCGTTCGCCTGCGCGAACAGCTCCTCGGCCGAGCCGGACGGCGCGACGTCGGGCTCCGCGCCCGACGCGAGGACGGCGCTGGTGCGGTCCTTCGCGGACTGCACGTCGGGCTGGTCGAACGGGTTGATGCCGAGGATCGAGCCGGCGACCGCCGTCGCGAACTCCCAGCGGAAGAACTCCTGGCCGAGCTCGTAGGCGTCGGCGACGCGCACCTCCTGGGCCTGGCGGTCCGGGCCCGACGCGACCTCGCCCGGGCACGGCACCAATCCCTTGCCGAGCTTGCCGGTCGACTCCGCGATCAGCTGCTCGGCCCACAGCCCGAAGCTGCCCGGGCTCGGGTTGATCAGCACCTTGTCGCGACCCTGGAGCCAGTTCTCGCCGAGCGAGAGCCCGAGCTCCAGGCCAGGATTGCCGTCGACGAACCGGCAGGCCTCGACCATCTCCTCGGTCCGGTCGAGCAGGCGCCCGACGTCGACGCCGAGCAACGCGGCCGGCACCATGCCGAACGGCGAGAGCGCCGAGTAACGGCCGCCGATCGTCGGCTCGCCGGCAAAGATCGCCGCGAAGCCCCGTTCGCGGGCGAGGTCGCCGAGCTTCGAGCCGGGGTCGGTGACGGCGGCGAAGAGGTCGCCGTTGCCCCCGGTGCGCTCCCAGAAGTAGTCGGTGTGCGAGCGCGTCTCGAGCGTGGAGCCCGACTTCGACGCGGAGACGAAGAGCGTCCTGTGCACGTCGATCCGGCTCTCGAGGTCCCGGATCGCCTGCGGGTGCGTCGTGTCGAGGACGTGGAAGGTGGTGCTGCCGAACGTCTGCCGGAGCACCTCGGGCGCGAGCGATGAGCCGCCCATGCCGAGCAGGACGACCGAGTCGACGCGGCGCGTCACCGAGTCGGCGAACTCGAGCAGCAGGTTGACCTCGGCCCGGACCCGCGCCGGCTCCTCGAGCCAGCCGAGCCAGCTCGCCTCGTCCGCGCCCGTCCAGAGGCTCGCGTCGCGCGCCCAGATCCGCTCGACGAGCTCGGCAGGTGCGGTCATGCGGCCAGCGCCGTCCGCTTGGCGGCGATACCCGCGAGGATCTCGTCGAACGAGTCCGAGAACTTCTGCACGCCTTCGGCCTCGAGCGTCTCGGTGACGTCGGCGTAGTCGACGCCCGCCGCCGCCAGGTCGGCGAGCAGCGCATGCGCGTCGGCGACGCCCTCGACCACCGTGTCGCCGCGCACCTCGCCGTGGTCCTGGAAAGCCTCGATCGTCTCGAGCGGCATCGTGTTGACCGTTTCGGGGCCGATCAGCTCCTCGACGTACATGACGTCGCGGTACGCGGGATTCTTCGTCGAGGTCGAGGCCCACAGGCAGCGTTGCGGGCGTGCGCCCTTGCCGACCAGGTACTCCCAGCGCGGGCCGGCGAACGCCCGCTGGAAGTGCTCGTAGGCGAGCTTGGCGTTGGCGATCGCGAGCTTGCCCTGCAGCTGCTCGGCACCGGCAGCGGCCAACCGCTTGTCGGCCTCCGAGTCGACACGCGAGACGAAGAACGACGCGACCGACGCCACCTGCGACGGGTTCCCACCGGCGGCGACGAGCCGCTCGAGGCCGCGCAGATAGGCCTCGACGACGGCTGCGTACCGGTCGAGGGAGAAGATCAGCGTGATGTTGATCGACTTGCCGCGCGCGATGCTGTCCTCGATCGCGGGCAGGCCGAGCAGGGTGGCGGGGATCTTCACCATCAGGTTCGGCCGGTCGACCTGGTCGTGGATCCACATCGCCTGCTCGAAGGTGCGCTCGGTGTCGTAGGCGAGCCCCGGCTCGACCTCCATCGACACGTAGCCGTCGTCGCCGCCGGAGGCCTCCCAGGCAGGCCGCAGCACGTCGCACGCCTCACGGATGTCCTGGAGCGCCAGGTCGAAGAAGAGGGCCTTCCCGTCGAGCCCCGCGGCGGTCGCCGCCGCGAACCCCTCGTCGTAGGCGTCGCCGTGGGCGAGCGCCTTCTGGAAGATCGTCGGGTTCGAGGTGACGCCGGTGACGGCGTCGGCCGCCATCATCCGTGCCAGCTCGCCCGACCGGACGAGCTCGCGCGACAGCGTGTCGAACCACACCGACTGCCCGCGGGCCGCCACGTCGTGCAGGCGACTTTCAGCCATTGGTCATCTCCCTTTCCATTGCAGCGACCTTCACGAGACGGGCGGCATAGCGCTCGCCCCCGTCGAAGCTGGCACCGAGGAACGCCGTCACGAGCTCGCGGGCGACCGACGGCCCGACCACCTCCGAGCCGAGGCAGAGGACGTTCATGTCGTCGTGCTCGACACCCTGGTGGGCGCTGTAGGTGTCGTGGCAGATCGCCGCCCTGATGCCGCGCACCTTGCAGGCCGCGACCGACGCGCCGACACCCGAGCCGCACACCAGCACCCCGCGCTCGGCGCGCCCGTCGTTGATCGCCTCGCCGACCTCGCGGGCCTTGTCCGGGTAGTCGATGCGGACGGCGTCGGTGTCCGTGCCGAGGTCGACGACGTCGTGGCCGGCGAGCACCTCCAGCACCGCGTCGCGGAGGTGGACGCCCCGGTGGTCGAAGGCGACGGCGACTCTCACGCGGTTCGATCCAGCAGCGCTGCAGCCCGTGCGGCGATGCCGTCGACGTCGAAGCCGAACTCGTCGAGCACCTTCTGGCCCGGAGCGGACGCGCCGAAGTGGTCGATCGCAACCGACTCGCCCGCGTCGCCGACCCACCGCGACCAGCCGAGGGCGACGCCCGCCTCCACGGAGAGCCGCGCCTTCACCGCCGGCGGCAGCACCGCATCGCGATACGCGGCGGGCTGCTGCTCGAAGAGCTCCCAGCACGGCATCGAGACGACGCGCACGGCCGTGCCGCCCTCGGCGAGCCGCCGGCCGGCGGCGAGCGCCGGTGCGAGCTCGCTGCCGGTGCCGATCAGGATCAGCGCGGGGTCGGCCGCGGACTCCCACAGCGTGTAGGCGCCCTGCTCGAGACCCGCCGCGGGCGCGAGCTCGGAGCGGTCGAGCGTCGGCACCTTCTGGCGCGAGAGCGCCAGCGCCACCGGGCCGTCGGTGCGCTCGAGCGCGACCTTCCAGGCGTACGCCGTCTCGTTCGCGTCCCCGGGACGGACGAACCAGAGGTTCGGGATCGCACGCAGCGCGGCGTACGTCTCGACCGGCTGGTGGGTCGGCCCGTCCTCGCCGAGCCCGACCGAGTCGTGCGTCCAGGCCCAGACGACCGGCAGCCCCATCAGGGCCGACAGCCGCACCGCCGGGCGCATGTAGTCGCTGAAGATGAGGAACGTCGAGCCGTACGGCGAGACGATGCCGCCGTGGGCCGCGAGGCCGTTCACGATCGACCCCATGGCATGCTCGCGGATCCCGAACGGCACGTTGCGGCCCGGCCAGCGGCGGGCGAACACGCCGGCGCCCTCGAACTCGGTGTAGGTGGACTCGACGAGGTCGGCCGCGCCCCCGATCATCGTCGGCACGGCCTCCTTGAACGCCTGCATCACCGTCTTGCCGGCCGCGCGGGTGGCGAGCGCCTCGCCGGCGGGGAACTCGGGCAGCTCCCACGCCCCGATCCGCCCCGCCTGCGCGTCGTCCCAGGTCGCGCGGGCCTCCGGGAAGGCCTCCGACCAGCGCTCGAGCCGCGCCTGCCACTCCTGCTCGAGCCGGGCGCCCCGCGCGACGCCGTTCAGGTGCTCGTACACGCCGTCCGGGACGACGAAGTGACCGTCCGGGTCCCACCCGAGCACCTCCTTCGTAGCGCGGACCTCCGCCTCACCGAGCGGCGCGCCGTGCGCCTTCGAGGTGTCGATCGCGTGCGGGGCCGGGTAGCCGATGTGCGTGCGCATGACGATCAGCGAGGGCCGGTCGACCGCCTCGTGCGCGGCGGCGATCGCCGCGCGCAGCCCGGCCAGGTCGTTCACGTCGTCGACGTGCTGCACGTGCCAGCCCTGGGCGGCGAAGCGCGCGCCCTTGTCCTCCTCCGAGAACGAGATCGAGGTGGTGCCGTCGATCGTGATGTGGTTGTCGTCGTAGAAGTAGACGAGCTTGCCGAGGCCGAGCTGCCCGGCGATCGACGCCGCCTCGTACGACAGCCCCTCCATCAGGTCACCGTCCGAGCAGATCACGTACACCCGGTGGTCGACGATCTCGTGCAGCGGCCGGTTGAACGTCCCCGCGAGGAAGCGCTCCGCCAGGCCGAAGCCGACGCCGTTCGCGAAGCCCTGCCCGAGCGGCCCCGTCGTGGTCTCGATGCCGGCCGTGTGGCCGCGCTCGGGATGGCCCGGCGTCCTCGACCCCCACTGGCGGAAGCTCTGCAGGTCCTCGAGCGTCACGTCGTAGCCGGCCAGGTGCAGCGCGGAGTACTGCAGCACACAGGCGTGGCCGGCCGACAGGATGAAGCGGTCGCGGTCGGGCCAGTGCGGGCTCGCCGGGTTGTGGCGCAGCACCTCGGCGTAGAGGAGGTAGGCGAGCGGCGCGAGCGCCATCGCCGTCCCGGGATGGCCCGCGTTCGCCTTCTGCACCGCGTCCATCGAAAGGGTGCGGATGGTGTCGATCGAGCGCTGTTCGATCTCGCTGTTTCCCACTGGGCCTCCTCGCCTTCGCCGTGCCCACGACGATAACCGTTGACCATCACCGGCCGCGTACACCGTACTGACCCGCAACGGAGCCGTAACGTTTCCGACTCGAGTCGTCCACCGGCGGGTCGCCCTGCGGCACTGCCCCGATACCTTGGGCGCATGGCAGTTCTCATCGCCTCTTCGCTGCGCAAGGAGCTCGGCGGCTCGACGCTGTTCGACAACGTCTCGTTCAAGGTCGAGCGGCGGGACCGGCTGGCGCTCGCCGGGCCGAACGGCGCCGGCAAGACGACGCTGCTGCGGATGCTCGCGCGCGAGACGAGCATCGAGGGCGGCGACCTGATGTGGGAGAAGGGCGCCCGCGTCGCGCTGCACGACCAGCGCCCGCCGGCCGCGAGCAAGCGCCCGCTGCGGGAGTACGTCCTGGCCGGCACCGCCGACCTGGCGGCCGTCGAGGAGGAGCTCCGCACGCTCGAGCAGGCGATGGCGGCCGGCGAGCACGACCAGGCGCTGCTGCGGCGCTACTCGGAGGCCCAGCATCGCCTCGAGCACGCCGGCGGCTACGACTGGCGCGACCGCGCCGCCTCCGTCGTCCGCGGCCTGGGCTTCACCGAGAGCGACCTCGACCGTCCGCTGGCGACGTTCTCGGGTGGCGAGCTGACCCGCGCCTCGCTCGCTCGCGCGCTCGCCTCGCAACCCGACCTGCTGCTGCTCGACGAGCCGACGAACCACCTCGACATCGAGTCGCTGGAATGGCTCGAGGGGATGCTGAAGACGCTCGATGCCGCCGTCATCCTCGTCGCCCACGACCGCTGGTTCCTCGAGGCGGTGACGACCGCCGTCCTCGAGCTGGACAACGGCAAGTCGGTGTACTTCCCGGGCGCCTGGCACAACTGGCGGCGCGAGCAGGCGGCGCGCGCGATCCACCTGTCGAAGACCGCGGAGCGCCAGAACGAGGAGATCGCGCGGCTGGAGCGGTTCGTCGAGCGGTTCCGCTACAAGAACACGAAGGCACGCCAGGCGCAGTCGAAGCTGAAGCAGATCGAGCGGATCAAGGCCGGCCGCGTCGAGGCTCCGAAGGCGCACCGCCACACACTCGGGTTCGAGTTTCTCAAGCCGCCGCGCTCGGGCCGCGACGTGCTGGTGGTCGAGCACCTCGCCCAGAACGCGGGTGACAAGCAGCTGCTCGTCGACTCGAGCTTCGCGATCGAGCGTGGCGAGCACGTGGCGCTGGTCGGGCCGAACGGCTCGGGCAAGACGACGCTGCTCGAGACGCTGCTCGGCAACCGTGACCCGGCCTCGGGCACCCTGCGGCTCGGGCACGGCGTCATCCCGGCGTACTTCTCGCAGCACGAGACGGAGCTCGACGAGCGCGGCTCCGTGCTGGACGCAGCACAGTCGGGCACCGGCCTGAAGCGGCCGGAAGCGCAGGCGCTGCTCGGCCGCTTCCTCTTCTCCGGCTGGGCCGATCACGAGAAGCCGGTGGCCGCGCTGTCGGGCGGGGAGCGCCGCCGGCTCGCGCTGGCGATCGTCGTCGCGTCGGGGGCGAACTTCCTGATTCTCGACGAGCCGACGAACCATCTCGACCTCGGCTCGCGCGAGGCGCTCGAGCAGGCGCTCGAGGCGTTCCCGGGGACGGTCCTGATCGTGTCGCACGACCGCGCCGTGCTCGACGCCGTCGCGGGCCGCCTGCTGGCGGTCGAGGACCGGCACATCGTCTCCTACCCGGGCGGCTGGGCCGACTACGTGCGGGCGCAGGAGGAAGGGCCGCCGGCCGCCCCCGCTGCGGCGAGGGCGAAGGTCGAGCCGAAGGCCGAGCCGAAGGTGAAGGCCGAGAAGCCGAGGCGGCCGGCGAAGCCGCAGCCGTCGGCGCTGCAGATCGTCGAGGCCGAGGTCGCCCGTGCCGAGGCGCGCGTCGCGGAGCTCGAGGCGAGGCTCGCCGAGGACTGGGCCGACATGGCGCTGCTCTCCGCCCACCGGCTCGCCCGTGAAGACCTCGAGGCCCTGCTGCAGCGTTGGGAGAGCCTGTTCGCGGCGGCCGCGAGCGCCGACTAGTCGAGCGCCGAGTAGTCAGGCCCAGAACGCCTCGAACGCCGCCGGATCGGTGGGCAGCGCCGTGATCTCCCGCCAGATGCCGTCGCGGTGGCCGATCAGGAGCACCTGGTCGATGTCGAGCTCGCGGCCCAGGCGGCGGCCGCGGGCGCGGTAGAGCGCGACCGCCTGCCGCTCGTCGGCGAGCGACCAGCGCAGCTCGCTCAGATACGTGCCGTCGGTGAGCCGGCGGGTCTCGCGGAAGAGCTCGAAGATCCGCTCGCGGCCCCGGTACTCCTGCGCGATCTCGGCCCGGCCCGGCACGGTCCACACCGCGTCGGCGTCGATCACCTCGAACAGCGCCCTCGGGTCGCCGCCGCGGAACGCCTCGAAGACCCGCACGATGCCCTCGAGCGGGGTCACCGCTCGAGCGGGGCGAGCGTGAGGCCGTAGCCCGCGAGCTGGGAGTGGTACAGCTCGGCGAGCTCGAGATGGCCCGACCAGACGATCGCCTGCCCGGTGCGGTGGATGCGGTCGGCGAGTGCCATGCCACGGTCGTAGTCGATGCCGGGGATCGTCTGCGCCAGCGCGAAGGCGACACCTTCGAAGGTGTTGTGGCTGTCGTTCAGCACGATCACCCGCCACGCGGCACCGAGGCCGGAGCCGCGGCCGGCGCGCGGACGGGAGCGGACCCGAGGCGGTGTCGCGACCTGGCTCACGAGCGGCGGCTCATGTCTCGCCGAACGTCGCGATCACGGCCTCGGCGATCACCTTCAAGGGCCGGCCGGACGCCTGGCTCGCCTTGCGCAGCCGCGCGAACGCGGCCTCCTCCGACAGGCTCTCCTTTGCCATCAGCAGCCCCTTGGCCCGCTCGATCGACTTGCGCGCCGCCAGCGCGTCGGCGAGCGACTCGGCCTCTTCGCGGGCCGCCAGCAGCTCTTCGTGGCGGGCCTGCGCGGTCGCGAGCGCCGGGACGAGATCCTGCTCCCGGAACGGCTTGACGAGATAGCCGTACACGCCCGCCTCGACGGCGCGTGAGACGAGCTCCTCCTGTCCGTAGGCCGTCAGCATCACGATCGGGATCGGACGGTCGGCCATGATGCGACGGGCCGCCTCGATGCCGTCGAGCCGCGGCATCTTCACGTCCAGCACGGCCAGGTCGGGGAGCTGCTCGCGGGCCTGGGCGACCGCCTGCTCCCCGTCGAGCGCCTCGGCCACGACCTCGTGGCCCGCGCGCTCGAGCATGGCCCGCAGGTCGAGGCGGATGATCGTTTCGTCTTCGGCAATCAGGATGCGCATCTGCGTAGACTCGCACGATGATGGAGATCGCCGCCGAGGCTGTCGAGCCGCTGACGGAGCTGGGCCCGCTGCGCATCGTCGCAGAGACGGTCGACGGCGAGGTCGAGCTCGAGATCGAGGCGGTCGACGGCGCCGAGGAGGGCGATGTGACAGTGGAGCTCGGCGGCGCCCGCGTGTTCCTCGACGCCCTGGCCGCGGAGACGCTCGCCGACCAGGTGTTCGGCGTCGAGGGCCACGACGACCACTACCACTTCACCTTCGAGCCGCAGGCGGGGTAGCGCCGCGAGTCGCGGCACGAGCCACTTCACGGCCATCCAACCTACTCGGGGAAGACGACCTCGGCCCGGGTGCCGTCGCCGGACTTCAGCTCGAGGGTGCCCCGCAGCTCGTCGCGGACGAGCGCCTGGACGATCGACAGGCCCGTCCCCTCGGGCGCCTCGTCCGCGATGCCGGCGCCGTCGTCGGCGATCGCGAGCACGAGCCCGGCGGGGCCGCGCGCGAGCGTCACCTCGATGTGGTCGCCGCCGTGCTCGAGCGCGTTCTGGAGCAGCTCGGCGAAGACGAGTGCGAGCGCGGTCGCGCGGGCGCCGGGGAGCGTGACCGGCTCGAGCGAGGCCACGACCTCCTTGCCGCCGCCCACGCCCTGCACCAGCATCGCGCGCAGACGGCCGAAGAGATCCGCGAGGTCGACGTCGCCTTCGCGCCGCTCGGTGAGCAGCTCGTGGACGGCGGCGATCGCGAGGATCCGGTTCACCGAGTGCTCGAGCGCCTCGCGCGGGTCGATCGCGTCGGCCGACCGCGCCTGCAGCCGCAGCAGGGAGGCGACCGTCTGCAGGTTGTTCTTGACCCGGTGGTGGATCTCCTGGGCGACCACTCCGCGCAGCACAGCCCGGCCGTGCTCGAGCGCGACTGCCGCATGGGTGGCGATCGACGCGAGCAGCTCGCGGTCGATGTCGGTGAACGGCGTCTCACGGTCGGCGACGAGCTCGCCGATCTGCCGGCCGCGCCAGCGGAGCGGCTGGCGCAGGGCATGCGTGCTCGCCACCCCCTCGGGCCAGGCGATCCGCCCGTCGTCCAGCACCAGCGCGGCGCCGGTGGCCGCCAGCGCGTCCATCGTCGTCTTGACGATCGCCTCGAGCGACTCCTCGAGGTAGAGCGACTCCGAGACCGCCTCCGAGATCCGGGCGAGCGCCTCCAGCTCGTGCACGCGCCGCTGCGCCTCGGCGTACAGCTTCGCGTGCTCGATCGACTGGGCGACCTGGGCCGCGATCGCCAGCAGCAGCTCCACCTCGTCGTCGCCGTACACCCGCGGCGTGCGGGTGCGGACGTTCAGGGCGCCTTCCAGCCGGACGCCGCGCGCGAGGATCGGGACGGCGAGAATCGACTCGTACTCGTCCTCGGGCAGGTTCGGGAAGTTCTTGAACCGCGGGTCGAGATGGGCCTGCGCGGAGAGCATCACCGGGGCGCGGGCCGCCGCCGCCGTGCCGGTGATGCCCTCGCCGGGCCGCATCTTCGGGCGCTTCGTCAGCTCGTCCATGCGCGTCCCGTGCGTCGCGCGCAGGACGAGCTCGTCTGCACGGGAGTCGTAGAGGTAGACGAAGCAGGCATCGGCCCGGAGCGCGTCGGCGACGTTCGTCGCGACGAGGGAGAGCACCTCTTCGAGGTCGAGCGTCGAGTTGACCGCCTCGATCGTCTCGGTGAGCAGCCGCAGATGCCTGTCGCGCGCGTCCATGTGGCTCGAAGCGTACGCTCGGCGATCACCGGCGAGTGGCCGAACGGCGGGCCGTCGCCCGTTATAGACTCCGCTCCCGTGAGACTCGCCGTGACAACCGCCGTGGCCGCCGTGGTCCTCGTCTTCGCCGCCGCTTTCTCCGCCGCCGCCGCGCCGGCCGCCACCGGCCCGGTCGGGACCTTCACCGGCAAGCTCGCGACGACGATCAAGCAATACGTGAAGTTCAACGGGACGTGGAAGCTCCAGTTCTTCGCCGGCGGCAGGTACACGATCTCCCGCAACGGCGTTCCCCTGATCCACGGGACGTCGGCGTTGAAGAACGGCTGGCTGACCTTCGGCCACGAGACCGGCCCGGCAGCCTGCCCTGCCTCGCAGCCCGGGGTCTACAACTACCTGCCGTCGCACAACGGCAAGGAGCTGTCGTTCTCGATCATCTCCGACCACTGCCCGGGCCGCTCGGTCGTTCTCGCCTCGATCCTGTTCAAGCGCGTCGCCTGAGAGGATCGACGGCCGCAGCCCGCCGGGCCGTTTACAAAGTTCTTACCGGGCATGAGGGATTCCCACGTAAACGGGGAATAGCTTGTCCTACATGAGTGCCCTTGCCTTCGATCTCCGGCGCACGTCGGGCTTTCTCGTCGCCGACGCGCACGGCCGGCTCGTCGGCCGGGTCGAGTGCCCGATGTACGGCACCTCGCCCGAGGAGCCCGACGCCCTCTCGGTGCGGGCCGGCCGGTTCTCGCGGCGGCGCCGGCTCGTCCCCGCCGCCTCGATCGAGCAGATCGACAACGGCACGCGCGTGATCGGCCTGCGGGTCGAGCGCGAAGCGATCCGCACGTTCCTGTAACCGGGGCGGTGGACCCACCCGGCCGGATGGCTCCACCGCCCCGGTGAGGCGTCTGTTCAGGCGAGAACGGCGACCGGGACGGTCGAGATCGTCTCGAGGATCCGCCCCGCGATCTGGTACGGGTCGCCGAGCGAGTTCGGGCGGCGATCCTCCAGGTAGCCCTTGTAGCCGTTGTTGACGAAGCTGTGCGGGACGCGGATCGACGCGCCGCGGTTCGCGACGCCGTAGTTGAACTTGTCGATCGCCTGCGTCTCGTGGAGCCCGGTCAGCCGCATGTGGTTGTCCGGCCCGTAGACGGCGATGTGGTGATCCTTGTACTCGTCGAACGCCGTCATCAGCGCCTCGAAGTACTCCTTGCCACCCACCTCGCGCATGTGCGCCGTCGAGAAGTTCGTGTGCATGCCCGAGCCGTTCCAGTCGAAGTCCATGCCGAGCGGCTTCGGGTGGAAGTTCACGTCGACGCGGTACTTCTCGCAGAGGCGCAGGAGCAGATAGCGGGCGATCCAGACCTCGTCCGCGGCGCGCTTCGAGCCCTTGCCGAAGATCTGGAACTCCCACTGGCCCTTCGCCACCTCGGCGTTGATGCCCTCGTGGTTGATCCCCGCGTCGAGACAGAGATCGAGATGCGTGTCGACGATCTCGCGGGCGATGTCGCCGACGTTCTTGTAGCCGACGCCGGTGTAGTACTCGCCCTGCGGGGGCGGGAAGCCCTCGCGCGGGAAGCCGAGCGGCGCACCGTCCTGGTAGAGGAAGTACTCCTGCTCGAACCCGAACCACGTATCGGGGTCGTCGGGGATCGCCGCGCGGCTGTTGCTCGGATGCGGTGAGCCGTCCGGCAGGAGCACCTCGCACATCACGAGCGCGCCGTTCGAGCGCGCCGGGTCCGGGAAGACGGCGACCGGCTGCAGCAGGCAGTCGGAGTTCGAGCCCTCCGCCTGGCGGGTCGAGCTGCCGTCGAAGCCCCAGATCGGCAGCTCCTCGAGCTCCGGGAAGGTGTCGAACTCCTCGATCTTGGTCTTGCCGCGGAGGTTGGGGACGGGCTCGTAGCCGTCGAGCCAGATGTACTCGAGCTTGAACTTGGGCATCGGTGTGACTCCTTGCTTCGAGTGAAAACTGCTGCAAACTGCCGGAAAACGGGACAAAAAAAGCCCAAGAGCTCAACAGAGCTCTCAGGCCACATCGCCTCGAGATCAGATCTCCCGCGCCGCCCCCGGAGGCGGCGACACAGGCACAGGGTAGCGCCGTCCCCGGTTCGCCGTCAACCGTTAACCGGAGCGCTTCAGCTTCCCGTGGCGCTTGGCGTACCGCTCGCCCGCCCGGAACACGACGAGCCCGGCCGGGATCGAGAGCGTGCCGATCACGAGCAGCGGCCAGACATCGGCCCACGCGAGGCCGGCGCCGGTGAGGATCTGCGCGCGGTTGCCGCGCAGGGCGTAGGTGGCGGGGGAGATCTTCGCGACCCACTGCATCCAGCCGGGCAGCACGCTCACCGGGTAGTAGACGCCCGACACGACCAGCATCAGCCCCTGCGCGACGAAGCCCAGCTGCATCCCCTTCTCGGGCGAGATCAGCGGCAGGACGGCCGTCATCATCCCGACGCCGATGAACGACACGGACGAGATCGCAAGTAGCGCGATCGCCGCCCCGTAGTTCGCGTGGGGCACGTGGATGCCGATGAACGCGACGACCGCGAGGAAGACCAGCGCCGCGCGGACGAAGCCGTAGATGACGGCGAACACGCCCATGCCGATCAGGTGGACCGGGCGCGAGACGGGCGCCATGAACGTGTACTCGATCGTCCCTTCCCAGCGCTCCCAGGCGACCGTCTCGGTGACGATCTCGAAGATGATCCCGAGGAACGCCCAGATCACGCCGCCGACGAGCAGCCGCGTCTCGAGCTCGTTCCGGGCCGCGCCTTCGAGACCGACCCCGCGGGCGATGAAGACGATCGTCAGCGTGTTCGCGACCGTCCAGAGCAGGAAGGCGAGATCCCAGAGGAAGTAGCGCTTGACGAGGTAGAGGTTCCGCTCGACGACGCCGAACAGGCCGACGGCCTCGTGGCGCAACAGCCCCCGCTTCGTGAGGCCCGAGTCGACAGCGGCCATTACGCGAACACCGCCCGGTCCCGGTCGTCGTCCGTCTTCTCGTCGTCGTAGGCGCGCCCGGTCGCGACGAAGAACGCCTCCTCGAGCGTGTCGACGCCGTAGCGGGCCTTCACCTCCGCGACCGGCTCGAGGAAGAGCAGCTCGCCCCGGTCGAGCAGGCCGATCCGGTCGGCGAGCGCCTCGGCCTCCTGCATGTCGTGCGTGCAGAGCAGGATCGTCGAGTCGTGCCGCAGTCTCAGCTCGCGGATGAAGGCCTGCACCTCCTGCTTCGAGCGTGGGTCGAGGCCGGTGGTCGGCTCGTCGAGCAGCAGCAGCACCGGCGAGGTGAGCAGGGCCCGCGCCAGGGCGACCTTCTGCTGCATGCCACGCGAGAGGTGCTCCATCGCCTCGCCGCGCCGCTCGGCCGGGAAGCCGACCCGCTCGAGGATCCGCGGGATCTCGGCGCGGGTCTGTGCCGGCATGAGGCCGTAGAACCGGGCCGCATAGGCCAGGTTCTCGGCGGCGCTCAGCTTCTTGAAGAAGCTCGCCTCGACCGAGACGCGGTTGACGAGATGCTGCACGGCCCGCGCCTCGGCGAACACGTCGTGCCCGAAGACGTGGGCGTCACCGCCGTCGGCCAGCAGCAGCGTCGACAGGACCCGGACGAGCGTCGACTTGCCCGAGCCGTTCTGGCCGAGCACGGCGACGCACTCTCCGCGGGCGATCTCGAACGAGATCCCCTTCAGCGCGGCACGCGGCGGCCGGCGGCCGTGCAGGCCGCGCGGGCGGGAGAACTCCTTGCGAAGGTCGCGTACGACCACAGCCTGCGAACGATGTTGCACCGATGCTCCTTGGGAATCGCGTGAAAAGAACGGGAAACGAAGACGACAGGCTCAGCCGCGAGAGCGGCGAGCCGTCACATCTGCGTTCGCGATTCCCAACATCAGGCGGCGAAGGGTAGACGAAACCCCGGCCGCCCGCAACCGGTCAGGCCGGGTTGGCGCGGGCGCGGGCGGCGTCGATGACGCCGAGCGCCTCGCTGCGGTTCCCGAAGCCGTGCGTCACCGTCTGCGCGCCTTCCAGATCCTTGTAGACCTGGAAGAAGTGCTCGATCTCGTTGCGGAGCGGCGGCGGGACGTCGTGGATGTCGGAGATCGCGCTCCAGGCGGGATCCCGCAACGGGACGCAGATCACCTTCTCGTCCGGCCCCTTCTCGTCGGCCATGTGGAACACGCCCACCGCCCGCACCCGGATGCGGCAGCCGGGGAACGTCGGCTCGCCCACGAGGACGAGCGCGTCGAGCGGGTCGCCGTCCTCGGCGAGCGTGCCTTCGATGTAGCCGTAGTCGG